>JAQVGX010000112.1 GCA_028696515.1 Candidatus Dojkabacteria bacterium | reverse complement strand
AATATATTTCAATAAGTAGAGTTTCTTTGTCCATTTCGGGCAGTATTAATAGTTTAAGTCCATTAATACTATAGATTCTCTACTTATTTTTAAAGTTCTTATCTAATTCACACATTAGGCATAATATTGATAATGAACTAAAAGTGAAAAAGAGCTTACGCTCCTCTTCACTTGGTTTCATATGTTTTTGTTGAAAATTTAGATATGAGTTAATATCAGGTGTTTATAATTTAACTGATAAAAGGTGAGCCCAAGGTGATGATATTTTTTACTGAGGATTGGAACGATTTTAGTTAATACAGTAACCTTTGCCTCGTATTGTTGTTATGATCTTTTTATCCGGATCAATTTTTTTACGAAGCGTTTTTATGTGAGTTTTTAGAGTATCAGTAAACAGATCGATCTCACTGTCCCAAACATGCTCAAGCAGCTCCTCTGTCGAGATGATCTTCCCCTTGTTGCGAAGCAGATATTCCAGAACGCCAGTTTCTTTGTTGCTAAGTTCAATTTCTTCAGAAGACTTACCCTTTATGGATCTTACTATCATGTTCTTATCCGGAAACAGTTCAAACTTATCAAACTTTAAACTGTTCAATTTGTTCAAACTGTTTCTTTTGATTACTGTGTTAATTCTTGCGATGAGTTCGGACAAGTCAAACGGCTTGGTGACATAGTCATCGGCTCCAGCATCAAAGCCTTTTAGTTTGTCATATATCTGGCTTCTGGCAGTAAGCATGATTACAGGAGTCGTATTTTTTTCTTGACGTATGATTTGAGAGACTTTTATACCATCAACTTCCGGGAGATTTAGATCAAGTAGTATGCAGTCGTATCCGTTCTTTCTTATAAACTCAAGTGCTGCTTTGCCATCATAAGCAACATCAACTGCAAAGCTCTGTTTACCGAGAGACCTTTTGAGAGGATCAGCTATATCTTTTTCGTCTTCGACTATGAGAATCTTCATGTGAGAATTGCTATTTGAAATTTGTAACTTAATTCTATCATGAGAATGTAAATTGAGGGTGAAATGGTATCTTAAAAGTTTAGGGATAATTCTATCGGACAGTGATCTGACCCGAAAACATTCTTCAGGATTTTCGAGCCTTTGATCCTGTACTTAAGATTCTTTGAGATTAAGAAATAATCAAATCTCCAGCCCCGATTTTTCTTCCTCTTTGGATCTCTCATATGCCACCATGTGTAGAATCCGCCCTGCTTTTCGAATAATCTGAAGGTGTCTATGAAGCCAAGTTGTAAAAATTCTTTAAACCAAATTCGCTCTTTCGGAAGGAAACCGGATCGGTTCTGATTCTCTTTTGGAGCATATAGGTCGAGTTCTGTAGCTGCAACATTCAGATCTCCGCCGATTACAATCGAAAATCCAGATTTTAATAATTCTTTTATGTAGTTGGTTATTTCTTTGTAAAATTTCAATTTGAAAGCAAGTCGTTCTTCTTTGCCCGTACCATTTGGGGTGTAGAAATTTAGTATCTTAATATCATTTAAAGTCAGCTCAATAGTTCTTCCCTCAGAACTAAGAATTTGTGAGTCGAGTTTTGATGTTATCGATTCAATATTCAACCTGTCAGTATAATACACAGCAGTTCCGCTATATCCAGGACGTTTTGCTGGATTGAAAAGTACTTTATATCCGGGGACAACTTTTAGAAATAAATTCAGCAGATCAGGGTGAGCTCGGAGTTCCTGAATCATGAGAATATCAGGATTCTTTTTTGCTATAAATTCCAGAAATGGTTTTTCGGTTGAACGTAGTCCGTTCACATTCCACGATACTATTTTCATAGAGGGATGGTATCAGAGGTTTTGGAAGATTACAAACATTATCGGACAGGCCATATTTGTTCTGAATAAGTTGGGATAGATATTACGAAAGAGGGTGTGTTAAAGTAATAGTGACTTAACATATTACAAAACACACCCATGAAAGATAATACACCAACTCGAGCAAAACATCTACTGCCATTTAGATACCAGTGGAAGGCAGTGTTCAAGGTAAGATCTAAGAGCTTAAGTAGAAAAGCCCTGATGAGATTGAAATGGATAGATTACATAGTAGATGGAAATAATATTCTAAAAGCGAGTAGACATTTTGATATACCGGAACCAACGATAAGATACTGGTACAAAAGATTCAAACCTCATGATTTATCCAGTCTGGAAGACAAGTCAAGAAAGCCACACACAGTAAGAACAAGTCCGGTGACAATGGAAGAAGCACAAAGAGTAATAGAGATAAGAACAGACAGAAGATATCAAGCCTGGGGTAAGATAAAGATACAAAAGAAACTAAAAGACGAAGGTATCTACATAGGACAAACAAGAATACAGAAGATAATTAATGAAGCAAACCTTAGAAGGATACCATCATCAAAGAAGAAGTATTACAAAAGGAAGAATAGAAGGCATATGTATGCTGTACCGAAGAGGATTGTAGAACAGCCAGGAGGATTAGTGTATTTAGATGTAAAACATTTGTACTTACCCGGAGGAGAAAGAATCTATCAGTTTACAGCAATAGATCACGCAACAAGACTGATGAGGATAAAGCTCTTTACAAGAATAACATCGAGATGTGGAAGAATGTTTTTAGACTATTTACAGAAGAAGTATCCATTTCAAAGGATTCAGTATATAGGAAGTGATAATGGGAGTGAATTTCTAGGGGAAATGGATAAAGAATTAAAGAAAAGAAATATCAAACATGTCTTTTCCTCACCAAGAAGTCCAAAACAGAACCCATTTGTGGAAAGAGTCATAAGGACAGTAATAGATGAAGTTTACTACTTTGAGGGATTAGAGGTAACAATGAGGCAACAACAAGAACGTCTTAACGAGTTTGTTAATGTATACAATGAAGAAAGACCCCACCATAGTTTAGATTTGAAAACACCAATTGAACAGTATATGATTTTACTTAACCACCCTAATTCGTAACATGTACCCAACCTATACAGTACCTACTAGATATGTAAAAAATATGGTAGACTAATATACTCATGCGCAAAGCTCTTCTTTTTAAAAAACTCAAGAATAACCTGGTTCAATGCACTGCCTGCAGCCACTACTGCAAGATAGCTCCTGATAAATGCGGTATATGCGGAGTACGCCAAAACAAAAACGGCATACTCCACTCACTTGTCTACGGACTCACATCAGGATCCGGGGTAGATGATATAGAGAAAAAGCCTTTGTTCCACTTCCTTCCGGGAAGTCCAGTCTTTTCTATCGGCACGATCGGCTGCAACTTTGGCTGCGACTTCTGCCAGAATGCCTGGATGTCACAGTGTTCAAAGGATA
>JAQVGX010000044.1 GCA_028696515.1 Candidatus Dojkabacteria bacterium | reverse complement strand
CAATATATTTCAATAAGTAGAGTTTCTTTGTCCATTTCGGGCAGTATTAATAGTTTAAGTCCATTAATACTATAGATTCTCTACTTATTTTTAAAGTTCTTATCTAATTCACACATTAGGCATTATAATTCTAAATTCCAGCACGTAATTCATATCCGCAAGAATTTTCCTCTTAATTATAAACTTCAAGAAAGATTAAATTGGTTCGAGCAGGTACAGGTAACAAAAGGGATATCCGATGTCAGCAGTGCAAAAGTAAGAGAAGGAAAGAGAGGAATTGATGGGAGTTTTATTGGGGATGAATCAGATTAATCTGATCGAAGTTATATTGGGAAAAATTTATCTCCACTTCTTGATCCTGCAGTTGAAATCTTTTGGAATATCATAATTGGCCAGGCCAACTTACCATCTAACGAGAGGGGGGAATGTACATATACAACGTATCCGATATTTCCATGCACTTTGTCTTTACGCCAGCTCCCGTCACCATAATCCTTATCAGACCGTACCGCTTTTTTAAGTAATCTCAAAGTTCTATCTCTGCTGGCGTATAACTGTATTCTTCTCTGGTCAAGGTCCTGTTCAAAGTATGACAGTAGACAAATCTGTATGAGATTGTTGCATAGACCGGCAAAAGCAGGAGAGCTTTTCAAATTCGAGTCTTCTAACAAAGCTAAAAGGTCATCTATTGAGAAAATTCGGTCTATTTGCATCTTTTGTGGGGAACCTTCTTCACTCTCAGGTACATAAACTGTAAATTCTTCAAGAAACCGTTTCATATCGTCATATGTTGCTGCACTAGTTACCCTCTCTAAAAGGGAGCTTTCTAATATAACTATTGAGCGGAGACCCTGATATTGATTCTCAATGAGATTTCTAAAAAGAGTCCTAAACAGTTCTTTAGCTTTATAAGAAGGTATTTCTGGGACTGTCGCTGCTATCTCTGCTTTAGTGAGTCCTGCTGTTTCCCCCCGAGGAGATACACTTGCTTGAAGAAGAGGAATATAGCGAACGCTTAGATGTAATTGACGACTTAGTGTAGAAACGAGAGTTCTTCTAAGCTCTCGGGTCCCAAGTGTACTCCTAATTTGAGTAATACTGTCAACGACAACAATGGGTAGTCTGTTTGGATCAAGTCGTATTATGTTCAGTGCTGCCATATGAGCAGTTACAGACAGAAGTTGTGCACACTCTGAACTTAGCTTCGGAGATGCTAATGCATTTCCTTCAATCTTGGCTTCCAGTTCGTCTCGAGGAGTATCTGAGACCAAAATTTCCAGGACTCGATTTCTATCCTCGTTAAGAATATACAGAATATGCTCACAAGCCTCTCCTATAACTTGATAAAATGTTCCATCCTGGATAAGAGCTTCTACTTCTTGAAGGTGCGATCTGTGCTGTTCAGTTCGTGCAGCAGCCATTCTCTCTTGGATACCATCTAAATGTTGTGGAGGGCCAGTATCTTTTCCCCCTTTCCTTCTAGTTTCGTGCTTTACTCTTTGTGATTTTTTTCCAACCCTTATTTCTGGTATCCGTGGTACTGGTAACCACCTTGTAAGTTTCCCGACTGCAACTATTGATAGAAAAAGCATACTCCCTCCAATTACTGTGTAATAATCAAGCCTCTCCGGAAAACTGGCGACACCTCTTTCTACTCTGCGTCTCTTGATACTTGTCGCTTCTCGGCATGTTTTACCGGCGTAATATTTGCTTACCCCTTCGGTCCAGGCAAGTAATTTTTCTCCAACTGTTTCTGCAGATTGGGCTACTGACATTTGTCTTACAATACAATTAAATAATTATAGATGTTTATAAAAGAATAACAACATTATTATATCACGGAGATATATGTTTTGCTTTCTTTCGATAAAGAAATTATAATAGAGTATTAACTAAAGACTCTCTACTTACAATGAGTGATACTCTTCTTACAATAAAGGAGTCGGCCAGAGTACTAAAAGTTCACTGGCAAACTATTCGCAACCATATAAAGTGTGGTGATTTGAAGGCTCACAAAATTGGCAGAGTTGTCCGGATTCGGCGTGAAGATATAGACAGATTGTTAAACTCTACCAAACCAAGAAAAGACAAGATCGAGATCGAGCTGCGCTATTTATTCAAGGACAGGAAGTTGCTGGAAAAAAGGCTTTTGGACCTTGGTGCAAAAATTTCCTATCATGGTCACATCATCGATCATTGGTACATACCAAACAGGATAAAATCTCGCGAGCAGGAAGAAGAATGGTTTGATAAGAATCGCGGTTGTGGTCTGAGAATCCGCGAGCAGGATAACGGATACACAGGGAAGGTGACTGTAAGCCTTGAAGCAAAAAGGTTGACAAAAGAAGACATGAATCATGACACTTTTCTTGAAGCAGAGATTTACGTTGACTCGATCGAGAACGCGAAGAGATTGTTGGAATTGCTTGATAGAAAGGAGTTTCTGGTTATAGATAAGAACAGAATTGTATACAAATATGAAGATTTTAAAATTTGTATAGATGACATCAAGGGTTTTGGAGCAGGCGTCGAAATAGAGATCGAGAGCTGTTCCACTAGAGAAACTGCTTTGGAAAAGATCCGATCAATGGCAAAAAGGCTGGGTCTTCAAGAAAAAGACCGGGTTGCAAAGAGCATGACTGTTCTTGCGTTTGATAAGCTGGCAAAATATGAGTAGATAAGAAAATGAGCTTATGGGACTGTGAGCTGATGGGCCAGTATACTGATAAGCTGATCAGCCAAAAAGACGATATTAATATAACAGTTTAACAATCTAACAATATGTCTATTTATCAAGGATCGATGTTCGATTGCGAATAACGACTGATTCGTATCACGCAAACAATATCTAACAACTTACAACTAATATCAAACAACCAATATCTAAACCTAATGTCTCGAATACTGATCATCTACACAATACTCCTGATTCTATTTGCCACAAGTTATGGCATGCTCGGAGTCGGCGTCTTCAATCTCATTTGGATAACTGCGGTTTTTCTGAGGAAGAAATTCAAGTGAGGTAATACTCATTCATTGACATAAAGTCTAAATCATTCTAAATTTACTTCTAAATATAAATTCTTAATGCTTATGCGATGAATA
The DNA here is from genome assembly GCA_028696515.1 of Candidatus Dojkabacteria bacterium. Lineage (GTDB taxonomy): Bacteria > Patescibacteriota > Dojkabacteria > JAHIVN01 > JAHIVN01 > JAHIVN01. Next base: position 11,677 of record JAQVGX010000044.1, on the reverse strand, counting down.
GCAATAAACTTTTCGATATTTTGACATTTCGCAGAAAGAAATACGCTAAAGTAAGAAAAGACGTAAACGAGATCATCAGGACATTTAAAGTGAATGCAAAAAGAAATCGCTCTATAGCAGACAGATTTGCCGATGCAATTACTTCTTTTTCCGGAAGTATCCCCTTTCTGGTCATCAATGTTGTATGGTTTACAGTTTGGATAGCTCTCAATACAGACATACTCCCTGGGATGGAGCCATTTGATCCTTTTCCATTTGGCCTTTTGACTATGATTGTTTCACTTGAAGCAATTCTCCTCTCGACTGCTGTGCTGATTTCCCAGAACAGAGAAACAAAGGTAAATGACCTAAGATCAGAAATAGATGCGAGAATTGACATTGTAGCTGAGGAAAAGGTCACAAAGTGTTTAGAACTTCTCACTTTGCTTTTGAAGAAGAATGATGTGGATGTTTCGAATGATGAAACTCTCATCAAAATGCTTGAACCTGAGGATAAGGAGTATCTGGAAAGGGAGATAGAAAAACAGGTATAATACAGCAGTGTGTCCGGACGTGTTTAATCAAGTCTAGCCAAGGAGAAGACAAAGATAGAATGTAAATATGAAAATAATTTCCAAAAATGATGTTTCCATCAAAGCCCTAGAAATTCTTTTTGAGTCTTGTTTTGAAGAATTGGAGGAAAATGATGAGAAAAAGTTTGATGAGACAAACGGTCAGTCTCTAAGAGAATGGTTTGCGATAGACGATTTAAAAGCCTATCAAAAGTATGCTCAAATCATAATAGCAGAGGAGGAAGGTAACTTGTTAGGAGCTGTAATAGTTGGCAAACATAGTCCGTTGACATGGCCCGATGGGAAGAAATGTGAAATTTTCAATCTCGGAGTTCTGCCGGAATACAGAAATCGGGGAATAGGTAGAAAACTTATGGAAGCAGCTGAAAAAGAAGCTCAGTCTATGGGAGGGAAAAGTATCATTCTCAATGTTCACGAGATAATGGTCAAAACACATAGATTTTATGAGAATCTGGGATACAAAAAGATTGGCAAACTTGAGAATTATTATGATAATGGAAGTGCTGTGTTTTTTATGAAGAGAATATAGGGATATTTTATATGCTAGTTTTTTAAGTATTGATACAATTCTATTTTTTTTGAATAAGAATGGTTGAAATTAGGGAAGACGAAACATATCCAAAACCTACCTGCATAGTGGTTATCAAACCACCAAGCAGATCTGATACCGCAGTACTGGACTTATTTGCCGTTCAGTTGCGCAAACTTGGTATGTGGCCTGTGATCCAAACAGAGGGTACTGATACTTGGTTTCCAACGGATGAATTCAGAACAGTCGGCGATTGGATTTTTCTACCTGAGTACGGACATGTAGATTTATGTTTGATGGAAGAGGTCTTAATGCATGTCATATCAGCAAACAACTCACAACCAAATTCTTTTCTATACAGACTCCAACCTGGAAGTACAACTACTCGGCAGTTTACTATTATGCAATATCAGGAACTTTGGCCCGGTTACAATGTGACGTATTTTCCAATTGCAGGAGGTCACTATATTTATAGCTCAAAATTCAAACTTCTTATATGCGGGTGGGGTCTAGGGAATACAGCTAAACTTGTCGCAAAACCAAAGCTTATAGGGCAGGTAGATCAAGCCCTAACATCACTTCACGAAAACGGCTGGAGAATCGAATATGCGGATGCTTTAAATTCATCATTAACCCCAGGGGGACGAAGGGAAGACTTGGACTTTCTCATGTCTTTGTACGATGGAAGAGATGGAGAGCCGCATGTTCTTGTTGCCGAGTCTTTTGAACGGCAGGTTCCTGGTTGTATCAAGCAAGCAAATATTCATGTTGTATCTACACAGGAGGCCATTGCTGGGGGATGCAATATAGCCGATGTCGGAAATGGAAGGTACCTTTTAGCTCCGCCAAAAGGAGTTGCTCCTTCAGTTTTCCGGGTTCTGCAAGAGACAGCTGCAGCTATAGTGATCGAAACACCTATTGATTTTCATTCTAATGGTGGCGCAACGAGATGCTCAATTTCCTGGCTGCCATTCCCTCATTCAACTATTAGTCAGTAAGGAGGGATCTCTTTTTAAGCTTAGAAGTATAAGCAAGTATCTTTTTATGTATTGATCCGTTTGAAATCACAGCTCCATTTATATCTTTGACGAACAGCTGATTGTTCCCGAAAAGGTCAGTTGCCTTCCCGCCGGCTTCTTCTACGATAACTTTTACTGCTGCTATATCTACACTCTTCCCTGTTGTACCGGCATATACACATGCTTCGTATTGTCCTGATGCAACCAAGCATGAGGCCGTAACTATACTCCCAAGGTGGAGTACATATGCATATGTGTCAAGTGAAAATCCATGCATTGCTGTTTCGACATCATATTCAGCCTCAGGCCACCATTCAATGTTTATAGTGGAATGCTTCAATTCGGTATGACTGACATGTATTCTTTTATCATTCAGATAAGCTCCCCTGCCCTTCTGTGCAGTATACAGTTTATTCAAGAATGGATTGTATGCAACTCCAATCAGAGGTACTCCCCTTCGTACAAGGGCTAAGGAAAACGATGCAGCCGGCAGTCCTTTTGAGTATGGCCATGTTCCGTCAATAGGATCACAAATCCATACTAACTCGGATTTCTTACTATTGCTCTCCTCCTCACCAATGACAGAGTAGTCTGGAAATTCTTTTGAAACGGCTGAGATAACATTTCTGTTTATCTCTTCGTCTATTCCGGTCACGATTTCCAGCTCATGTTTGAACCTGGTATTGTGTTTCTTGCCGAAATGCTTGACCATCAGCTGACCCGGTTCGAGGGCTAATTTTTTTGCAAATTCCAATTCTTTTTGCATAGGAAAGTATATCAGAAAGAAGCAACTAGAGAAACAATTTTAATCCTTTTACTGCTCAATTTCTAATAATTGCTACGGCCGTCGTAGGCCATAGCTACAACAGTCCGATAACTAGAAGTATACAAGGATGCGACTGCTATATTTGCAAGCGTAGAATTCCCGTAGACGTCAATTAGTTGCGGAGGAAGCAAGTCATAGTTGGGAAGGTCAAGAGCATTTCGAAGCCCTGATTCGGAGAGACTTAAAGATCGGTATGCTTCCAAAACTTCGTTATCAGAAAAAAGGACATATTCAAATAATTCTGGAAGAATTCTTGCTTGCATCGGTAGTACAATTCCAATAGGAGCGTTGGTTCCATAAGTTTTAAATCTTTCCATTAACATACGATTTGCAGGTTCAATATGAAATAACTCATTATAAGTTGAAAGACCCCTCATAACCCTGAACTCGTTATAACCCCTTCCATAGGCTAATGATTCCGTTGCTACAAGAAGGATTTCAGGCATACCTGCTTTAAGTCCGCACAGGCTTGCTCCATTTCCCATCGAGGCGACAACTAAAGGAGGATCAGATAACAGCCCTAATCTATTCTTAAGCTGTATTCCGAGTTCGGCCATTGTTGCAATAGTGGTATCTGCTGATCCTACGGAGTGATCGGGGGAAGCAATCAATTTTTTCCTAGAGCTGACTCTCTCTTTATTTTCTTTTAGCAAAGATAGTATTTGTCTGGGAATCCCTTCAGCATATTCAGCGGCTGGAGTCAGAATGATAACTAGGGCACCAGGGGTTTCGAGTAAAGCTAAGTCAATATCATCCTGTGTTGCCGGGCTCTTTATAAAAACAATTTCTTTGCCTCCAGGAGGAGAATAACGTGCTTGAGGCATGCCATCAGGCATGACAGCTATGAACTCGTATCCTAGTCTTTCAGCCGCATTTTTTGCTGCCGCATAACCATTGCCGGTACTTCCTTCCATTATTCTTACAGTTTCCGGAGTTACTGGCAGTGTTTGCCCACCGACACGTATCCCTCCAAGTTCAAGTTGTCGAATAATTGGAACAAAGACGTTTCTTAATCCATAATGGCAGCCTGGGATGTTTGTTACATCAAGTAAGGTGATGAGTGCTAATTCGGACGGGAGCCCCTCAAAGTATTCTCCCAATTGATACACTTCCGCACGAAAGTGTAAATTTGCTTCGATTTCTGCAAACAGGGCAGTTCTGTCTGGTTGACTGGCTGTTTCCATTTCAAGTGTTCAAAGTATTTAAATAGATCATATTCTTGTTGGCGGTTTTAGCATAAAAGTGTTAAAATCCCTGCTATGGAGTAATTATTCTATACGTATGAACATCAGCCCACAAAGTCAAAGTTTGTACAAGATACTTCTTAGGAGTAGAAAACCCCTTTCTGCAAAGCAACTGGCAAGGAACATGAATACCTATCCAAACACAATTTATCGGCTGGCCGCTCCACTAATAGCTACTGGGCTTGTAGAAAGAATAGATAGATATCCTGACAGATTTTGTGCCATGCCTATTGATGAGGGGCTATCTTTTTTCTTGCTATGTCAAACCGATTGGTTCATGAACAGATTTCATTCTGATTCTAGCGAGGGAAATTCTAAGAAAGTCATTCCAAAGTCGAAAAGAATAAAACTTTCGTTTGTACAATCGAGAGATGAATTGATGAGGCTTTCTGTCGGAGAAATAAACAGAAGCAAAAAATCAGTTGACCTACTGCGATCAGGGCATGAGATCCCTGCAGATGTAATGCTTGCATTAAGAAGAGCAAAAAAGAGAGGGGTCAAAACACGGATGCTTGTGCAGGATTACAATTTCAAGAATAGGAAAGAAATAGTTAACTGGCAAAGAAACGGGATATTTGTCAAGAGAACTGATCTAAGGCATGTCAGGCTTATGCTTTACGATTCTCGCATAACTTATTTCATGTCTTATAAACATGCTGAATCTGTGAAAGACCTTGGCATGAAGATTGCGTATGCTCCTTTTGCGGCTATGCTCTCACAGCTTTTTGACCAGTGGTGGGAGAAAGGAGAAGAAATTGATTTGGGATAAATTTGTCTCTACCTGACTAAGCCCATAGGACGGAAGACCTCAAATACAGAAATAATGGATTGTTCCAACCTGTGACTTTTGATCACCCGAATATGCGCAAAGCGCATCTCAGAGTGATCTTTTCCAGAAAGTTTTGTGAGAAAGCCACATTTCCCAGACAAGTTTACACAGAGAGGGTAGAGATGTGTTGGACAACCCTAGAGTAAGCAGACCGTAAATGAAGAACGAGCAGGGTTTTATTAGAATTCTCTGGGAAGAATTGCTACTTGAAGCATCTGATATTTCAGAGGTCGGGGTGTTGCTTTAAATCAGAATCTTTAATAGACTAATTGATATAAATTACAAATGGTTCTTTTGTTGATTAAGTTATGTCTTCTGTAAGGAGAATTTGTTTTACAATTATTTGCCAAGAAAACATCTCTTCAATTGAAGATGTAATTACTAATCCAAATCTTGAAGAGCTTAAATCATTTTTAACTTTTTTGTTTACAAAATCGACTAATAGATCGTATAAATCATTTTCAAGTGAACTCTTTCCTGTTGAAATTACTTTTGCTCGATTAATTAGTCGGGTAAGATCTTTTTTATAATATCTAACTAGAGTTGAAAGCATTAGTTTATCGTTTGTTTTCATCTTTTTGCTTATAAGTAAAAACAATTATAACAGTTCTAGGGTTTAAATAGAACGAATTCAACAAGAAAAAAACAGGAATTTAAATCAAGATAGGGATCATATTAAGATATTACATTATACTCAATTTACTGGTAGAATACGCAGGATATAATATAGTTCTTCTTATTTGAATTATGAATCTTCAGAAGTTACTGCTAAAGAATACGTCAGCCGCTAATTGGTTTCTAGAACGGATATCCCCTAAGGTTCTAAGTAATCTTGGCAAAAAGAAAGCAATAGTGAGCTATAAAAAAGCTTGTACAACAAGCGCCTATCAAAAATTCCTCAAGGAAAAAGGCGCAGATCAATTACGGATAAGTAGCTTCGAGGATTTCGTAAGACTACCAATTATGGATAAAAAGAACTATATTGCCAAATATTCTCTTTCTGAGTTGCTCCTAAATCCGTTCAAGGATAATTATACTATTGAGCGTAGTAGTGGTTATTCTGGGAAACCTTTTTATTGGCCCAGATTTTCTGGTCAGGATGACGGATTTGTCTCTTATATGAAATTGGGTTTAGAGAAGATTTTTGGAATAAAGAATAAAACGACCCTATTAATTAATACTTTCGCGTTAGGAACATGGGTTACAGGTTTTAAATTCGGACGTGCAGCATCTCAGTTGGCTAATATGAAGAATGTAAAGATGACTGTCGTTAACGTTGGTACAAATGTTCAGGAGGCGTTTGAAATAATGGATGAGTTTAAAGACGCATATGAACAAGTAATAATTTTTGGTTATCCGCCCATGCTGAAAGATCTTTTAGAGTTAGCAAAAAGAAAAAAATTTCAGTTTTCTAAGTACACAATTCATGTTGTTGGCGGAGGAGAAGGTTTTCCCGAAGATTATAGAGACTATTTAGCAGAAATCTTAGAAGTAAACGTAGATCAATTAAACAATAAAATTGTTTCTGCCTATGGATCTGCAGATACAGGTCTTGAAATTGGTTATGAGCATCCAATTACAGTCTTATTTAGAAGGTTACTCCGTAAAAACATCCACGCAAGAAAAGAGGTTCTTGGAGATTCAAGAGATTATGTACCACACTTTTTTCAGTTCAATCCAATGACTGTGTTTATCGAAGCTATTAAAAATGAATTGGTTTATACCTCTGTAGGCGGGATTCCTGTTGTAAGATATAACCTTCATGACAGTGGAGGCGTTATTGAGTACGATAAAATGATCGAGATTATTGGACGATATGAGGACATAAATTCTGTGATTGACACCTGTAAACCCTATAAGCTTCCTGTTGTTTATGTCTACGGAAGATCTGATGGAGTAGTTCATGTGGGAGGTGCAAATATTTATATTGAGCAGATAAAGCAAATTCTAAACATGAAGAATATAGGAAGTTTAGTAACTGGAAAGTTTTACACCTATATTGAGTATGACAAGAAAATGGATCAAGAGTTTAATATTGTTTGTGAAGCTAGGTCAACTATAAATATTTCGAAGCATAACAAATTCTTAGAGAATTTTATTGCTAACCAATTGATGGAACTGAATAATGAATATAATAACTCTTACAAAGAAAATCCAAAAAAGTTTAGGCCAATAGTCACCCTGATAAAAAGTAAAGCTTTTGCAGAACATTCAAAAGATTCAATAAAAATTAAATACAAGAGATCCTAGATCTGATATTTATGGATAATAGTAATAATAAACACTGGAAAAATGTTACATATGCAGGAGTTTATGATAGGGTTGGAGAATTTGCACTAAAGGAAGAATTGGATAGGCAAGTTTTTGAGCAGGTTTTAAGATATATTCCTCGAAAAGGTATACTTGTGGACATAGCTTGTGGTCCTGCGCATATATCTAAAGCTATTTCTGAACTAGGGTATAGAGTTTATGGGATTGATATTTCTAAAGATATGTTTGGAAAAATTGATTCAAGGATGCACTACGACTTCTTTAGAGGTAATTTAGTTAATCTTGATCAAGGACTGATATATCAAATTGAGAGCAAAGATTTGCTTGCTGATGTGGGTATTGTAGTAAATGGATGGTATGCAATGACTGCTCAGGAAAGAAAAAAGGACAAGAATAAAATGGAGAAAATTCGTTGGAAATCTTTGCTAAATATGTCAAAGTTATTAAAAAAGAATGGTATTCTTATTATTACAGATCCTCTGAGCTCATCACGTAAGTTAAGTCTTCTAAATGTCATAAGTTTTATAAAACGTGAGATAAATGCAGAGATTCAGACGAGATTAGGTGGTAAGATCACTATCTTAAAGAAAATTAAAGCTTCTTTCGTTGTATTATTAAGAGTTTTGAATAAGAAGTCAGCTAAGATCTTGCAATATAACAGGCAGATATTAAAAGATTCTCACCTTTTCGAGAGTGCAGAAGAAATGTGTTCATTTATCAAAAGAACCCGAATTTTTCAAGTAATTGAAACGAATGATAAACTTTATCTCGGACACAACATTTTGCTTGTAGCTAGAAAAACAGTAGAGTAATATTGTAATCCTAGAATAAACATAATAATATATTCAAAACAGCAATAATATTGCCATATTCTCCGATGAACTCTGATATTGTTCTATTTATAATTGAATTACTGGTAAATTCCTTCCTTTTCTATCTACTATTTTCACGGTCAAAGACGTATACTTACGTAAGGGATTTTTCATACTTCGTTCTTGCAATAATTTTATGGATCCTATCCATATTTTGTATTCTTGTTTTTAGAGAAGAGTCTTTTGCAGTAATTTTTGCAAGATTTTCATATTTCTTTATCTCGTGGGCTATTGTTTTTTTTGTTCGTTTTTTTAGAGTATTTTTGCTGGGAAAATATGACAAAATTGTTAAGCTTTTTACAATTTACGGAGCACTTTTATCGTTGATATCACTTTCTAATGGAATCGTTGTAGAACTCAACATTATTAATCAACAACTTTATCCTGTGGTTGTATTCGGTAAGCTCTCTTTCATGTTTTTAGTACATATATCAGGAGCAATTTTACTAACTCTCAAGTTGATTATAAGTAGAAGAAAAAGTTTTAGGGGCAGGAAGAATCTTATTATTAACTATATTGTTCTAGGAATTTTAATAGCCGGGTCCATAGGAACTTTAACAAATTATTTATTACCATTATTTTTTAATAGTTCTGCGACAGTGGTTTGGGGTTCCTTCAGTATTAGTATTATGGTCTTAATAACAACATATTCTATTATTCGTTTACGCCTTTTCGGCATTCGCTTTGTTATCGGTCGTACCATCTACCTTGCTCTCATCGCTGTCCTTCCCTTCTTTACCTTCTACTTTGTCTTCATAGTTCAGTCTGTCATCTGGGGAAGTATATATGAACCAGGCGCACTGGTTACCGGCTTTTTCGTTTCAATAGGATTTGTGTATATTCTTCTGTTTGCCAATACCAGACTGAAAACTTTGATCGATGAAAAAATTATCAACACGGGATTCAACCCGGAGAAGGTCCGTGAGAAACTTGTGAAGGATCTGAGTACAGAACTTGATCTTGGGAATGTCGCTACAAAGGTTCTAAAGGTGATTCATGACACGATAAATCCGGTAGGAACAGGCATCATTTTATTCGAGAATAGAACACATCGGGTACTTTTCAGACGGATCCGGGACTTGAATCTCAAAAGCGCAGCATCAGACCTGCACGAAGTGATCGCTTACTGGAGCGAGGCTGGACAAAGCTATCCTCTGATCCAGGAAGAGCTCCTTCGTGCAGAAGAGGAAATTTCTGAAGGTCTTCAACAGAAGCTTAAGAATATACTGAGTCTCATGAAGAAAAGAAAAATCGCTTGTATTTTCCCGTTGGATAGGAGGGTTCATCTAAACGGAGTGTTGCTTCTGGGAACTAAGGACAATGAATCGGCCTATACAGTTCAGGATATAGAATTCCTTGATTCTATAGTAACCAATGTCTCTGTTGCCATCGGACGTGCACTTCTTTACGAGCAGGTGCAGAACTTTGCGGAAACTCTTGAAAAAAAGGTTGATGTTGCCACGAAGGAGTTGGAGCAGAAGGCAAAACAGCTCGATCGAAAAAATCGTGCTCTGCAGAAAGCGGCCCAGCGGGAGCGAGATATGATGGATATTGTAGGACATGAGTTGAGAACCCCTTCTTCAATAGTCAAAAACGCCCTAGGTTACATAAAAATGCTTGACAGAATGGATAAGCTTTCTGATGTGAAGTTCAAGAAATATGTTGACAAAGCTACTGATGCTATAGAGCGTGAGATCAAACTGATAAACACATTCCTAGGCGCCACTAAGGTAGAGAGCGGACAAATGCAGTTTGATCCAACTAAGTTTTCTCTTACTGAGCTCATAAAACAAGTAGTGAGTGAGAACAAACTTCGTGCGAGTCAAAAGGGTTTGAAATTGATCTACAAAAAGCCTACAAAGGAGATACCGTTCATAGAAGCAGATAGAACTAGAATAGCTGAAGTTATAGATAACCTGATTTCAAATGCGATCAAATATACGCGAAAAGGCAAGGTCGAGATTTGGTGTGATGCAATTCGACGCGATAAAACAGTTTCTGTCTCGGTAAGTGATACGGGAGTAGGTTTATCACGAGAAGATCAGAAAAAGTTATTTACGAAGTTCGGACGAATAAGAAATTATATCTCAAAAGAAGAGCGCATGGCTCAGATCGTTCGTCCGGGAGGTACAGGGCTTGGATTGTATCTGGCTAAGGGAATAGTGAATCTGCATGGTGGTGAAATCGGAGTAAAAAGCACCCTCGGAAAGGGAAGTATTTTTACATTTACTTTGCCGGTTGAAAATAAGATCTCAAAAAAGAATCTTATCAACCCGATATTTGCACGGGAAGGCAGCAAGAATGTCTTTGACAAATTGAGATTTGAAAATGAAAAAAAGAATTCGGACTCAACCGAATATGCCGTTAAATAAACCGCTTCTATCTCCTGCAGTATTTCTCAACTCTTCCCATAACTTCTTTTGATTTTTATTCAAGCGCTTTGGAATGATAACTTTCAATTTTACGTATTGATCGCCATTTCCTGATCCTCGAAGCTTCGGAGCACCTTTCCCGCTTAATTTGAGAATCGTATCGGGCTGAGTCCCTTCTTTCACTTTCAGCTTTACCTTTCCATGAACTGTCGGCACTTCTATAGTATCTCCAAGGACAGCGGTCATAACATCTATTTTCCTTTCTATATAGATATCATTCCCGCTTCTCTCAAATTCTTTATGTAGCTTGACCTCTATCTGAATGTATAAGTCACCATATCCTCCTCCATTTGCGCCGGCATTTCCCTTTTCTTTGAAACGCAGGACAAGTCCGTCTGGGGTACCCTGAGGTATTTTCAGCTTTATATTTTCCTCTTTTTCTATTATTCCATTCCCACCGCATGCTTCACACTTTTCTTTTATCACTCGGCCCTGACCTTGGCAGGCTGGACAAACAGCCGTTGTCTGAATAGTCCCAAGAAAACTTCGCTGAACTCTTACCACTCTCCCCTGCCCCTTGCATTGAGAACAGGTTTCCATGCTTGAACCGTTTTTTGCCCCTGATCCGTTGCACTTTTGACAGTTGACGTGCCTTCTGTACTTTATCGCCTGCTCCTTCCCGAAAATTGCATCTTCAAATTCTAGGACCAGCTTGATCTGAAGATCTTGGCCTCTTTGATTGCCGGGCCTTCTTTGTTCTCTGCCGAAAGCTCCTCCGAAAAAGGAGTCAAAAATGCTTCCTATATCGGAAAAGTCACCCATATTCCCCATATTGGAAAAATCGAATCCTGAGAAATCCTGAGCTCCTCCAAAACCTCCAGAGAAACCGCTTGTCCCTGCATGTCCGAACTGATCATATGCAGCTCTTTTCTGATCATCATAAAGATTTTCATAGGCTTCCTGAACTTCTTTGAACTTATCTTCAGCATCAGCGGCCTTGTTGGCATCAGGATGATACTTTTTAGCAAGCTGTCTGTATGCTTTTTTGATTTCGTCTTTTGAAGCCCCTTTTTCAAGACCCAGGACTTCATAATAATCTCGCTTATCGCTCATTGATTAGCAGACACAAATCTAAACTGCTAG
>JAQVGX010000043.1 GCA_028696515.1 Candidatus Dojkabacteria bacterium | reverse complement strand
AATATATTTCAATAAGTAGAGTTTCTTTGTCCATTTCGGGCAGTATTAATAGTTTAAGTCCATTAATACTATAGATTCTCTACTTATTTTTAAAGTTCTTATCTAATTCACACATTAGGCACTATATAACAATTTACCATCGAGACGATTCCTAAAATGAATATTCGCAACTTTTCAATCATAGCTCATATAGATCACGGAAAGTCAACTCTTGCTGATAGAATTCTTGAGAAAACTGGAGCAATATCTATGCGGGAGATGAAGGACCGCTTTTTGGATACTCTTGAACTGGAACAGGAAAAGGGAATAACTATAAAACTACAAACAGCCAGAATGAACTGGCAGTATACAGGAGATAAGTCAGAGTTTAGAGAGAAATCATTTACGCTGAATCTCATAGATACTCCTGGACATGTCGATTTTAACTATGAAGTCTCGAGATCAATCACTGCTTCAGAAGGAGTAATACTGCTTGTTGATGCAACTCAAGGAATACAAGCACAAACTATCTCAAACTTTTATAAAGCGCTGGAAAGAGATTTAGTCATAATCCCTGTAATATCAAAGATAGATCTGCCTCAAGCGCAAATTGAAGAAACCAAGTTAGCTATGATCGATATTTTCGGCTTTAACGAGGATGAGATTCTCCTTGCTTCAGGAAAATCAGGTGAGGGCGTAACAGAGTTATTAAATATGATTGTAGAAAGAGTCCCCCCGCCTTCAGAAAAGAAGGAGAGAGATCCAAAGCTTCTCATTTTCAATTCGTTTTTCCATGAACATAAAGGAGTTATTGTTCTCGTAAAGGTCGTACAGGGAAGGATAGAAACGGGAAATAAACTTCTTTCCTTGCAAACAAGGACAGAAATCGATCCAATAGAAATCGGCTATCTCAGACCAACACTTGAAAAACAGTCTCAACTTGAGGAGGGCGAAGTCGGATATATCGCTACCGGGCTGAAAGATATCAAGAAACTGCACGCTGGAGATACAATTACAATTTATTCTGAAACTGCAGAACAAAATGTAAGCCCCCTTTCTGGTTATGAACCACCAAAACCGATGGTCTATGCGAGTCTTTATCCGACTATCAGTGAAGAGTTTGAGGAGTTCAGAGTAAATTTAGAAAAATTGGCTCTAAACGATGCTGCGCTAACTTATACAAAGGAAAAGTCACCTGTTTTAGGTTCGGGCTACTGCTGCGGTTTTCTTGGACTACTGCATTTAGAGATAACACAGGAGAGATTATCTCGAGAGTTTGACACTGAGGTTTTCACGACCTCACCCAGCGTATTATACAAACTGCAGACAAACACAAAAGACCCATCAAAACTCGAGGCCTTGAGTGACCCGAAGTTTGATGAAGATGGACTACTCTTAGTCAGAACTGCAAGTGAGTTCCCAAAACAGGAGTTAATCATTCAAGCCTATGAACCAATTGTAAAACTTGAAGTAATAACTCCGCAGAAATACATAGGACCAATAATTGAACTGGTCAAAGAACGCAGAGGAACTTACACCACAACAGAATATCTAAATCCGAAATCCTCAGTAAACATATCTGATTATGTTATTCTGAGGTTTGAAATACCTACGGCTGAGATTATCATAAACTTCTTCGATAAATTGAAATCCATATCAAGCGGCTACGCCTCTATGGATTATGAATCTCTGGATTATAGAAAAGCTGATATAGCAAAGGTAACTATACTTGTAAACCATGATGTGGTTGAAGCACTTTCATTTATCTCACATAAGGATAGTGCAAATAAAAGAGCAGCATTGCTTGTAGCTCGCCTAGTAGAATTTATCCCCAGACAGCAATTCCAGGTTCCAGTACAAGCAGCTATTGGAGGAAAAATAATAGCACGCGCCGATATAAAAGCATATAGAAAAAATGTAATCGAAAAACTATATGGTGGGGACGTCACGAGAAAGAAGAAGCTCCTAGAAAAACAGAAGAAAGGAAAAAAACGCATGAAAGAATTTGGAACAGTCGAGATACCAAGGGAAGCTTTTCTGCAGGCTCTTAAGTCTGACTAGACCCTTTCCGAAATTCCTCTGATCTCAAGCTCTAGATTGGTTTCAAAGTGATTCGTTTTTTCGGAATCATATAAAACAGTCAGTTCGATAGTGTCTCCTGATACTAGCTGGAGATCTACCTTTTTAAAACTTTCTCCATCAAACAGCAATTGCTCCTGTTCAGCATACCTCAACCAGACACTTGATCCCGAAAGAGCAGATTCGGTACCAAAAAGCTGGCAAGAGTATCTAGCATTTACCCCGCTTTCATTCACCAAGTCTCCAATTTTCAAGTATTCAACTGCTGAGTTTTCAGGAAGAACCCTGAAATTTATCCTATACAAGTTACCCTCCCGAGCTGACTCTGTAACTATGATATGATTGCTCATGTCAAATTTTTCAGTCAGCCTGAATCTATATATACTGTCCCCTGCAACCCTACTCACTCCAGCAACATCTGGCTGTTCAGGATAATAAAGCTCAGGATCAAGGTTAAAAGAGACAAGTAAAGGCACAGCAAAAATGATTAGCAGAAAAAGAAAAAGTATCGCATCAACTCCAATTTCGAGCAGTTTCCTCATGATCTAGAAATAAAAAACTATGAACACAAGATAACTCAAAAATCTAAAAGAGTCAAATTGGAAAAGATTATATTCTACTATAGTAAGAAGAAATTTATGTACTATACTTTGATATCTCGTTCAGACTTGATCTGTCATAGTGGCCGTTTGGGAAAAGATCTTTGAAATTCAAGATTTTATACCCCAGCGGAGAAGCAAGAATAAGTTTTATATCCTTACCACCGACCTGCTTAAACTGAGCGATATATTGCCTGCAAGCGCCACACGGATAGCTAAATTGCTCCTTTGTATCATAAAGGCACAAGGCTTCAAATTTGTATCTGCCATTGGATACTGCATTATCAATTGCAACTTTTTCGCTACAAGAACCAAGACCAGAAATACTATTCTCGACGTTACATCCGCCATACATTGTACCGTCAAACGCCAAAACACAGCTGCCATATTTGTGCTTATTGAAAGGAACAAATGCATTCTTAGCCGTTTTCTTGGCTATATCAATCATTTTATTAATTGTGGATTTTTCTAATTTCAATGCAAAGTTAATAATAAATAATCGTTATATAATTCTATCGGATTATTCTCAACTATACAAATAGCGACATCCTAGATCAATAAATTTCTTCCTGTCATTGAACTCGGTTTTTGCATCCCAAGAACGGCAAGAACAGTCGGAGCAATATCTCCAAGTATTCCAAGACTCAGCTCTCTTGCTTCGACCCTTGGTGCAACAAAGATGAATGGAACGGGGTTTGTAGAGTGTTCCGTATCTACTTTCCCAGTCTGCAAGTTTATCATCTCCTCAGCATTACCATGATCGGCTGTTATCAAAAGTGCCCCCCCCTTTCCGATGGTTGATTCAACTACTTGTCCTACACATTTGTCAACGTATTCAATAGCACTTATTGCAGCCTGCAGATTCCCCGTATGCCCGACCATATCGGGATTTGCGTAATTCACAACTATAAAATCATATGTGCCTTCGCTTATCTTTTCGAGCAAAACCTTTGTCAGATCAGGAGCACTCATTACTGGTTTTTGATCATATGTAGTAACATCTTTTGGGGAAGGTATCTCTATCCTATCTTCTCCCTGATAGGGTATATCGTTCCCTCCATTTAGAAAATAAGTAACGTGAGGAAACTTTTCAGATTCCGATATTCGAAGCTGCCGCATGCCGGCTTCAGATACCAGTCGGCCCAGGGGGAGCTTGATATCTTCTGGAGGATAAGCAGCATACTCCGGAATTCCCTCTTCATATTCATTCATGCCAACAAATTCTAGCTTCTCGATTTTGGCTCCTCTATCCCAACCATTGAAACTGTCAGCAATAAATGCCTTAGTCAGCTGTATAGCTCTATCGGGTCTATAGTTAAAGAATATTATTGAGTCTCCCGAATTAACCGTGCCCAAAGGTGCCTGGTCTTTATCCACAATTACTCTTGGTTCAATATATTCGTCTGTTTCGTTGATATTGTAAGCATCCTGAACTGCTTCCCTCCAGTTTGAGAAAGGCTTTCCAATACCAGAAACCAGCAGGTCATAGGCAAGTTTAGTCCTATCCCATCGCTCGTCACGATCCATAGCAAAAAATCTGCCACATACAGATACTATCTGACCAATTTTCTGACGCTGACATTCTCCTTCAAGCTCTTCTATATAAGTTATGGCACTTTTCGGTGGAGTATCTCTTCCATCAGTAAATACATGGATACATAATTGTTTTGAACCCAATCCCTCCCTTCTGCAAAGATCAACACAGCCAAAAGCATGTTCCATAGCTGAGTGAACCCTTCCCCTACTGACAAGACCTAAAAGGTGAAGCTTTCCATTTGTCTCTTTGATGTGCTTTATTGCCTTCAATAAAGACTGGTTTTGAAAAAATGTTCCATTAGCTATAGCATTGTCTATTCGTGGCAACTCTTGAAAAACAACTTTGCCTGCTCCTATATTCATATGGCCGACTTCGCTGTTTCCGTTTGTTCCAGAAGGAAGGCCTACTGCACTTCCAGAAGCATGCAAATAACAGTGTGGGTATTTAAACCAAAGAGAATCAAGTATCGGAGTGCCTGCAAGTGTTACCGCATTACCAGGCCCAGGCGGGGCTACCCCAAGTCCATCTAGGATCATTAGTATGAATGGCTTTGGTCTTTTTGCTTCAATTGCTTGAGCCATAATCTTATTGAGAATTTAATATAAAACAAATTCTAAACTAAAAGACTTACGCTGTAAAGCTATATAGCAAATCTGATTTTTTTTGCTAAAAGCATCTGGAAGACATGTTTCAATAAACAAATTACAAAAGGGGTGAACCGATAACGGTTCACCCCCATACCCCCACCTTTCGCTCGTCATTACGGTGAAGTGCTCAGTTTCACCGCCCCAGAAAACCCTTCTCGCAGAAAGATCTTCACCTCTCTGCAAAGCGTGAGGAAAAGTGCCAATTATTTGAAGACCTCTGAATTAAACACATAAAACTCATCTGCAAAAACAGCCAGTTCAACCCTTGCTTCTTTTTTCTTGCTGGTATATGGCTTTATACTCAGAGGACCTAATGCTCTTATCAACATACCTTTCTCCAGATTTGAACTTTTGACAGCTCTCTTCCCGAACAAAAGCACATCAAAAAAGTTTGCCTTTTCTTCAAATTCTCCTTTCGTATTTTTTTCTTTGACATTTACAGCTACGCTAACCCTAGAATATTCTTTGTCTGATTTTGACTTTTGAACTTCCGGTTTCTGGACAACTCGTCCAATAATCTCTATTGATTGTTTATTCATTAGTGTATATTAAGATATGAAATACTAGTTCATATTATATAGGGTACAGCTATATGTCAAGACTAAATGTGCTAATTAGAACATCAATTGCGAGTATTTAACTGCTGTGTCGACAAAAATAATAATTGGAAGAATTAATTGAATTAGTAATTTCTCACCAAACAAATCATATGCTATACTGGCTAAGATTAACTAATCACAGGATTTATCATGGTAAAGAAAACCAAAATAGTTGCCACTATCGGTCCGGCCAGTTGGGATACTAAAATTATTGAGGGGATGCTGAATAACGGCTTGAATGTAGCAAGAATAAATGCTTCTTTTGCTGACCAGGCTGAGCTTGAGAGAGTTTCAAAGGCTCTACGTAAATTCTCAAAATCCATAGCTGTAATGATGGACACAAAGGGACATAAGATCAGAATAAATGATTTTGGAAAGGATAAAAAACTAAAAACTGGACAAAAACTTCTGCTTTTCACTGAACAAAAGGCCGGAGAAATATTCCTAGTTACTGAGTCAAGTGTAGGATTGGACCAGCAGATACCCAAAGAGTCCGTTATATTGATAGATGATGGCCTCATCAAACTCAAGGTAGAAAACAAAAAGGGAAAAACTCTTGAGTGCAAGGTACTTCAAGGTGGGATGCTAAAACGAAGCAAATCTGTAAATATCCCAGGGGTACATATAGAATTTGGAGAGCTGTCTAAAAAGGACTACGAGGATATATCTTATGCAAGAGATGCCGGGTTTGACTTTGTTGCGGCTTCTTTCATAAGGAATGTAAATGATCTCAAGGCAGTTGAGAAACTACTGGTTGGCTCAAATACCAAAGTAATAGCTAAGATAGAAGATATGGAGGGAGTAAGTAACTTCGATGATATTCTTGCGGAAGCTGAAGGCATCATGATAGCCCGGGGAGATCTCGGAGTTGAAATACCGGCCGAAAAAGTACCTCTTATTCAAAAAAGATTTATAGAGAAATGCAACTTGCTTGGCAAACCCGTCATCGTAGCCACTCAGATGCTCCAGTCCATGACAGAAAATATCACGCCTACAAGAGCAGAAGTCAACGACGTCGCAAATGCGATTTTTGACGGTACAGATGCGGTTATGTTATCTGCTGAAACATCTACTGGTAGATATCCGGTTGAAGCAGTAGCAACAATGTCCAGGATCGCATTGGAAATCGAAAAATCGGTTGAGCCCATAGTACGAGACGTGTCTCCTTTGGCTAAGCCCACAACAAATGCTATTGCAAAAGCTGTAAAAGACAGCTGCGATACACTGCCAATTGATAAAATTCTCGTCGCTACATCGACAGGAACCACAGCAAGAACAATAGCACGTTTCAGACCGAAACAACCGATCATTGCCTTCACGGATGACATATTCTCGAAAAGGAAACTAGCTCTTTCTCGGGGGATCATACCTGATATATTAGAAGAATCATCCTCGACAAGAGATGTAGGAGTTCAATCGCTGGTAAGAAATGCTTTGAATAAAGGATATGTTTCAGAATCTGATCTTATACTGGTTGTAGCCGGGGCGAATATAATGGGACAAAGCGAGACAAATATGCTTGAAATAAATAGAGTTGAACAGATCATTTCGTAAATTTAGAAATTAAAACTCAAAGTTCAAAACTAGATTTATATATACTCATCTGGATCAATGTCACAAAGTAACATAGTTTTGAGTTTTGATCTTTAAACTTTTAACTTTTATCGCTGCCTATGAATAACACACCCAGATCCAAGAAATTTATACTATGGTTTGATGAATTAACGAATAAAGATGTAGCTTTTGTTGGAGGAAAAAACGCTTCTCTTGGTGAGATGTATCAGAAACTTACCAAAAAGAAGATCCTTATTCCAAATGGATTTGCTCTGACCGCCTACGCTTATAGATACTTTCTTATCCAAAACCAGCTTGACATGAAAATCCAGGAACTACTTGAAGGACTGGATACAAGGAACGTACGCAATTTAGCCAAAAAGGGATATGCTATCAGACAGGCAATTCTGGAAAGCTCTTTTCCTGAAGAATTGAAACAGGAAATCAGGAATGCATATAAGAAATTGAGTCAAAGCTACAAATCCAACAATGTTGACGTAGCAGTTAGAAGTTCAGCGACAAGCGAAGACCTCCCATCTGCTTCATTTGCTGGCCAGCAGGAGACTTATCTAAATATTCGTGGAGAGTACGCACTACTTGAGTCTTGTAAAAAATGCATTGCCTCCCTTTTCACAAATAGGGCAATTTCATACAGGGAAGATCAAGGATTTGACCACCTAAGTACTGCACTTTCAGTCGGAGTTCAGAAAATGGTCAGATCGGACAAAGCAAGCAGCGGGGTCATGTTCACCCTGGATACGGAATCCGGCTTTGAGAATGTCATTCTTATCAATTCTGCATGGGGGCTGGGAGAGAATGTTGTAAAAGGAAGAATCACTCCAGACGAATTCTATGTTTTTAAGCCAATTCTCGGTACAAAATTTGATCCGATAATATCAAAAGAGCTAGGAAGTAAAAAAGAAAGAATGATTTACTCGATAGAAGGGAACGAGACCACCAAGAATACCCCTGTTTCAAAATCAGATCAGGACAAATTCTCAATTGAGGATAAAGAAATAATACAGCTGGCAAAGTGGGGACTTGAAATCGAAAAACACTATAAAAGACCTATGGATATCGAATGGGCCAAAGACGGTAGGGAAGACAGGCTCTATATAGTTCAGGCAAGACCTGAAACTGTCCATGCACAGAAAAAGGCAAATGTTTACGAGGAATACCATCTCAAGAAAAGCGGGAAAGTTGTTTTGGAGGGAACAGCTGTCGGTTTTAAAATTGGTTCAGGGAAAGTTCAATTGATCAAAGACGTCAATCAGATAGCAAACTTTGAAAGTGGGAACGTACTGGTTACTGAAATGACCGACCCGGACTGGGAGCCTATCATGAAGAAGGCTGCAGCCATTGTGACGAATTCTGGAGGAAAAACTTGCCACGCAGCTATAGTCTCAAGAGAACTTGGCATACCCTGTATAGTAGGAACAAAAACAGGAACTGAAAAACTGCCTAAATATCAACAAATAACAGCCAGTTGCACCGAAGGAGAGATCGGCAAAATTTATGAAGGAAAAATTCCGTTTGAGATTAAGAAAACCAACCTTACAAAGATACCCAAAACTAAGACGAAGATCATGCTTAACCTAGCAAATCCGAGTGCGGCATTTGAATATTCAAATCTTCCGACCGAAGGAGTAGGACTTGCACGGGAAGAGTTTATCATTTCTAACTATATCAAAATCCACCCCAATGCCCTTCTCTATCCAAAGAGAGTTAAGGATCCTGAGATAAAGGCTCAAATAGCCGAGATAACAAAGGGATATGCCGACGGGAAGGAATTCTACATAAATAAACTTGCACAGGGGATAGCAAAGATAGCAGCTGCATTTTATCCCAAGGATGTTATAGTCAGATTGTCTGATTTCAAAACAAATGAATATGCCAATCTTATAGGAGGCAAATACTTCGAACCAGTAGAATCAAATCCGATGATTGGCTACAGAGGAGCTTCCAGATACAACAGCAAAGAGTTTAAAGATGCGTTTGAACTTGAATGTAAAACTCTGGTAAAGGTCAGGGATAAGATGGGACTTAGAAATGTCCAGATCATGGTCCCGTTCTGCAGAACTGTTGAAGAAGGGAAACAAGTTTTAGGGTTATTAGCAAAAAACGGTTTGGAAAGAGGTGTGAACAACCTAAGAATATTAGTGATGTGCGAGATTCCTTCAAATGTTATTCTGGCTGATGAATTTTCAAAGATATTCGACGGATTCAGCATAGGAACAAATGATCTGACACAGCTTATCTTGGGACTCGACCGCGACAGTGCTCTGGTCAGTCACCTATATGATGAGAGAAATAAAGCCGTGAAAAGAATGCTTGCGGAGGTTATCAAGGTTGCACACAAGAATGGTAAAACGGTTGGTATCTGCGGAGAAGCTCCTTCGAATTACCCGGAAGTTGCTAGATTCTTGGTGAAGAATAATATCGACTCGATGTCACTTGAAGCAGACAGTATCATCAAAACAAGCATGATGATCGGGAAGATGAAGTGAAGATGTTCCATACTGCTTAACTTTTAAGGCTTTTCATGGATATCTTAAAGCCCTCTGCCACCCAAGAAAAATTTCACCAAAAGCCTCCGCAGTTCTTCCCCCAATATCCGGCAGTTCATACTCATATATACCCCCATGCCATACTGCATTTCCTACTGGTAGCCCCGGCTGAATATCTAATTCTGGGGCAACAGTGTAGGCAGCTTCAAGACAAGCGACTACGTGAGCCGGATATAATCCATATGTTATCGGGATTGGACAAGGGATAGATCTTGCTAATGACCTAAGTGTTGATTCATTCACCTCCACACTTGATCCCTCTGTCACTGACTCTCTAATAGCCGAATCAATTTGTCTAAACAGTTCTTCAGAAAGATACTGCTGATCTTGTAAAATATTAGTAAGACTCCTTAATAATCCCTTAGCAGAAAGCCTAAAATAAGCACTATCCCCAAGTCTATCCCTATCTTGATCCTGCATTATTTGTTCCAGCATTTTTATTTCTCCAACAAGAGAATAGCTCTGATCAAAAGCAACTATTGTTTTTGCATAATCCCTTACTCCGAGAGCAAGTAACGCTCCTGCCAGTGAATACATGGGCGCACTGAACTTCGAAGCATTTAAAACATCTAAATCCAGAGATGTTATAAAATAACGAACTTCAAGAGCTTTCATTTTTCCCAACATCATACGAACTGAGTTCATCAAAATTCCTTTATTTATTTGCTTTTGCCCTACAAGATAGTCCCTGGGATCAGCTGCTATTACTCTTTGAGTGGCAGAGTTTCCAGCGTTTTGAGACTTATGAAACTGAATATGGTCATATTGGTGCAAAGACAACCCAACATATCCTAGGGCACCTATCCCTATTCCCAATGTAGCCTTTGCAACTTCTGCTTTAGTAACTGATAATATTCTAGCTCCATCAAAGGGCTTGCTCCCCATATCAGCATGCTGATCAAGGTAAAGAATACCTATTTGATCAACGGGAACTGAAGTCAAAGAAATAGCCGCTAATAAACTCGGAAAAAAAGTCCTGTGTGATTCCGATGCAGATACTATATTGCCTGACATCATATTCATTCGTTCTGCAAGATACTTTTCGAGTTCAGATCCCATGGGAGAAAGGTGAATACCTTGACCATCCACGGGATTAATTCCAAGCTTAGTTCCAAAAGTATGAATTGCCGGTTCTAAACCTTGAAGTTCCCTTATAATGCGGGGCCCATCTCTTATGTGATATCTACCGAAAGCCCCTTTTATGAGACTGCAGACCGCATGAACCTCCTGCACATCTAAAACACCCTTCTCAGCAAGTTTCTCAAGGACCCTGACAGCTCTGTCTATAATTCTCAAATTGTTTACCAATAGCCCCTCATCAAATGCACGGAAAAGCACTTCAGGAGGCATGAAAGGCACCTGATAAATATCGAGATCAGGTGTGATTTCAAGAAGAAGTCTTCCTTGGGCAGATCGTTCGCTTTCATGTTTTTGTCCATCTTCTGGCATAAGATTGATTATACCACAATACTATAAGACCTATACTTATCAAATCGATATGCAGAACATAGATTTTAGATGCAGATATTATGGTGACTCCAGAGGCTGGTTTCCTCAGCTCTATTAATCTACGAGATACTTTTCTTCAACCCGAGAGAATACTGTAAAGATGATGATAAATAGCCCAATCGAAAATAGTGTATACTCAAACGACCAGTCAGCCATCTTCCCGACAAGCGGATTTAAGATAACAAGCAGGAACCTGCGAAACATAGAAACTGTAGATAAAACTGTCGCACGCTTGGATGATTCTATGTACTTGTTCATATAGCTTGAGAATAAAACCGATCTTGACAGACCAAAACCCCCTCCAACGATTATAACAAGCAGAATAACAATCACCGAATCTGTAAATGCTCCGGCTATAAAAGCGGCACCCAGAGTCAAAGCACTTAGAAGTATCAGTCTTTTCTTGCTCCCAAGGAATTTTTCCAGTCTTCCGAAACTATTCATGATCACAATCTGGCTCAATACTAATAATGAGTGAACAATCCCAAAATACACAACACCGACCTCTGTTTTCTCAAGCATTGGCTGGTAGAACCAGATCATAAAGTAAGCCATAGAAGAAACTATTATAGTATCGACTGCTAAAATTCTTAAAACATCATTATTCTTAAAATATCTGAATCCGTCTTTTATGATAGAAATATACCTCTTTGACTCAGCCGATCTTCTTGCTTTCGGCTCTTTGAAAGTGAGCGCAATCACGAAAGCTATCGCAAACGGAATCGACATCAGAATAGTCGGCAGATTCAACCCCAGTTTTACAGCGATTAGACTTCCAATCGGTGAGCCGACAAGAAGTCCTAACTTTCCTATGCTTTCTATTTTAGAGAAAACCTGTTTCGATGTTCTTGTTTTGCCTAATTTCTTTAAAGTATCATAGGTGAACGCCTGATCCGCTCCAGATAACAATGCAGCTGACACAGCCCATAAAAATTCTCCCAACAAAAAAACATAAAAACCGGGATAGCTGCCATAGATAACTGCGGCAACTGCATTGATGACGGCACCAAGTGCCAGAGACTGTTTTCTTCCCAGAAAATCAGCGACTGCACCTGTAGGCACTTCAAGTATGAATATCCAGAATGAAAACCATGATTGTAGAAAAAGTATCTGCGTAAAATTTATCCCTCCCCAGTCACGAAAAAAAGGAATGATTATTCCTCCTATAAGGTGCAGACTTGAGAAGAACTTGAACAGATAAATCTTCCTCATGTTGCCTTTATATGATTGTTTTATGAAACTTGTCACTTTCACAGATGGCTTATTAAATGCAAAATAAAGAGAGTAAACATATCTTAGGAAAGTGATATCCTTTGTGAATTTGTCATTGATTAGGCTGATAATCTCCCCTGTTTGCTATTTGGAATCTGCTACTCTCTATCTGCTATTCACTATTTACTGCTACCCCACAATCCATGTACATTACAGTATTCTCTGGCAGCAATGCTGCTCGGCTCAACGCAGCACACTTCCATCTCAGGTTTATCACCAGGGTTAAATTCTTGACGGTAAACTTTCCCATCAACAAGAACCTCTATGAAAGTAATGTAGTGTTCCTCATCCATGGGATGCTCAACTTCACCCACCTTTACTTTGATTCCTTTCTCTGTTTTCTCTATAAGTGGAACATGCTTTTCATTACCTTCATCCTTAGTTTTTGGCTGCAGAAGCTCCATATCCTGGTTGCAGCATACAAGCATGCCGGCACCGGCTCCCACCATTTCTACAAGGTTTCCGCAGATTCTGCACTTGTAGATTTCTCTAAGCTGGGTCATAAGTTTTATGTAATAAGTTAAGTAATATGTAATAGGTGATACGCGATATTGTAGTTGTTAATTTAGGCAGTGTAAAGAATTCCCGTTGAATCTTTTCGTTCATTTGAGAAGTTTATAAGAATCAACTAAAATACTGCTATAATGAACTTGAAAAGACCAGCTTCAAAGCAACCCATACCAAAACACGCGAAAAGAGTCTTTAGCGGCATCATATTCGATATTTACCAGTGGGAACAGAGAATGTTTGACGGTTCAACTACCACTTTCGAGAAGGCAAAAAAGAAGTCAGACAGTGTAAATGTTTTACCGATTACAAAAGAAGGCAAAATCATCCTTTGTAAACAAAAACAACCTCAAGAAAGAGCCTTTACTGGAGCTTTAGGTGGTAGAATAGATCTGAAAGAAACCCCTCTTCGAGCAGCAAAGCGCGAACTTCTAGAGGAATCTGGCTACAAAGCGAAGAAATTTATCCTGTTGAACGCAAGCCAACCAGATATAAAAGTAGACTGGGTATGCTATACATTTATAGCAAAGAGTTTGATCACCGCTAAAGCGCCTGAAACTGACTCTGGAGAGAGAATCAGATTGATAGAGGTAACATTTGATGAGTATATGAAAATCATAACACAGGATAATTATCGAGACAACGAAATTTCGCTTTTTCTTTTAAAAGCAAAAGAAAATTCAAAGGAATTTAATCGTATCAAAAAATCATTCAAACCATGATCACTATTAAACAGGCTCAAATTGAAGATCTGAAAAAAGTTCAAAAGTTAAACCACAGGATCATGTTCCGCAACAAAGAATTTGATCCCGATATAGACATCAATTTTGATCTGACTGAAAAAGGAGCTGATTTCTTCAAGGTTGCCTTAACCAACCCTGACGGGTGTTTCTTCCTTGCCTATCATAAAGATAAATTAGTTGGTTACGCAAACGGCTCCAAAAAGGAAGTATATATTTTCCGCAAAAAAAAGTATTTCGAAGTAGAGAACATCGGGGTAATTCCTGAGTACAAAGGGAAAGGCATCGGGACTAAACTTTTAAAAACATTGTTAAACTGGGCAAAGCGAAAGGGATTTAACAGAGCGTATTTGAACTGTTACATAAAAAACAAAGAAGCTCTAGTCTTTTATAAGAAACACGGTTTTGAAAAAATTGATGTGTCGCTAGAAAAGGATATTTGAAAAATTAGTTCTTCTTGTTTTTGACAATCTCAAGTACATTCTCCAGATGAAATTTCACCTGAATATTATCTCCGAGTTTCAGCTTGATCATCGGAAAATCTTTCTGATCCTTGAGTTTTGTGTCCCAATCAAGATCAGGATATTTCTTGAGAAAAGTATCGAAATCAGTATCAAGAACAAATTCGACATGCTCAAGAGCTGAAGGACATACTTGTCCCTGCTTTGGAGCTACCAGCTCTAGTGCTTGAATAGAATAATCATGATATAACAGGGGATTGCTTAATTTGATAATCGCTACCTTCCTCCAACGAGTTCCTCGCTCAGCATTTCTCCTAGTTTTTTAAACTCTGGTAGAAGTTGGTCATAGTCCTCATCTGATGATGCTTGGTAGCCGATGTGATCGAGCTCATAATCTCTAAAATCAACACCTAAACCTTCAAGCTTGTTTAGTATATTTTCCAAGAAATATTCATAATCCTTTAACATAGATTTCTCTGACTAAATATTAATAATTCTAACAGATATTTATATATTAAACCAATTGACATCTTTTCATTTGCTGGTTATTCTATAATTCAGGTATAATAGAAAGCCGGTTTAGTAAAGTTCTTTAAAATAAATGGTCACGTAGCCAAGTGGTCTAAGGCAACGGTCTGCAAAACCGTTATTCGCGGGTTCAAATCCCGCCGTGACCTCCATAATTCAGGTAGCGAACAGTGGGTTCTCCCGATTCGTTTCTCTCATCGGGACTAGGTCAGGCTTGTGATCAGCCTCTGGCTGATCAAGTCCT
>JAQVGX010000042.1 GCA_028696515.1 Candidatus Dojkabacteria bacterium | reverse complement strand
AGTTCAGGAGATCATCAAGAATGTCATCAGACTCCAGCGTCACATTGTTTCCGCCAATGGAGAAATGCAGAATCTTGGCCGACAGCTAGGGACGGTCGTCAATACATACAATTCTTCATACAAAGAATTTAAAAAGATCGATAAAGACATCACGCAGATCTCAGGTGGTGAAGAAGTTATCGAGCCTGCTCTTATTGATAAACCGCAGGATTATGAGTAGTGTCTTGGTAGAGTCGGATGGTTAGATAGATAATACAGTTGAAAAATTGATCAATTGTAGAAAGTCCAACTTTAGCTCAGATGAATCACGGAATACAGATCGAATTTACTTTCCCGTTGTCTATGAACTTGAAGCATCCAGTGGCGTCAAATCCTTCACTGCAAGTACCGGTAGCTATATCTCCGACTTTGCTATTGCTGTCAGCTAAGCACCATCCCTCGCAGTCACTATTGTCTGAGCAGCTTTCTCCAGAGTCATTAGCTGATGTCAGACAAGTTTTCTGATCTCTGTTGTATCGTCCTCCTTCTTCACGGCATTTCTCTTCGTCTGTTATTGTCTCTGTGATCTCTATATCAGCCCCGCTCGACTTAAAAATAGCAATATTCACAAATGCAGTGACGAGAACCCCGATTGCTATTCCTACAAGTACATATCCGCTTCGAAGCCAGGGAAACATTTTGTTATCCCCTTTTAGGGAGTTTTTCACCTCTTTCCAGAAATCGACTTTTTTTTGTTCAGACATTGAGAGATTTTGTAAAAGAAGTTATATAAATTTAGAATATGATTTGAATAACAAGTTTATTATTGCTGATCGTAGCGTTGAAGTCAAAAGCCAGAAATTCTGCCAAAAGACTTGCGTTATAGATTTCAAGACCTGTTCCCCTGTACTTTGCCAGAATGATGAGTCTTCCAGCAAAAAAGGGTTCAAGAATGTTTATTCCGTCAGGAATGTCCTCTCTGAGGGCAACGGAAACTGTAAGTTTTGGCTTTTGAGTGTTATCATCCTCTCCAAGCGATATGCTGACACTTGGATCGTCCGAAAGATTGGCAGCACCTTTCAAAACATATGCAATAAGCTTGAAGCAAAGTGAATGATCGGATGAGATAGTTGCCTGCTGATTTTTGTAAAGAGGGGAAACGTTCCAGATAGAAACATCTTTTATCATATCAGATGCATCTATCACTTTTTGAACTAGTCCAGCAAGACCGAACCTAGTCGTTTTTATGATTAAATTGCCTTCGATGATATCGTTTTTGATAGATGCATCATTCAAAGTATTTACCATCAGCTCAAGATGTTTTTCAAGGTTGGGATACACGGGATCATTCTTTACACTTGATATATTGAGCAGGTTTCTGAGAACAACAAGACTTGAACTAAGCCTGAAACTAAAAAGTTGGCTAAATGATGATACGGCCTCCTGCATATTCTTAGAAGGATTTCTTATTGTCAACATAAATCCGATTAACTGTTCTTGAGCTTTAAGGGGTATTTGTCTTACCA
Source organism: Candidatus Dojkabacteria bacterium (assembly GCA_028696515.1). GTDB lineage: Bacteria > Patescibacteriota > Dojkabacteria > JAHIVN01 > JAHIVN01 > JAHIVN01. The sequence goes on along the minus strand of JAQVGX010000042.1, from coordinate 13,320 downwards.
AAAACTTCTGATATTTTCCATACTGATTTCTGTAATTCAGTTTCCAGGATAACTCCTGAGGATTTCTGCTTTCAAGGTTTTTATAAAAATAGTCCGAGGGTGGAAGTTTCAATTCCGACACAGTGTCGTAAAAAGACAGCTCCCGAATATTTTTCTCAAGCAGTATCTGCGGGGATACCTTGAGCTTCTTCTCGATCCATCTTGATACCTTTAATATATTTAACTCTGTGTCAAGTATTATGACACCTTGGTTTACTTTTTTAAGCAAAGCTTCATCTTCGATATCTCTCACTTCTAAAAGTTCCCTGGATAAATCAAGAAGTCCCTGGCGCTTTCGAAGATTTTTCACTATTAGCGAGGTTACTACTCCTACTGGTATTGCCACGACGATAGAAACGAGATTGATAACATCTCTCGTGCCCAATGAAGCTAGAACATTCTGGATCGAGTTTCTGGAGTAAAGTTCGCTCGAGATAATACATCCAATTATGATCAGGCATTCTAGGACTAAGAATTCGGGAGAAAGATAAACAGAAACCATAAAGATAAGAAGGTATGTAATGAAAAAATAAGGGCTGACCAAACCTCCAGTTAAGTCGATAAATGAAAGAATGATTGTATTGATGGCAGTAAGTGCTATAAGTTTTTTCCCAAGGCTGGTAAGTTTCTGCTGTTCGAAGAAAAATTGTCCTGCTAGCGTGTATATAATAACAAATATTACCAAAATCGCATAATAGATTGCTTTGTATGAGGCAACAAAATTTGAAAGGAAAAACGCTAATGGAATTTGCAGAAAAATTATCAGACCAAATACATCTCTCAGCGACAGATTCGGGAAAAGGACATGCTTTGTTTTGGGCAGGATTGGATTCATAAAATACAGTATAGTTAAAAGTTCGTAGTTAGGCAACTGGATTTGTCGAGACGAAGTAGTTCTGCTATAATTGAAAACAAATATGAGCTAGTAAGTAAGATTCTCTATCTTAGAAATTCCTCTTAAACTGAAATGGGGAAGTGGGGATCTAACTGAATCCACTCACTCCCCGGCAAGGGAGGCCCTGGTGAAAAATCAGGCGGGTAAGCCCGAAACAGCTGAAAGAGAGATCTGATGATTTAACTGATCAAGTCGATCTATCAGAATAGATCGCTTATTTCAATTAGATCAACAAGATCAAAACATAGGTGGTAACGTTCAATCTACGAACCCTGTCTAATTATCAAAGTATGGTAGTTAGACAGGGTTTTTTTTGAAAAAATGCTAGCCAAGTACGCACTCAAAAATGGAATCATTTGTTATAAAGAATCTTCCCCTTGCGGGGAGACATTACATCTCGTATATGAATCTTAGCTTGATTGAACCAAAAATTAAATTTATTTAAATAAAAACATGTTGGATATCCAATTTATCAAGAATAATAAAAAAGCCGTAAATAAGGCGATCTTAGACAAGGGGATCAAATTGAACCTTGACTATCTTCTGGACCTCGATACTAAGAGACGCACTTTGAAACAGGAGGTAGATGAACTACGCCAAAAGAGAAACGAAATTGCAGCAAAATTAAAAGCGACTGGGAAGAATGATAAGCTTATCGAAAATGGCAGGGAGGTGAAAAAGCTACTATCGGAACTTGAGGAAAAGTATCGTGCTGTCAAGGATGAGTATGACAGACTTCTTTGGTATGTACCCCAAATACCATCTGAAGATACTCCCGTAGGGAAGAGTGACAAAGAAAATAAGGTTATAGAGGAAGGGGGAGTAAAACCGACTTTTGATTTCGAACCTAAGGATCATATTGAGCTGGGGAAAGGACTGGATATTCTTGACCTTGAAAGAGGAACCAAAGTGTCTGGATTTCGTGGTTACTTTTTGAAGAATGAAGGTGTTATGCTCCACCTTGGAGTCTTGATGTTTGCAGTTGAGAAAATGAGAGAGAAAGGTTTTACTCTCATGGTCCCACCAACTCTGACAAAGGATTTCGCACTCTATGGAACCGGTTGGTTCCCATTTGATATGGATAATGTTTACAAAGCGATTCCAGCTGGAAAACTTAAACTTGAAGACGAAAAAGCCGAAGGAACAAACTTGGTAGGAACAGCCGAAGTTTCTCTTCTGGGGTATTATGCTGATGAAATTCTCAGTGAGGCTGATCTTCCGATCAAGGTTTGCGGTTTATCTCAGTGTTATAGAAGTGAGGTAGGCAGCTACAGAAAAGATACAAAGGGAATATACAGAATTCGTGAGTTTGCAAAAGTTGAGCAGGTTGTGATTTGCAGGGATAGTGAAAAAGAGGCAAATAAGATCCATGAAGAACTCCTTGAAATTTCCAAAGAAATGTTAACTGACCTAGAGTTGCCGTTTAGAGTAGTCATTGCATGTACCGGGGATATGGGAGCTGGAAAGTACAAGATGTATGACATAGAAACTTGGATGCCGGCAAGAGGTGATTATGGGGAAACGCACTCTGATTCTAGCCTTAAAGACTGGCAGGCAAGGCGTATGAACATAAAGTATAAGAATAAAGAAGGAGAAAATAAATACGTATATACCTTGAATAATACGGCTATAGCTTCCCCGAGAATTCTTATAGCTATTTTGGAAAACAATCAGGACAAGGAGGGTAATGTACATATTCCGAAAGTTCTCCAAAAATATGTTGGGAAAGATATTCTCAAAAAGAATTAGTTTTGTATTAGAAAAGTAAAACTGCTATATTAGTCTTGTAATAAGTAGAGTTAAATGTGAAAGGTTCAAAACTGCTTTTAGTTTTTATATTTGTGCTTACGGTCTGCTTAGCGGGAGCGGCGGTGTATATCGGCTATCGCTTAAGCCAGGAAGAAGAAGTGACACCAACTCCCGGAGAAGCTGCCGGATGTGACTACAATGATACAGGAGGCTTGTGTTATTGTGTTGATAGAGCCACAAACGATTGCTGTAATGGTGCACCTCCTTATGGATACTGCGATCTCTGCGGATCGGATTGTACATTCAAGGAGCCTGAGTCAGAGAATTATCTAACAAGTAATTGTCAACTGGGGCAAATGATTGAATGTAATTATGACTCCAACTGGCCGACAGGGCTTGTATGCACGGACAGCTTATGTTCAGGTTGTACCTGTTCTGAACCAGAAGATCGCCCGGGATGGATTTTAAGATGCTACGGAACAGATGAATGTGTATGTCAGGCAGGAGATGATGAAATAAAATATGCAGGAATATGTTCCAGCTGTTCAAATCTGTACGCATGCCATGCTTGCTATTATCAGGCAACAACGACAACGACGGCTACTACCACAACTACAACTACTACAACCACGATAACAACCACAACAACAGTCACAACTACTAGCAGTTCTACAACAACGACTACTACGAGCTCGCCAGGTACGACAACAACTACTACCACTACTACCACGACAACGACGACGACTACTGCTACCACAACCCCGGGTACGACTACAACTGCTACACCAACCACTACATCTCAGGTAACAACCATGACAACTCTACCTTCATCTGGTATAGGGGATTCTTTTGAACATAAATCAAGATTTGCAGCAAGCCTTATTATCATCGGTGTAAGTCTGTTTGTACTAAATATAAGCACTAAGCTCTTTGAACCTATATATGGAAAGCTTCATGGATGGGTTGATGGCTTTTCGAAAGAGGGAAGATATGGTGACAGAAAACGTAAGTTTGAGAAGAGTGCCACAAAAAGGTAGTAGCTTTCTTTTTGATAAGTCTTCATCACTGTGATGTATTCAAATATTTGTATCTAGGAAGCAGATGACAGGACAAAGTGTCCTCATGATTTCTGTATTCCTAGCAACAGTAGTACTTGCTGGCATGGAGTTATATCGACTATCTGTTCAGTAAAGAAAAATATTTTACGCTAGCTATTAGTCAGGCATACGAACAGCGCGGCGGGCCACTAATCCATATATTTGGGAAGCTCTCAGACGATTTTATTTTGAGACAGATCTTGAGACCAAAGATGGGGTGCCAAATAAGTGCTATTTAATTCAAATAGATGTTATATGCTATAGCTGTGCTAAGAATTGAGTAGTCTTGAAAGGTGAAAAGCTTGGTGACTCTATCTGTAATGCTACTCTACGACAACAACGACCTTGACAACTACTAGGCCGGGAGCATCTGCGACAAAGTTAAATAGTACTAACCCTAATAAAATAATTATACAGCTGCAGGTAACTAGTAACTCAAATCAGTATCTACCACAGACTGAAACCTAAGAAGATACAAATAGTGGATATGAAATTGGCTTGATACTGTTGATCCTAGTGATAGCTTTATTTTTTTAATTACGCCTTTTTTTCTTAACTTGATAACAAAAGGTATTTCAAAAATTATCGGATAATGTGGTAAAATTTACATACGGAAGATCAACAGTTAGGAGGTCTACAAGAGACCAAGTAAAACCATTCGATGGAAGCTGATTGAACTATATAATTTACAAATTGCCCCAAAAAACTCTTAAATAATCCATGGGAAGAAAAAAGAAACTCAGTATACTTATATCTATTATTATCTTTACAATAGTACTCTTTTTGGTAGGGAGATATGTACGGGGATATGATTTTGATACTTGGGTTATGCAAACTTGGGGGTATACCGCTGTCTTAATTAATCCCTTTTCTGTTTACACTATAAACTTGGCAAATAGCGGAGTTTCAAATTATCTTCCTCTAGCCAATATGGTGATAACCTTAGAATCCTTAATAAGCTTGACATGGGATATTTTTGTCGAAGATAAAGGCGTTGCTTTGAATACGCTCTCCGAAAGTTTCAATATTATTCACAAAATATTTCTTGGAGTTATTCATCTATCTTTTGGAGTTTTTCTTTTGAAGAAAGTATTGAAGAATATAAATGACGAAAAAATTAAGTTCGTAGGATATTTGATGTGGATACTTAATCCTGTGGCAATAATAAATGGTCCCATTTGGGGTCAAGTTGATGGGGCCTTAATGATTTTAATGCTCTCGAGCTCATATTTCCTTGTTAATGAAAAATTTGCACTTTCAGCTATATTTCTTGCTTTTGTTACCTTATTTAAGTTCCAGGGAATCATATTTATACCAATATATTTACTGGTTTTCTTTTTGAAAATTTATTCAAAAAACGGGTTTAAAAATAATAAGAAGTTCTGGAACAAACTGTATGAATACTTTTCTAAAATTTTCTTTGTCTTTGGTATTGTATTTATTGCTTGTTCAGTTCCATATTTGCTTTATAACCCGGCAACATTTGTTGAAGTATTCAAAAAGGCTAGAATTTTCCCCTTTGTGCATATGAGAGGTTTCAATCTTTGGATGTTAAATTTTGGAGATCAGAACTCAGTCCTTGACTCAAATATCATGATTGGAAATTTGAGTTACCATGCAATCGGTACGCTTTTTTTTCTCTTATTAGTAATTAACATATTTCTCATAGCAGCCTTAGGGATCATCAAGCATAAAAAGGATGTGAACTTTTTGTTTGCAGTTGAGATTATTTTTCTTGTACATGCAACCCTGTTCCTATTTCTCACAGAGGTGCATGAGAGATTTGTAACGTATCTTTATATTCCATATCTGGTTGTCTTTATCTTAAGAATAACAAATGTTGTAGTAAAAAAGTTAGATTTTTTAATATGGGGGTTGGTTACACTAATCGCCTCTTTCAACATGTTGTACATCCTTTATGAAAGAGAATTGGAATTGGTTTTTCCGATTGACTTTTTAGATATATTTATCAGATGCATGTCGCTTTTACTCATTTTGTTTTACATATACTCCTTATTCGTCTTTTCTAAAGGAGCTCATAATACTTAATATAAATATTATGGGGAAATTCGATAGTAAGTATTATAGAATTTTAATACCGTTAATAAGTAAGCATTATTCCTAAGGCTACATCTTGCAAAGGTACATTGCAGGAACGTAAGAGCTTGCCTAGCACTAATTATCCTTACACTACTTGGCATACAAGGGATTTGCCTCAAAATTCTGAGGAAGCCCCACAACTTACTAGCAGATGGAATATCAACCTCTTTCAGATAAATCACTGATTTATTCCGAGGTTGGATTATAATTATACGGATCAGCCCTCAAATTCCACTGCTCAGAAAAAATTAATTTTCTTACGTAAGATACATCTATTTTCCTGTTGTATGAAAGTGGAGAATAAAGAAGAAAGAAAACAAAAATAAACATTGCATACAAAAGAACAAACAAACTTTTATGAGCGTCGGATAGTGCTTTCCTTAAGTGCATTCTTTTGAATTCTTGTAATAATAGCATCAGAAGAATGATAGAAAAAATCAAGGCGGGAAAGTAGTGATAGAAATACATCACTCTTTGTATGAAGAAATATGGAGCATAATTCATAAAATATGCTAGAATTATTAGTAGGATTCTTTTGTTGATCAACGATCGAAGTAGGAAGAATGATACCACTAAAAGCGAGAATCCAAATACAACTCCCAAAAGTCCCGAGTACCACACAATAGGATTGCCCGTAAGATAAACATAGCTAACAGTTGTAAGAGGGATGGTGGCATGATTTGAGAAAGAGTACGCAATAGCTCTTCCCATAAATGGCCATTGGCTAGGAGTACTTCCCATCTCACCCTCCTTGCAGAAGTCGATCGAAGGAACACGGCTTTCATAATTGAAAGACCACTTTATAGACTCGTTTGTGAGAGCAATGATTGACATATTACACTCGGACCTGTCTTTTGTAATGCAATTTTGAAAACCTTGGCTGAACTCTTCCAGGTTTGCTCCTGAAGAATGCAAAAGCTTAAAGTGAATAGCAAATGATCCATAGAAAACTACGAAAATTGCGGCAAACGGCAGGATGATCTGTGCAAGAATAAAAATTATTGATTTGAAATTCAACTTATATCTATCTAGGAATGTTCTATAGATAATACCAAGACTCAGAATAGCTGTACTGGTTAGCCCAATCATTTTAGTCGAAAGTGCTAATCCGGCAAAAATTCCAGCCAAGAGCAGTAAAACAAAACGCTTCAACAGACTTCCCTTTTTGAATATCTCTTTTTTATTTCCAGCAGAATACTTTATGAATAGAAGGGTGAATACGAAGGAAATCAGTACAAATGCAAAAAGGATTTCATCAAAAAGAGCAAAACGCCCATGAACAAGAATCGCATTGTCAAATGTAACCAAGAAACTCCCGAGAAATGAAAGCAAAGAAGATTTTGTCAGCAAGAATATAATCATGAAAACAAGGAGGGGAAGAATAGCACTGAAAAAAGCTGGAACGTACCTATACTTTACTAGATTCTCTGACGGGGCAGAAGGAGATTCCTCTGAGAGTTTTCCCTCATCTACATTATCAGGATACAAATATGCTCCAGCAGTTATCAAGAGCTTTCCAGTAGGAGGATGGGGATCTCCAAAGAATTCTCCACGAATATATTTCTGAGACATAGGGATGAAGTAGTTCTCATCAAAAACGTAGTATTTTGGATTTCCTAAGTTATAAAATCGTGTACCAAATGAAAAGAATAAAACGATAAAAAAAAGAAAAAAAGTTGTGAGAGAAGGGAACTGCTTAAAGATTTTGGGGACGAAGATTCTTAGACTTTTTGATTTTTCCATGGTTTTGTTTTTAATAGTCTATATATTCCAGATAAATCCTCTTTGATTGTGTTGGCAATGGAAACAGTAGTTCCAGGGGCTTCGTTCCATTTTACAGGAATCTCATGTATTTTTAAACCAATCTTCTCGGCCAAAATGATCAGCTCCGCATCAAAGAACCACGCAGCCCCTGTCCAGTTATCCGGATTCAGAAGCGGCCATAGCCTTTCTTTTGCATCCGAGCTGAGAGCTTTGAAACCACACTGTGTATCAGAAGACTTTATTCCGAAAATCAATCTTAGTAGTAATATGTACCCTTTTGAAATTGTAGTCCTTTTCAGCCCTCTGTGCACCCTAGAATCGTTTAAGTTTCTGGAGCCGATCGAGACGTCGTATCCTTTTCTCATAATCGAGTTTGCCAACTCAAGAGTATGATTTACATCGGTAGCCAAATCAACGTCCATATAGATGTAACACCTTGCCTTCTCTTGTAACCATAAAGAGTATAATGCCTTACCCCTGCCCTGTTCCGGATGCTTGTAGAATTCTACAAGCTTCAGCTCTTTTGCTAGATGACTTGCTATATAAGAAGTACTATCCTTCGATCCATTTTCTGCAATGACTATCTTATATCTATATTCCCTTAAATTCTTGAGAGCGTAATTGTTTAGTTCATAGATCTTTGTTCGAAGCTGTTTCTCTTCATTATATACGGGGACAGTGATCAGTATGTCTATGTCTGATATCATTAGATTCACTCTAAAAGTAAGCGAGGGCATTATAACTGATTCGAAGAATTTGAGGAATAGTTTCTGTTGGGAGACGATATATGTCTGTCCATCGGCTGACAGATTTTTTTAGATGTCGCAGTGTATGAGATTCATTAACTACCAGTAACACGAGTAGTCTAATAATGGAGAATGCTTATAGGCTTTGGCAAATCTGCTTGTCAGCATATTGACCTGTTGGTATGCAGAAAACTAATTTGCAGGCTTATAAAAACGGAAAAACCCTGTAACTAGTACAGGGCTTTTTACCTTTTTACGATTTGAAATTACTTAACTGCATCCTTGAGTGCTTTTCCAGCTCGGAAAGCAGCTACCTTTCGTGCAGGGATTGTAATCTCGCTACCAGTCTGAGGATTTCGTCCTGTTCGTGCTTTTCGGCTTCGAACTTCAAATGTACCAAATCCTGTGATGGTAACTTTCTCACCTTTCTTGAGTGCAGACATAACAGCACCAAGAACTGTGTCAAGGGCTTCTGCAGCTCCTTTCTTAGTCATACCGGTTTTATCAGCCAGCATGTTTACTAAATCCATTTTATTCATACTTGCTTTCCTCCTTTCTTTAGTATTTCCCAGAAATTTTATTTAAGGGATTGCCCAAACGGGCAGTAAATCTTGTTTGGGATTCGCTTATAGTTTAGCCCTAAAAGTACTACAATGTCAATAATCCCTATAGTATCAACATTTCCATAGACTGTAAGTGAATAAGGGCTATATTATAAAGATATTCTAAGCTACCAGTTTCTGTTTGACAATCTAAATTGTGTCGCTGTACTTTAGTTAAAGAAAGCTCCAATGTTCAGTACTTTAAATTGTTAAAGCGCCTTAAATCGTTTATTTACCTTAGTTCGGGCACTTTCCCGAATATGTTTTGCTGAGTTCCTGTAGAAGCTGATACGGATTTACGTGGAAATTATTAAAGCCTAAGTGTAGATAAGAAAAATTATTACTGAGCGGGACTCCAATCCTTGTAGCTGTCTGGATAAGGATGTTGTATACGGGAGTCTAAGTGGTTGCCCTATAGTATAAAGGTCTTGTACATTTAGTTGGTATTTACCGGAATTCATTATGGATCTGGAACGATTGTATGATATTTAATGGGGATATCAGATTGCTTCGGGGAAGTCACCGTGCTCTCGAATATATTTGTCAAGATCGTTGTTTCTCCAAAGGTTTTCGGGGTTATCAATGTACTTCACAAAAAGAATTCCTTTCAAATGATCCAGCTCGTGCTGTACTACATGGGCAAAATATTCTGAGGCTGTAATAAGCTTTTTATTCCCGTCTTTATCTGTATATTTGACCTGAACAGTTGCCGGTCGAGTTACTGGGCCGAAAAGCTGTCCATCATCAACACTCAAACATCCTTCCCAAAATGTTGAGGTTCTTTTTCCTCTCTTTGCTATTCTTGGGTTGACAAATACCTCCCAAAGATTATCGTCAAGCTCTTCTCTTATTTTTCTCCCCTTTTTCCTATATTCCTCCTCTAGATCCAGCCGCCTGGCAACAAAGATTTGTAGTCCTATGCCTATTTGAGGAGCGGCTAGCCCCCCGCTGTTTTCTTCTTTTTCCTTACACAGAGCTATTAGATCATGAACTATAGTCTGGACTTCTTTTGATTTTGGTTCTCTAACTGGTTTTGCCTTTTTTTCAAGTAGAGGATCTCCCAGTTGTAAGATTGTTTTCATATAGAAAGTAAATAGTTAGAACTACAAATAACATTTATAAAAGGTTTTGGGTTTTGATACTGCCTGAACCCGTATTCGAATTTGCCAAGTAAATTATTTATTTGTTCAATTTGCCACTCAGTTTAATGAGTATGTTAATTCTATCAAATTTAACGGGATTTTGAAAAATTTTTAAAAGAAAAAAAGCTATAAATTTTAGCATTCGGTAGTGTCAGAGATTCTGTAACTGAGAGCTTCAGCTATATGTGAAGGTTTTACGATATCAGACAGTTCTAAGTCGGCAATTGTTCGTGCTACTTTTAGTACTCGGAAATAACTTCTGGCTGACAGGTTTAGTTTCAAAACTGCTTTCTTGAGAATCATATATGAAGCGTTGCTCAATAATACGTTTTTTTCGATATCCTTCTGGCTCATTTCGCTATTACAACCTATGAGAAGGTCTTTGAATCGTTCAATCTGAATGTTTCTTGCTTTTTGGATCCTTGCTTGTACAGTCCGGGAAGTCTCTGAATTTTCATCTTTGTATAACTCGCTGAAATTCACACGCTTTACGATCAGAGAGAGATCAATTCGGTCTAGTATTGGACCGGAAATTCTCTTTTTATAACGGGTGATCTCGAGAGGTGTGCATGTGCATTCCCTGTTCTCGTCTCCATACCATCCACACTTGCAGGGATTCATAGCAGCTACTAACATAAACTTGGCAGGGAATGTTAGGGTTCCTTTTGCCCTTGAAATGGTAATAATACCGTCTTCCAGAGGCTGCCTGAGGGCTTCAATTGATTGAGTTGAAAATTCTGTAAATTCATCAAGAAATAATACTCCTCTATGAGCCAGGGATATCTCTCCGGGCTTGGGTATACTTCCTCCGCCTGTTAAGGCAATATGACTCGTTGTATGATGAGGTTTCCTAAAGGGTCGAGTACGGAGAAGCGATGTTTTGGAATCTAACAGACCAGCTACAGAATATATTCGTGTTACTTCTAGTCCCTCTTCAAACGTCAGATGTGGAAAGATTCCGGGTAAGCATTTAGCAAGCATGGTTTTTCCCGAGCCAGGGGACCCGCTCATCAGGACGTTATGACTTCCGGCTGCAGCTATCTCAAGTGAACGTTTCGCTTGTTTTTGCCCTTTGATAAATTTGAAGTCATTCTGGCCATCTATGAAGTACTTAATCAATTTATTGTTTACGGAACCATCAAAAAAGGGTATTCGTTTAGTTGAGTTTAAATGTTCTACAAGATCTGTAAGTGATTTTACCGGAAGTATCCTAAAGCCAGGGATTAAACCTGCTTCCTGGCAATTGACTCTAGGTATAATAAGTTCTTCGATGCTTTCTTTTCTAGCCAGATCCGAAATGGCTAATATTCCTTGAGAACATTTCGTCTGGCCGTCAAGGCCCAGTTCACCGAAAAAAATCTTTTTAGAATTATTTAGTTTTATCTTTCCAAGAACGTTGAGAATACCGATCGAAATAGGAAGATCATATACAGGCCCGCTTTTTAGAATATCGGCAGGCGCTAAGTTGACAGTTATAGTTCCAGCTGGAATTCTATGTCCAAGATAATTTCTTATTATAGCCGTTACCCTTTCTTTTGACTCGCTGCAGGCTTTGTCAGGCATGCCCACAATAAAAAATTTGCTTCTCCCTTTTGAAAAATGGACCTCAACCTGTATAAGCTGTGCTTCAAGTCCTATAACAGCTGCTGATAAGATCTTTGCTACCACTGAAATACTCGGCTTATTTAAATGAGAGGGTTTTGGGGATTCTCAAATTGTAGAATATAATCTGCCGGAAAGCAAATTGAAATGATGTTTCGAGTGAAACAATCCGTCGAAAGACTGAGTTTTGGTGACAGCCAACGGGCTGACAAGCTAAAAGGTACATCCAGAAATTAGATTATTCGTAGTTATTTAGTCTATTACTTACACTGAGTTCGTTGTCTAAGAAAGGATTTATCTACCAACAACAAATCTCCAGTCACCAGCTCTTCTACTCTTTCGCTAGTTCATCTGCTAAAATAGCAAGCTTTTTCAGTAAAGATTTGGTTCCATCTTTATCTCCTTTCCGCTCTGCTTGTAGGATCTGGGGTTTAAGTAGTTTTATTTTTGTGCGTAAGTAGTTCCGCCGTAGAAGCTTACAAAGTTTTGTCAATTCTTTCTCGAAATCTTTTTCTGTCTCAAATGTTGTATCGAGTTTTACAATTAGAAATTTTTGTATCAAGCTTTCTTCAGCGCGTTCGAGACCGGATATGAATTTCTTCAATGAAAATCTCTTTCTGCTTAGTATGTATTTCTTTAGCTTTTCAATAATTGATTTTATTGTTGGAGATATGAGATATCTAGGAACACAGATTTTGAATGCAGTATCGACAAATTGCATATGTTGAATAATGAGAGTTAGCAGGTACTCCTCCTTTTTGGTTGCTGACGACTCCAATATTCTTCTTATCTTTACCGGCTGAACAGAAGAATTCTTTTCCGTCTTTAAATTCTCAAGTTCTTCCAGGAGAATAGATACATCAATATTTAGAATGAAAGAGATTTTTCTTAAGTAGTGATCCTGATCCATCTTCCTTGGCAGTCCTGAAATCATTGGGATAACAATTTTGTAGAAATTTTCTTTAGCATCAAGGTTGCTTAGGTCAAGTCTTTTTTCAAGACGTTTAATCAGATGATCGATTACATTTTCGGATCTAGCTATAGAAGCAAGCCATGCTTTTGGATCCGAGTTAATCAGTTCATCAGCATCTTTTCCCTGGGGAAGAGTAATTGCTTCAACATGAAATCCTATACTATGAGCCAAATTTGCACCCCTTATCAGGGCTACCTCTCCGGCATAATCAGAATCTAAACAGAACTTGATATTTGCGGTATATCTTTTGACAGCTTCAAGTTGTTTGATAGAGAGTGAGGTTCCTAATGAAGCGACTACGTTTGTGGCCGGGGTTTTATGTGCACTGATCACGTCGAGTTGCCCTTCACAGAGGATAGTATTATCTATTTTTCTTATACTGTTCTTTGCCTCACCTAGGCCAAATAAAAACTTACTTTTATCGAAGACCAAAGTCTGAGGACTGTGAAGATATTTGGGTGCCTTTGTATCATGTAGAATGCTTCTTCCGGAAAAGCCGATGATATCTCCCTGATGATCAATTAGCGGAAATATTAGTCTGCTCCTGCACTTATCATATATCCTACCATTTCAGGCTGCAGCTACGCCGTATCTTACAACATTCTTCTCAT
>JAQVGX010000041.1 GCA_028696515.1 Candidatus Dojkabacteria bacterium | reverse complement strand
CCTCATCTCGGGACTTCAATTATCAATCAGGACGGAAAAGTTATGGAAGAATTCAAACCAGAAATTCTTCACAAGTTACCTGTTAGTCCTCAGAACCTGGCTATTATTAGGGAAGGGATGCACTCAGTTGTCAATGACCCATGGGGAAGCGCATTCCCGCTAAGGGGATTAGAAAGTGATCCTGCAGCAAAGACAGGATCGGCTGAAACTTTTAGAGTTGTGGATGGGAAATCTGAAAGATCGGCTCACTCTTGGATAACTGGATTCTATCCATACAATAATCCTAAATTCGCCTTTGTGATTTACATAGAGTATGGGGGATGGGGCTATAAGTCAGCTGAGATTATGAAGGATTTTCTAACTTGGTTTGAGAAAGATTACAAACCTTAGGGCCGGTATTGAATCAAAGGACTAAACTGTAATTCCTGATATTAACTGTCAGTTGTAATATCTTTTTAAAGGGTATAAAATAACTGGAGTTATTAATGACACTTACGCAGACAGGTCAAATTTCCCCAGAAGACCGACTATTGATTCTCGCCTTGAGTAGAATTCCTGGTTTGGGGCCTGTTACATTTAAAGATCTTCTTGGTAAATTTCAGTCGGTAAGACAAGTTTGCAAAGCGAAAAGCACTGAGTTAAGAGAATGTTTACATTCGGATATTGTTAAAGTTATCAAATCGGCAGATCTTATTGAGCTAGCAAAGAATTATGAAAGTGAGATCTGCGAACTCGGCATAAACTACACTACGGTTTTAGATAGTGATTATCCAGGAATTTTGAAAGAAATACACGATCCTCCGATTGTTTTGTACTATCGAGGAGATCTGAGCAACAAATCAATTGCTAAAGCAATTTCGGTAGTTGGGACAAGAGATTATAGTAAGTACGGAGAGGTGATAACTAGGCAGTTGGTATGCTCCTTAGTGGAAGCCGGCTTCATAATTGTAAGTGGGATGGCCTTTGGTATAGATAAGATAGCCCATGAAGCAGCTCTTGAAGCAGAGGGAACTACTATTGCTGTTCTTCCAAATGGTGTCGAGAAGTCTGTGCCTAGATCAAATGAACAATTATTTCAGAAGATACTACAAAAAGGCCTCGTTGTCTCTGAGAGAGCAGTAGAAACAGAGCTGCATTCCGGTATGTTTCCTTCAAGAAACCGCATCATATCGGGCCTTACTCTTGGGACCTTAGTAGTTGAAGCTGGCGTTAGAAGTGGCGCACTCATAACTGCATATCAGGCACTAGAACAGGGAAGAGAAGTATTTGCTGTTCCTGGGGATATCATGCGTGAAAAAAGTGAAGGGACAAACTTGCTTATAAAACGAGGTGGAGCGAAACTTATACAGTCAGTATCTGATATTCTCGAAGAATTTGGTATCTTTGGTAAAGATTTAGGTAGGAAACAAAAAAACTATATAGCTGAGGAGCAAAGAATAGTTGATGCTATAATATCTGGATTTAATGATGTTGATAAATTAAGCCAGCATTTATGTGTTAATGTTTCTGAACTTTTAGGGATAATTTCGATTATGGAAATTGAGTGTAAGCTAGCTAAAAATGAAAAGAACCAGTATTTTGTTTTGAAGTAACATAGTGAGAGAAGATACAAAGAATTGTGCGCATTGTGTCTATGTGATATAAAGCTGTGAAGAATTGATGTTTTTCTAATATTAGCAAGTCATTAAATTTTTTGTTAAAACTAATGAAGCTTGTTGTTGTCGAGTCTCCAGCGAAAGTTAAAACAATAAGTAAATTTCTGGGTAAAGACTATAAAGTAGCTGCTTCTATGGGACATTTTGTAGATTTGCCTAAAAAAGAAATCGGTGTCGATATTGAAAAGGATTTCGAACCTAAATACGTAGTTACCAGTAGGAAATCTCTGAAAAAACTTAGAGATGCCTTTTCGGGTGTAGATACACTTATTATTGCTTCGGACCTTGATAGAGAAGGAGAGGCAATCGGCTGGCATGTGGCACAGAGATTGGGGGTTATTTCAAAATCAGGAAAGATAAAAGATACCTCGAAAAAACTTGAAAGAATAATCTTTACTTCTATAACAAAGGAAGCGATTGAAGATGCTGTGAAATTGCCGAGAAAAATTGATATGCATCTTGTAGAAGCTCAACAAGCTCGTCGCATACTCGATAGACTTGTTGGGTATAAATTGTCGCCACTACTTTGGAAGAAGATACGTTTCGGGCTTTCAGCCGGCCGAGTTCAATCAGTAGCAGTAAGAATCATTGTGGATAGGGAAGAGGAGAGGGATAAATTTAAGTCGGAGGAATACTGGAGAGTTTTTGCTGATCTGCTGGATAATGCCTCTAAGTCAAAAGTGAATGTAAATATTTTCAGGAAATTTGATGAAGAAGATAAACATATTTTCAAGGGAATAAAGTTTGAGCTAATCAGGATAAATGGGAAAAAGGTGAAAATTGAAAAGGAGAGTACGGCAAAAAGGATTCTTGAAAAACTTCTTGATAACAAGTGGGTGATCAGTGATATTGTAAGGAAGCAAAGTAAAAAGAATCCAAATCCTCCATTTATCACCAGTACTTTACAAAGGACAGCATCAAATATGTGGGGATACCCTGCAAAAAGAACGATGAGCATAGCTCAAAAACTTTATGAAGCAGGCTACATAACATATATGCGTACCGATTCATTCAACATGGTAGCTAGCGCTGTAAAGGAAATTCAAGCGTTCATAAAAAAACAATATGGTGATAAGTATATAAACAATGGTAAGAAGAAGTATTTCTCAAAGGTTACTTCTGCCCAGGAAGCGCATGAAGCAATAAGGCCAACGCACGTTTCAAAATCATCTGTAGATCTTGGTCTATCTGGAGAAGCTCAGAAATTGTACGATTTGATTCGAAATCGGACAATCGCAACAGAGATGCCACCAGCAATACTTGAAAATACCAAACTTCAGATAAAAATTGGTGAGTATCTGTTTGAATCTTATGGGCAAAGAGTTCTTTTTGATGGTTATTTAAAAGTATATAAGGAAAAGGTATCTGAGAACATTCTGCCTGAACTGAAAGTAGGGCAGGAGCTCTTTCCATATTCACTTCTTGCTTCACAGCATTTTACTTCTCCGCCTCCTAGATACAGTGAGGCTAGTTTGATCAAAAAGCTCGAGCAGTTCGGTATTGGCCGCCCGTCAACTTATGCTCCGATTATCTCTACAATTCTTGCCCGGAAGTATGTTATCAAGGAAGGCAGATACTTTGTTCCCACTGAAACCGGCAAAATCGTAACGAAACTTTTGAAGAAATACTTTTCAAACATAGTTGACACAGGTTTTACGGCAGAGATGGAAAAAGATCTAGATAAGATCGCCGAAGGCAAAGCTGAGTGGGTAAAGATTATCAAATCATTTTTCACACCTTTCAATAAAAACATTGAAGACGGGGAGAAAAAGATCACGAGAGAGGAGTTTACGGTCATTGGCGATAGTAAGTTTAAGTGCCCTGAATGCGGAAAGAAAATGCTGAGGAAAATTGGCCGATTTGGTGAATTCTTGAGCTGTTCAGACTTTCCGAAGTGTAAAGGTATGAGGTCTGTGGAAGGAAAAACGGAAGAAGACAGAGCGAAGGAGACTGCAAAAGAGGCAAAATCTGAGGATTTCCAATCGAAGTATTTACCAGCTCCAAAAGCTGAAGACGGTAAAGAAATGATGCTAAAGGTCGGCAGATATGGTAAGTTCTGGGCACATCCTGACTATCCAAAGGTCAAGGAGGCAAAGCCTCTTTTGCTTAAGGAAAATTGTCCGGAGTGCAGCGAGCCGCTTGTTGAACGAAAAGGAAAGTGGGGGAAACCGTTTATCGGCTGCAGCGGGTTTCCGAAATGCAGGTATATAAAGAAGAAATAGCAAGAAACCTATTGTTAAATACTTTTAACTTTCTTTGACTTATACTTAGAGGGAAATTCTGCTCTGTTCTAGCAATCTTGAATACACTTCTTTCGTAACTTTTCCGTCTACAATATCATTCAGACTAAATATTCTTTCTTGTATCATCCATTCTCTTACTTTTTCTTGGTCTATCATATGATGATGTCTGACTAGCTCAGTCAATGCATGCTTTACTCTTTCGCTTGGAACAATAAATAGTAGTTCACTTGGGGGAATAAGTAGTATTTCGGAGTCGAATTCCACTAACTTTAAGTAGTGCATAGACGTTTTGATGTATGCGACAGCATATCCTTTAAAATGATCTCCTGCTGTCAAATTCATACAGCGGCTAAAATTCCCCACATAGGGCTCAGGTTCTGGTTTATCGCTAACTCCATATATCCACATTCTGGGCCAAAGACCGAAACGTATGATATCAAAAAGATGAATAGCTCGAAGAGTGTTCGTCTGAGTCTCAACAAATGCGGTTCCAGAGACTGAATGTCCCCAGAAATCTTCCTGTTCAAGTCTTTCTCTTGCATCTTTAATCAGCTCAGTAGATATACGTTCTTGTGCAGACTCTTCTAATTCTTTAAGTAATTCTGCTGATTTAGGGACTAATCGATCGAAACTAACTCCCTGAGGAGAATAAAGGATGCATCCAGGTCTGCCAGTAGGACCAGTCAATCCATAGGGATCCAACTCTCGAACCAAAAGGAATTGTAAGCATCTTTGTGGCAAGGGCAACTTTTTATTTATTTTTTCTTTTTCTATCAGCTTCTGATAACATTTTACCTTAGTCCATTCAGCTGTCTCATAGCATTTGCCAAAGATCTATGATACATCTCTTTTCGCTTTTTGTATTCAATTATTGATGCCTTTCTTGCATTTATGATTTGGGAGCACTGTGTCTTATATGAAGGGCTTGAAGATCTGCTGGCATTCTCCATATTTTTCCTTATAACCTGTGTATGTTTTTTTATCCAGTCATCACAGATCTGGATGTTTTTCCGAAGAGTCTGAATCTTGCTTTGATAAGTGATATATAAAGCTTTATTCATGTTTATGAGGATAAAATTAATGTCCGTATTTTATCATAAGAAAATTATTTTTTGTATAGTCGCTTATCAAATTGTTGCCATTCAGAGGTACTTGTGGTAATATAAACAAACTATTGTTCAAAGTCGCACTAAATTATTTACTACGCACACTTTCACTTGCTACTATTCTCGTAATTGTAGTGAAGCTTCCTTGTTCTGCTTTGCAGGATAATAGAAAGTGGAGGGTGATGGATATCCATCACGAAAAAGGAGGTCAATATGACAGATACAACTTCAAAGTCTGCATCTTATGCAGCGATTAAACTGCCAACAGTAAAAGATTTGCTTGAAGCTGGAGTTCACTTCGGACACGAAACGAAGAGATGGAATCCTGCATTCGAGGATTATATCTTTACCAAGCGGGGTGAATTTCATATCATAGATCTTGAGAAAACCCTAGAAAAGCTTGATGAAGCTTTGAAATTTATTACAAAAGCTGCAGCAGAAGGAGAGATCCTGATTGTTGGGACGAAGAGACAAGCAAGAGGAATAGTAAAAGAAGAGGCAACAAGATGTGGGGCTCATTTTGTGATTAATAGGTGGATTGGAGGACAAGTAACGAATTTTGATAGAATTTCCACAAGTATAAAAAAACTTCGCAGCATAGAGGAAAAACTGGAAGGAGATATTGAGGAGTATTCTCAGCAGGAGCTATCGACTCTTCGACGTGAATGGGCTAGGCTTGACAGATTATTTGGTGGTGTCAAACAGATGGATAGAGTGCCAGGTGCAGTTATCATCATCGATGCTCTGTATGAAAAAATTCCTTTGAAGGAAATAAGAGTTGCAAATGTTCCAGTTGTAGCTCTTGTGGATTCAAATACGGATCCAGCCGGAATAGAATATCCTGTTCCAGGAAATGATGACGCAATAAAATCAGTGAAACTATTTATGAAGTACTTTGCAGATGCTGTTCTTGCAGGGAACAAAGGAAATGGTGTTAAGCATTTCTTTAAAGATTATTCAACTGTGGGTATCAAGGCAGAGGACTTAAAGCAGAAGTCTGTTGCTAAAGAGGTAAGTAAAAAAGTGCAGGAAAAGGAAGAAATAAAGAAAAAACAAGTTGTAAGTAAAGAGGAGGAGAAAGCAGTAACTAAGAAGCCTACTAAGACAAGTACAAAGACTGTTCCTACAAAGAAGGTTAAGAAGGCAACTAAGACGACATCTGCCAAGGGGAAGATAAAGGCCGGCACTGGGACGAAGAAGGCTACCAAGAAAAAGCCTATTGCCAAGAATGAATCAACTACAAAGAAAAAAACTACTATAAAGAAGAAAAAATAATATTTAAATTTATTTACCATACCAAATGAGTGCTAAGGTAACCATGGAATCAATTAAAAAATTGAGGAAAAAAACGGGTATAGGGATCCAGGACTGTAAGGAAGCTTTAGAAAAAAGTGAAGGAGATTTTGATAAGGCCGTAGAATTTCTTCGGAAAAAAGGTATTCTCAAAGCTCAAAAAAGAGCTGGAAGAGATACAGAGAACGGTTATATAGGATCATATGTACATAATGGGCAAATTGGAGTCTTGGTCGAACTGGTATGTGAGACAGATTTTGTATCTCGTAATGAAAAATTCCAGTCACTTGCTAGGGAACTGGCAATACACATAGCTGCCAGTGCACCGAACTATTTATCCCGTGAAGATGTACCAAAAGATGTTCTGAAGAAAGAGAAGGAAATAGTTATTGATAAACTTGGAAAGCAGGAAAAGAAGCCGAAAGAAATTCTAGACAAAATTGCTGAGGGGCAGATGGAGAAGTTTTATGAAGATTTCTGTTTATTGGATCAGGTTTATGTTCGAGATGAGAAGAAAAAGATAAGGGATCTGATAAACGAAGCTGTTGCTGCTTACGGTGAAAAGATCGAGATCAGACGATTTGTAAGAATGATTCTTGGGGAGGAAGAATAGGCTTTATCTATGCAAATGTTACTAGACCTAGAGGGGAAAGATAAATTGTAAAATATACTTAATAATTTTATATTTAATTAGAAATATTCAATGACAATAGCCGAGGCCAAAAACAAATTGCACAATACCAAGGATTTTTTTACGAAGGAAGTTCAAAAGGTCAGGGGTGGCAGGGCTAATCCTCAACTGATAGAGGACATGACAGTCAGTGTATATAACTCTGTTATGCCTATCAAGCAATTAGGGACTGTGAATGTAGTTGATCCGACACTCATTACTGTTCAGTGCTGGGATAAGGAGAATGCAGATGCAATATGCAAAGTTATCAGCGAATCAGATTTGAATGTTAATCCTTCAGTCGATGGAAGCTTGGTAAGGGTTCCGCTTCCTCCTTTAACTGAAGAAAGGCGTGTTGAGTTGACAAAGGTTGTAAAAAAACTTCTTGAGGAGGTGAAAATTTCTATAAGAAACATTAGGAGGGAATTTATTGACTCCTTAGAGGAGGAAAATGAGGATGAAAAGGAAAGAGGTGAAAAAGAGATACAAAAGCTGGTTGATGAATATAATGAACTTGTAGATAAGGAGTATACTAAGAAAGAACAGGAACTCATGACGGTCTAAGTCAGTATTAATTTCTTTATAGCAGTAATTTGTTATGATAATTTTAAAAGGTATTTTTTGGATAACCTTCATAATAGGGCTAGTGATATTTATTCATGAGTTGGGACATTTTCTAGCTGCGAAGCTGGCCGGCATTAAGGTAGAGGAGTTTGCTCTTGGTTATGGCAAGAAACTTTTTTCCAAAAAAATCTCAGATACTGTCTATCGCGTAAATCTTATTCCTTATGGCGGTTATGTAAAGCTTCTCGGGGAAGAGAAGAGTTCAAAAGATCCTAAAAGTTTCAGCCAAAAAGGTTTTCTTCCTAAGGCCATGGTTTTAGTAGCCGGAGTGGTAATGAATTTCTTATTAGCCGTTTTTACATTCTATGTGATTTTGGGATTCAAGAATTTTGAGATACTTTTACCTAGGTACACAGACTTTACATTTCTCGGAGGTAAAACAGAAATTCAGAACAAGCCGTTTGTTTCTGAGATTATAGAAGATACGCCGGCAGAGAAAGCAGATTTTCCAGCTAATTCACTTATTTGGGCTGTTGATGATCAGGATATAGTTGGGACAAATCAATTCACTCAGTACTTGCAAGATCATAAGGGACAGCAAATAAAAATAAAGTTAATGGTTCTGGGAACTGAATGGTGGCAGTCAGGAAGTTGGCAGGAAGTATATGTTATCCCCAATGATACTAAGGAAGCGGGGGTTCTTTTAGGTGTCAGATTTGAAGGTAGTGTAGCGTCTTATTATAAAGTGGATTACTCGAACTCAAAAATACTATCCGGATTTTTACATTCGCTAAACTTTACAGGTTACAACCTGAATGTTTTGGGGGAACTTGTAAAGATTTCATTCGAAGAAAAATCAGTTAGACCAGTCTCAGAAGGAGTGAGTGGGATTGTGGGTCTTGCAAATACTACCTATGATCTTGTGAAAGTTGGCGATATTTTTGATATACTTAACCTGCTAGGGGTAGTCAATATTTCCTTAGCAATTATGAATCTTTTACCTATTCCAGCACTTGATGGTGGATACCTGCTTATTCTCGTGATTGAGAAGATAACCAAGAGAAAGGTTTCTGAAAAGTATCAAGAATGGGGTGTTAGGGTAGGATTTATACTGATGATTGTATTGGGGATACTTATTACTGTAAAGGATGTTATACAGTTTAATATATTTGGTAGGGCATTAACATTTCTAAAGAATTTATTTTAGTGTTATCTTTAAATGTCTATAATAGTACATAAAAACGAACCGGTAGATGAGGCACTAAAAAGACTGCATGCAGAATCTATACGAGAAAATATTTTTGATACTTTTAATAAAAAAAGGTATCAGATAAAGGAGAGCAGGAAGAAATATGAGAAGAAAAAAGAGTGGATGAAAAGAAAGAAAAGACATAGAAGTGCCAAAAGGAAACAAAAAAGAAGTTAGGTGCAGCTCCTTCTCAACATACTCCGAAGGGAAAACCTATAAGATCTATTTACGTTAATAGAAGGATCGAGATAAAAGCGTAAGTTAATTCATACCCTGATAGTTAAATTTGATTTATCAATCTGCCATTATTGCCGCACTCTTAGGTGTAGGTTTGCAGTCACAGATGCCACAGATGTGGATAAGTAGATCAATCGGCGCAAGGAAGTTGGTGAATTATAGGATTTGTCATCTTCATGTTTGCAGTTTGAATACCGCTTGACTATAATGAACCACTTTCATATTTGAGTAGATGGAAACACTATATAGGAAATATCGGTCACAGGATTTCAACCAAGTGTTTGGGCAGAAGTCGAATGTGATGATTCTGCAAAAGCAGATATCAGATGGACGTGTCGGACATGCATATATTTTTGCAGGGCCTCGTGGTACTGGTAAGACAACTTTAGCTAGAATATTTTCAAAGGCAGTTAATTGTTCCAATAACAAAAATGGAAATCCGTGTCTAAAGTGTTCGACCTGTAAGGCTATTTCGCAAGGGCGATTTCTTGATCTGATAGAGATCGATGCGGCATCGAATCGAGGAATAGAAGAAATACGTAAACTTAGAGAGAGAGTCAACTTCTCTCCTGCTGAAGGGAAGTATAAGGTGTATATCATTGATGAGGTTCATATGTTGACGAATGATGCTTTCAATGCGTTGTTGAAAACCTTAGAAGAACCACCTTCTCATGTGATTTTTATTCTTGCTACAACCGAAGCTCATAAAATTCCTCAAACTATAATCTCTCGATGTCAAAGATTCAACTTCAATCTGGCAGATGATAAGACAATTCTTGCAAAGTTAAAATACATATGTAAGGAAGAAGGAGTTGAATTTACCGATGAAGCTCTTATGACTATAGTAAAAAACTCTGGGGGAAGTTTTCGTGATTCTGAAAGTATCTTAGAAAAGGTATTGGGGGCGGTTGGAGTTGTGAAGGACAGTAAAATAGACCTCGAGGATGTAGAGGATATTTTAGGCTTAGCAGAGGAAAAAGAGGTCATAAAAATGGTAGACAACCTTTTGAAGAAAAATACTTCTAAAAGTTTGAAGATTTTTGACGGTGTTGCTTCTCAAGGTGTTAGTATTTTTCAATTTCTACGGCAATCGCTTGAATACTGTCGAGAGTTGCTTATTCAGAAAGTATCTTATAAAAGAGGAGATTTTAAGTTACAGCACTTGCTGAAGGTTATCGTTGAATTATCTGATGCAGAAAATAGACTGAAGCATACTCAGGTTGCTAGGCTGCCAATTGAGGTAGCAATAGTTAGAATATGCAGTGACGATGGGAAGGACGAATCTGCTATCCAGGCTGCCGATGCAGAGGATAGTAAGAAAAAGAAATTTCCTGAGCTGGTTACCCAGGCTATAACACAAATTCCCGGTAAGCTTAAGACAGTAAAGAGAGAAAGAAATGATATTACGGCGATTGATCTTGCAACTATAGAAAAAAAATGGCCTTTGATAATTGAGAAGATGATTCCTTTTAATCATCACCTTTCAGCATTTTTTAGAAAAGCTATCCCCATAAAAGTCGAAAGAGAGATTCTTATTCTTCAGGTTCCATTTAGATTTCATAAACAAAGGATTGAAAGTCCTAAAGGAAGAGAGGTGTTTGAGAAAATATCACAAGATCTTTTTTCTCTATCTTTGAAATGTTCGTGTGAAGTAGTTTGTCGTGAGAAGGAAGAAGATCTGGATAATGTTATTGGTGAAAATAGTGACGTTGTATTAGAAGTATTAGGTGATATAATAGAGTGATGTAGTTAATTTTTTATAATTGGTATATGGCAAGTTTCGGTAAGCTTGGCGAGCTGTATAAAATGCAGAAAGAGGCTCGCGAAATGCAGAAGAAAATGAAAGCACTCATAATAGAAGGAGAATCAAAGGATGGTTTAGTGGTAGTGAGTATAAATGGTACACAGGAGATAGAAGATATCAGTATAGATGATTCACTAATGGAAGTAGATAAAAAAGAAGACCTTATCAAGAGAATAAAACAGGCTGTCAAAGCTGCTAACAAGAAACTCCAAAAAGAGATGATGAAGGATATGGACTTAGGGAAGTTGAAGGGTATGTTGGGTATGTGATTTTTTTGTTTTTGACATTATTTCCATAGAAAACTTCTTTCATCAACAATACTTATGAGCACTCTGCCAACGAATGTCCAAAAGCTTGTGCAGTATTTAGAGCGTCTTCCCGGGCTTGGTCCAAAGTCTGCTGCTAGGATAGCTATGTATATTCTCAAATCCCCCAAAAATTATGCAGTCGAGATGGCGGATGTGATAAAGGATATCAAAGAAAAAGTTACCTATTGTAAAACCTGTTTTAATTTATCGCTTTCGGATACTTGTGATATCTGTTCAGATCCAAGAAGAGATAAATCCACAATCTGCATAGTGGAAGATGCACTGGACGTTGTTGCTTTTGAGCAAGGAGTTGAGTTTGAAGGGATGTACCATGTTCTGGGAGGAGTGATTTCTCCTGTAAGTGGGATTGGGCCTGAGGATTTAAGGATAAAGGAGCTAATACTTAGGCTGCAAGCAGGGAATGTATCGGAGGTTATCATAAGTACTAATCCAAACATTGAAGGAGAGGCAACTGCTATGTATATAAGGCAGGAAATCAAGGTGTCTCCGTCTTTGAAAAAATTAAAAATTACAAGATTGGCAAGGGGACTGCCTACAGGTGCTGATCTTGAATATGCTGATAATACTACACTAAAGAGGGCATTTGAAGGAAGAAGTGAGTTCTGATTCAATGATAGAAAAAACTGACATTGAACCGGTTGCAATCTCAAGTGGCCTCTGTATAATTCCTCTACTATGAGTGATACAAAGATAAGGGATAAAATACCTGATTATGTGATGAATGTTGCAAGAATTCTGTCAAAGGAAGGTTATGAATCACATCTTGTCGGTGGAGGAGTTAGAGATATTATTTTAAACAAAACTCCTAAAGACTACGATATTGCTACAAATGCACTTCCAGACAACATCTTAAAAATCTTTCCGAAGGCTATAGCAACAGGGGCAAAGTTTGGTTCGGTGATTGTGATCGTTAAGGACGATAAAGGTGAGCCGATGCAAGTAGATATAACAACATACAGAGTTGAGGAATACTTAACTGGCAGGTGGCCGGCTAAAGTTGAATTCATACCAAGTCTTGAAGGTGATCTTTCGAGAAGGGATTTCACTTGGAACGCCATGGCAATTGATTTGGTAGAGCTTTCAGGTAAATCTGCCAAAGAACTAGTGATAGATCCTTTTGGGGGGAGAGATGACCTCAAAAGGAAGATAGTAAAAGCTGTCGGTGAGCCAGTAGAGAGGATGAAAGAAGATGCCTTGCGCGCACTGAGAGCTTGCAGATTTGCTTCTGTTTTAGGGTTTGAGATTGAACATAAGACGAAATCTGCGATTGGTCAGGTTTTGGAAATGATAGATAATTTATCTGCAGAAAGAGTGCGTGATGAATTCACTAAAATACTTTACCTGTCTCCAAGGCCATCGATTGGTTTGGAATTGCTAAGAGAAACAGGAATACTCGAAATTTGGATCCCTGAGCTTCTTGAAGGGGTCGGTCTTGAGCAAAATAAGTATCATGCCTTTGATGTTTTTAAACATTCTATGAGAGCGGTTGATGCTGCTGAGGATAGTGTTAAATTGGCGGCTTTGTTTCATGATATTGCCAAGCCGAGAACAAAGGAAGGAGAGCATTTTTACAGACATGACGTTTTAGGTGCCGAAATTACCGAGGAAATTATGAAGAGACTCAGGTTTTCGAAAAGAGAAATCGAACAAGTAAAAACTCTTGTGAGATGGCACATGTTCTATTTCCCTTATGATGAGGAGGACTTTATGAGGGGAAAAGCTATAAGAGAATCAGAATTACAAGAGAAGAATGATATCGCTAAGTGGAAGGATGCTGCTATAAGAAGGTTCGTTAAAAATGTGGGAGGGGAAGATGCTGTTGATGAGTTGATAAAACTTCGTATTGCAGATGCTGCCTCAAATCCAAAAAGTGCTTTTGACGAGAGAGAGATATTGGCACTGCAGAAAAGAATAGCTGAGGTTCGAGCAAAGGATATGGCTCTAAAAGTAGGTGATCTCGATATTTCGGGGAATGATCTACTTGATATAGGGGTGAAGGCAGGACCAGAGGTCGGGGAGGTTCTTAGGAAGCTCTTGGATGTAGTGTTAGAAGATCCAACCCAAAACGATAAGCAGAAACTCATGCAACTTGCGAAAGATATGACTAGTCATTGTAAATAACAAATAGTCCTGTTTCAAATTGACATTACTTAAATTATTTAGAGAAGAAAGTCGTTAGATGAGTTTGTTTACTTTTCTCCTCTAGTGACCGGGGTCAATGACATTATGAAGATAAAATTTCTTGGTGCTGCAAGGCTTGTAACGGGGTCATGTTATCTAGTAAAGACTGATACAATGCAGTTTCTTGTAGATTGTGGTATGTTTCAAGGCGTAAAAGAAGAGGAATTGAATTTGGAGAATTTCGATTTTTCTCCATCGAGTGTAAATTTTGTTGTTTTGACACACTCTCATCTAGATCATTGCGGATTGCTACCGAAGCTATATAAAGAAGGCTTCCGTGGTAAAGTATACTGTAGCATTCCCACAAGGGGCATTGTTGAGCATATGCTTTTAGATTCTGCTAAAGTACAAGAAATACGTCATCATGAGGCAAATGAAGTACTGGATGAGTGGTCATTGATTGATGACAGGAATAACGGGCCTGAGCTTAGTGTGCCTCTTTATGATACAACTCATGTTTTGGGGATTTTGGATAAATTCCAAGCGATAGATTTTGATGAAGAAGTGAATGTCAATAAATTTATTAAATTGAAGTTGCTCCGCGTAGGCCATGCTCTTGGTGCTGCCTCGGCATACTTGACTATAAAAGAAAACAATAAGTCCGAAAAAAAATTATTGTTTTCTGGAGATATTGGTAATAGTAACCAGAGGCTCGATAACAGATTCGATTATGTGGATACTGCTGATTTTATAATTATGGAGTCACTATATGGGAATAAGTATCATGAACCTAGATCTGAAATGGACAAGAAGCTAGCCGAAATCGTTAACAAAACATTGTCAAGGGGAGGCAATGTCATTGTTCCATCATTTACCTATCAAAGATCTCAAGAATTACTTGTACTTTTCAAGCGGTTGATTAGTTCTGGAGAAATATCAAATGAGGTTAAAATATATCTCGACAGTCCTCTTGCAATCAAAGTGACAAACGTTTACAAGAGATATTTCAGGTATCTTGGGGAAAACATTGTATCCGAGTTTAAAAACGGAGAAAGGCTTTTTGACTCTCGAAACATTGAATTTTTAAGTGATAAAAACAGCTCAAAGGGGATTAGAAAAAGAAGGGGTAAGGTTGTTATTGCAGGGCATGGAATGTGTGCTGGAGGGAGAATATTATTTCATCTAGCAAACAACTTATCAGATAGAAAGTCTTCAATAGTGTTTGTAGGTTTTCAGGCTCCAGGTACTACTGGAAGAGAGATTGTTGAGGGCGCAAAACAGGTTATGATCAATGAAAAAATGATTAAAGTTCAAGCAGAAATTCATACACTATACGGATTTTCAGCCCATGGTGATCATGCTGATCTTATGAAATGGTTGCAGCATATAAGGTCGGATAGAGTAAATAAAGTATTTTTGATCCATGCTGAGGAATCAACGAGTTTAAAGTTTAAGAAAACGATTGAACATCTTGGTTATAATGTGATCGTTCCTAAGATGCATGAAGAATATGAGTTGTAGTGTTGCTTAGTAATCTGTAGCCGCAAGACTAGGCACTGATTTTGTCTTTACAAATTCTTCTGGTCAGGGTATTTTATAAGTA
>JAQVGX010000040.1 GCA_028696515.1 Candidatus Dojkabacteria bacterium | reverse complement strand
TTTAGTTTCTCAAGCCCTTCTTCTATTCTTTGCTCCCACCTCCTTCCAGCTGGACGGCACACCATCTGAAACATCATGAGCTCACTTGAATTAACTTTATCTAGAAGTTTTCCTCTTCCCTCCAAATCTAGAGGATAAATATAGTCCTTCGCCAACTCTAGTATAGTGCAATAATTTGAAGGACTCATGCTGTCTACAAACTTTTCTCTCTCCTCTGTTACTACCTTAAGTCTAAAAAATTCAGCTCTAGAAGCCCATAAATTATACACCTTTCTGGGTAAAAAAAGAGACAGTCGCCCAATCCCTTGGCTTAAGAGTACTTCCAGAGAAAAAAACTCTTTTCGCCCAAACTTATCATAAATAATATCATAAAGCTCTGGAAGTATCGTAAACAACAGCTTACTGATATCTTTTTCCTCTTTTGTGCTTGCCAAGAATAAAGCCACACCATCATCAATATACTCATTGACCGCTTTAATTTTTGCCACAATCCTAGAGACAACGATTATCGAAGTAAAGATGGCTATTATTATGACAACATAATTTGAATACTTGGCTATATATTCCTTATCTACATCTGTAAGAATGTATCCCAATATCTCAGCAATTTGTTCAAAATAGGTAGCTATGTTCATTAGTTCTAATAAAAACTATCCTTGTCATTATTCCCGATAATTAGTATTACGTCTCCAGTTGTAACAACATCATCAGGCTCACCTTCTATAACCTCCGGTTCTTCGTCAAATGACTTTTTTATTCCTTTTATGGTATGTATAAATTCACCTGGATCCTTTGCATATATGGTTGTTCTTTCAAAGATTTCGCTCGTATCCCCAACTCTTATAACGTCTACTCCCATATTCCGTAACCATCTTGCATGAAGTGACCCTAGCCCAATTGTCCCCGTAGAATTGAAAACCTCTACACGAGCCTGTTCTTTGCCAATTTGTGGATCTATAAAAATCTCTTGGAGTTCCCTGTCTATTTCCTCCCAAACGGGAATCAGTTTAGAATTATTTTCCTCGACATCAAAAGCATTATTCTTTGTGTAGCCACTTTTTACGTCATTCGAACGACTTATGGCTATTCCGAGACGCAGAATCTCAGCCCTACTCAAGTCTGTCTTTACATTATCACTTATCGTGTCTATTATTTGGGGAATTTTCAGAAAGGCCGCGTAATTTACAGTTCTTTGCAGTAAATTTATAATCCCTTCGTTCTGTCGCATTAGCTTCGCCTCTGTTCCTAATATATCTGCAGAAACATATCCAAGATAATCCTCCCCGTTCAACCTAAAACTCCCTACGGACAAATTGATTCCTTTCTCGCCAGCATCACTATCGACCAAATCATTTTCATTATTGACATAAACGCCTCCTAGAGAGTCAACTATCTCAACAAGACCCTCTTCCTTAACAACAACATACCTATCTATCTGGATAGAAAAAAGTCTCTCTATTCTCTTTTTAAGTAATAAGACAGGAATAGACTCCTTTCCTATAACTCCTCTATTGTATACATTTCTTAACTTTTCCTCAGTATCATATTCGGGCACATAAACAACCGCATCAGGATTTATATCAAATACTCCCAGCGTCTTTGCATCAGGATCTATCATTAACAATAGAATTGCATCCGCATAGGCATATTCTCCCTCTCTTCCATCCAGACCAACAAATAGAATCGTAAGCCTTGAATCTCCCTTCCACTGTCGATCTATCACTCTCTCGTCTCTATAAGCTCTCTTCAGATTGAAACTGAATAGTTTATAAGCAGAGAAAACCGTCCAGCCAACAATCCCCAATAATACAATAATAACAATGAAAGTTAGTACTAAATTCGACAAATTCTTGTTTCTTACACTTCTTGCAACAGCAGCATTCCCTCCAAATCGTATCAGACTCGCTCTTACCCCCGATTTTTTTTTCAATCTTCTTCTTTTTACTTTTCTTTTTAAAAAAAAGAAAGGACTTTTCATGCTAACGTATTTTATCAGTTATAACTGCTGGAATATTTTTATGTTTGAGTAGTTCATCAAATTCGGTTGGAATATCGGTTTTAAATGTTTTTTGTTGATTATCTAACATTCGTATTCTGATAGCATAAGAATGCAGAAGCATTCTTTTATATTGAAGTCCCCCGTACTTACTATCTCCTATTATCGGAAATCCTTTTTCTTTTAGGTGTACCCTTATCTGGTGAGTTCTTCCTGTAATCGGCCTTGCAAGCACTATGGAGTACTTTCCAAATTTCTTTACAGAGTATGTTCCAATTAGCGAGAATTCTGTTGCAGCTAATCTTCCCTTTGTTTTTTCAACTACAGACATTTTCTTCCTATTTTTGGGATGACGCCCGATATAGTTAGATATCAGCAACTCTTCACCATGTCCGAATAAATGTCCGATATCCCCGCCAACTACGGCAATATAATACTTTTTAACTTCTCTTTCTTCAAATTGTCTGGAATAGTACCATAGAGCCTTCTCGCTAGAAGCCACAAGGACAATCCCGGAAGTCTCTTTATCGATCCTGTTGACAAGGCCAAATCGCATTTTCTCTCCGAGAACTTTGAGCCTCTTATACATATAGATCAAACCGTTCAGAAGTGTTCCATCTTGATCCCTGCCCGATGGGTGGACCGAAATTCCTGCTGGCTTATCTATTACAAGCAATTCCAGTCCTTCATAAAGGATCTTTATGTTATCTATTTTCTGGGGTTTTGTACCAATATTTAAGTCCAGTTGCTGGTATTCTTTAACAGTTACTATATCACCTGTCTTCAGACTTGCCCCACACTTCTTATTCTTTAGATTATTTATAAACACATTTCCTTTGCGTATAATCAACTGTATCTGACTTCTTGTCCGATCCTTTAAATGATTGGAAAGAAAAACATCTAACCTCAGCCCATCATTTCTTTTATCCACTTTTAAAAGCATACTTTTGCGAATTTATAACTTTTATATACTGTAGAAACTCAATATTTGTTTTTACGAGCTAGCCACCTTTTCAATCTAGAGAAAATTTTACCTTTTGGTTTCCTGTAAGAAGAATACGATTCCTGATAAGTACGCACAACTTCGTGTCTGTCTGCCAATTGGACTCTCATTTCCCTCGGGAACGATTGCCCTAATGCAGCTCCCTCGCTAACCATAGGAATTGGCTTAGTTTTCTGAAGAGCAAAAACAGCTATAAAAATTCCAATGAAAACCATTATTAGATAAAGAATCTGCATTACACCTATTTCTGAATGAACATTATCTCTCAAAAAGAAAGAAAAAATTCCTAACCAGCCAAAAATAAAAAGATAAACACCTACACCTAGGGACTTGTCTCTTTTTCTTAGAGAGGGTAATATCGCCAGAAGAGCAAGAAGTACAAATATTTCAAGAATTTGAACCGGGAATCTCATCAAATCATCTACATTAGGGTACTTTATTCCGATAAATAAAGTTGTTTCTTTCCCATAATATACTCCTTCGTAAAGATAGCCCAATAACTGCAGAATCTGACCCAAACATAAACCTTTGATGACATGCCATAAATTCTTTGTCCCAAAGCGTTTGGTAATATAATACACAAAGGTTACCACTACCCCGCCATATATCATCCCGCTATGATCTACACCTTGATCCCAGAATTTCATGAGGGCGAAAGGCATTTGTTTAAACCAGATTCTTTCAACCCCGGGTAAATAGTAGAAAGGAGAAAGAGACCATGACAGTTTCCCAAAATCTGGCCAATTCTGAATGACAAAAATTAACCTGCCGAAAATAATGCTGGCTGCTATATATATAAAAACAAAGTCGAAAACACGTTCTCGTGACATACCCAGCGTTTTACGATATCTCCACAGAACAAACCCTACCAGGAGAGCATTTAAGACAAGAAAAAACAAGTATGGATATATTTTTATCGTACCAATCAATATCATACCTTATTCCTTTTTTGTAGCAAATACAGAATTATTGAGTATATTATATCAGCTACGACAACAAAAACTATAGCAATGGATACATCCCCAACCCTGTCTGTCAAATATCCCACAAAAACTGCTACAAACGCTGCAAGAGAAGATGTTAGAGCCTGCCAGATCCCTAGAACCCTGCCCCTGAAACTCCTTTCAGTATTTTCGAAAAGAAGAGTTTGCCCAGGAATTAGAAGGAATGGAACACATATACCGACAGCAACCAAACTAAAAGTTGCTACTATTTGACTTACTAAATATTTCTCAAGAAAATTACTTGCTATGGCAATTACAGCCATTAACCCAAAACCAAAGATGCTGAAAACCGTTCCAAGCCATATCAACTTTACCCTACTTTTGTTCCTACCATAAATATTTAAAGTTCCAAGACCAATAAGCAGTCCAAGGATCAACGGCGCAAAAACGACAAGGCCGGCAGTTCTAGGAGAAACACCGTATATTTCACTTCCGATTCTGAATATGATCGTCACAAGGGTTAGAGCAACTACCTGTAGAAGTAAAAGGTGTAGAAGCGCAAATCGGAGTTTACTTTTGCTAAAGGAATAACGGATCCCACTACCAACATCCTTCACAAGATGAGTAACAAATCCAACAAGATCACCTATCGATCGCTTACTCTTTCTCGGTTCGACAATTTTTATGCTTAGAAGAAGAATCGTACTAATTATTATAAATACAACACAAAGAAGAAACATATTCCTTATCCCGAGAAGACTTAGGATGATTCCTGAGACGGTAACTCCGAAAGCCAAGCTTGAATATACGGTTACAGAAAATAAAGAATTTGCAAGAAGAATATATTTTTTCTTTACCAATCTCGGAACGAGTCCCCCCTCCGCTGGAATAAAGAACTGAAGCACAACAGATAAAAGAAAAATAAGAATATAAGAATCAAGAATTCTTTCCCATCCTTTCGTTATCAAGAAAATTGCTAAGATAAATAACCTTACGAGGTTGGATGTTATCATGATTTTCTTTTTTGGAAACCAATCTGCTAAAACTCCTGCCAGTGGAGCAACTAGTAGTCCCGGTAAAGTAGAGAGATTTACCATCACTCCAATACTAGCAGCAGAATCCTTCATAGAACTTGATATAGTTCCTTCATGAGAAAGAATTCCCATATTGATGGTGACGATGCTCACCGCGCTCTGAGTGAATATCTGAGCGAGCCATAGATAAAGAAACTTCTTGTTATGTGCAATTACACGTTTGAATCGTGATATGTGATCAATCATACTAGTTTTTGTTTTGTGCTTTTTTCTTTTTGTTCCTTTTTTTGGATTTTTTCTTATGATCTTTCTTTTCTCTATCTTTATTCATTTCCTTAGCGGGATTCTCTATTTTCTTCTCTTCTTTTGTTAGATTTTTCCTTTCTTTTCTTCCTGCAGATGGTAATTCTTTTATCTTGTTGATAATTGTTAAAAACCCTTTTTTAACAACTGCCAAACGTGCTCCGCTTTTTCCAGATCTTACTTGGCCATTGATCTGTTTTTCGCCTGGAAACCATTCTACATTCATGTACATCTTGTGTTCTGAACTGGGAGTTTCCTTTGGTTGAACAGATAAATTGATTGAAATATCAAAACCTTTATTTCCGTCAAAGTAAATAGGTCGAATATTTTTTTCTCCACTTAAAGCCAGGTTCATATAGTAGTCCTCCTCCAGAGTATGCTCAGGTCTAATCATGATATAGAAGAAAAGCGCAGGAGGTCCAAATACAAAAACGAACACCCAGAAAAGCATAGAGACAACTACTGAACGATGCCTCTTTTTCGCATCAAAAAACACCCACAATGATATAATAAACCATATTATAAAGAAATATCCTACTATAAGCGAGATAATGAAAGAATAGTTTACCTCTTCATTTACCTTTATTAGGTCTAATAAAAAATCCCACATTACTTACAAATTAACAATTAATTTAAACAATCACTAAAGATCTATTCCTTCGAACTGTATGTTCCTCTTTCAGTATTTACCTGAACAACATCTCCAATTTTTATAAATAACGGTACTTGAATTTTGTAACCCGTTTCAAGTTCCGCTTCTTTATACGCAGATCCTGCAGTATTCCCGGCTACGGCTGGCTCTGTATATTTTACCTTTATTGATACCTTTTTTGGAATATCGACTCCAACAACTTTTTCACCAAGCCAAAGAACATCTGCCCTCCCGCCGTCGATCAAAAAATTCTTCTGCCAGTCGATATTTTCCTTTTCTACCTGGAACTGTGAGTAATCCCTGCTATCCATAAAATAGCAGTACTCGGCATCAGAATAAAGGAACTGAGCCGATCGGTGTATTAAATCTACAGACTCAACCTTCTCATTGCTGCTAAATGTTTTTTCAACAATAGCTCCTCCCTCAACGTTTTTTACCTTGATCCGCACTACTGCCAGACCTCTCCCCTTTTTTATGTGTTTGTAATCTAAAACGACATAAACTTGATTTCCATCCTTGAAAACAGCGCCTTTTTTTAGTTGGGTACTATGCATATCTCCAGCCATATTCGTAATTACTACAATCTAAAGTATTCACATATACACAACATTTAATAATGCCGGAGGAGGGAATCGAACCCTCACCTCCCGAAGAAGACACGATTTTGAGTCGTGCGCGTCTGCCAATTCCGCCACTCCGGCTTTTACAGATGAAAGAGTGATTAAGCCCAAGAAATCACAAATACGTCAAACCATAATACATTGACCTTAATTAATTTTCAAATCGTAATCTTATTTGAAAGATCAAATAAAACCGCCTTGAATGCGCTATTATACTCAATTTTGATGCCAATCAGCAAGCATATAATTCAGCTTTATAGCTACATATAACTTACATTTCTTTTTAGGAATTTTTTACTAGCGCATAGAAACAAGGAACCTCATAAAGGCTTTGTTTAATTTTATTCCCTTAGAAGGATATTATCCGCGAACCTTACCAGTTTCCCCCTTTGCGGCCTTTCGTTTTTGCTGATCTTGTGCCGCCTGTTGCTGCTGCTTCATTGCCTGCTGACGCTTTCGTATCATTGAGAGTTGAGATGATGCTTGTCCTGCAATTTTTATGAGAACGCTGCGAAGGTATCCCTTTCTTCCTCTTAGCATTTCTATCTGACTTTCTGCCCTTCTTATAGCAGTATTCAATTTAGACAGCTGTTCCTTGTATGCCTGCATCCTTTTCTGATACATGGGATGATTTTGAAGCTGAGGGTTTTGTTGAGCTTGAGATTGCAGCTGGGAGATGGCATTTTGTATTTTCTTCTTTGCAGCTCTATAAGAATTAAGCTGTTTGGAGATTTGTTCGATCCCCTGATCGGTTTTACTCATATTTTCTCTTACCTGATCCTGCTTTTCCCGTGCCTGTGTCTTTATCTGATCTGCAGCCCGTTCAAATTGTTGCATACCCGGAGCTCTCATTTTTTATCTATAATAAATATTATCTAGAAGAAATCAAGAAGTAGGTCTGCTCATATACTCTGTTTTGAATTGATTAAGAGTATCCAGAATCCTCTGCTCTAGATTATCAATGGAACCTATTAGAAATTCAAGAAGTTTATCTTGGTCCGAACCTTGGGATACCAATTCATCAAACTGACCTTTCTGCTCATCAGAAAGCATTGGTTCAAAGTAACTTACTAGTCGATCCCCAAACTCATCATAAAGCTTAGTCGCCTCTTCTTCTAAGAATTTGCTGTCAACAGAGTCTCCATGCTTCTCCTGAACCATTTGCATCATGAAGGTCATAACATTAGGGTCTTTCTGGTTTAAGTCCATTGTTTGATTTGTTTAATAAATAGAATATGTAACTAATGATAATTACAGAAAGTAATTTTACAATCATTAGGCCAAAAAGTAAATAAACTTATGACAACTTGTTGCAATATAAGGCAAAATCTAATAATCTATATGTACATATACCTTTTGATGACAGATGAAAAACTTTTTTAAGACAACTTTATTTTTCGTATTCCTAGTGATCTTCTTTGTATTTGTCTTTTCCCTCTTACCAGAAAAGGAAACTACGAAGCAACCAACTCCTGAGGGAAGTGGAGTTGAAGGAATTTCAGTTTCAGCTTCTATAAAAATACAAGAAATTGCATTTAAGGTTTATCCAGAAAAGCGTATTCCAAAAAGTGGAAACTGGGACACGATTGCTGACTTCAATGTTTACTGCAAAAAAACAGGAAAGAAATGTTTCTCAGACACAATATCAACAAATAACGAGGGGATAGGAATACTAACTCTAAACCCTGGAAACAAAATTACTTCCGGAAACAACTCTGTAATCATCAAAGGAATTTCGCACCTAAGCAAGGTTTATCCAAACGTTCCCTTTATCCGTATGTACGAAAATTACGATTTTACAGTATTTGGAGATCTGCTAGCTGGAGACACTCACCCCTCATATGATGATTTCATCAACTCTTTAGATATATCAACTCTTATAAATAATCTCAATTCAAATGATTACGTTAGTGATCTAAATGGTGATTCCTTTGTGAATTCCCTAGATCTATCTATTCAGGTTTATAATATAAGCCGAACTGGTGAAAAAGTATAGAATAATAAAAATAATTTTTACGGGGATATCGGTACTTATTTCAGCCGGTGGTTTTCAACTCGCAGCTAATACTCGAGCCTATGCTCTTACTCAAGATGGCCGGTTTTACTTTACACCTCAAAGCAGAAACTTACTTTCGGGATGTGAGTCAACTATAAACATTCAGATAAGCACAGGATCGAATTATTCAAATGCTGCGAACGTAATCATAAATTATAATCCAAACGAAATTTCAATTCTGGACTCTGATCCTTATACTTCTGGGACTCAAATACTACCGGGTAGCGCTTACAGCAATTATGCAGATAATGTAGTAGATAGTGAAAATGGCAAGATAAGACTCACAGGATTTTCAGTAGGAAGCAACCTTTCTGGAACAAAAACCTTTGGAATTATCAAATTCAAATCACTTCCAGGAGTGTTACAAACAAGCCTTAAACTCCAATTCACCAATGTGGGCGACACACTGGACAGCAATATTGCCGAAACAAAATCAGGTAATGACATTCTTGGCTCCGTTGGTTCAAGTACGTATACATTTTCTGAAGGAAACTGTTACGGAGATGTTACGTCTCCAACTATCACTCCAATTCACCCGAAGAATTACGAGATCAACATTTCACAGGACTCCGGAGTAGAGGTAGAAATATGTGATAGCGATTCTGGAGTAAACATTGATTCTATAAGAATTATTATTGATGGCGCATCCTATTCTAAAAAAGATATCAACAATTTTTTCCATACTGGAGATAGTTCTTGTTACTCGATAAGGCTCATTCCTAAATCAAAGTTTAAGGAAAACACACCAGTATTGGTAATCTTCAAAGCATCTGATTTCAGTGGCAATGAAGCCTTAAAGACGATAATTTTCAATATAACACCGGAAACTGCTGAATGTTTAATACAGCTAGATGAGAAATTACAAGAACTTTATACCTGTCGAAACGAATTGTCTACCTGTTTAGCAAACAAATGTGATCTCTCACAACTTCCGCAAACAGGAGAAAGGAAAAGTTTATCAGAGCAACTAGGATTCCCGGAATTATTCTCGATACTGGCCCTAATAATATTAATACTTCATCCATTCTGGAGAAATCCAGAAAGTAAAGATACACTCAATAAACTCATTCCCAGAAATATGCCTATAAGAATAGTTATATTTGTAATTGGCTTTGCATTGAGCATATTGGGAGCAATCTATGAAATCTCGGTATTAAGTACTATAACAGTAGTTCTTTATATAGGAACTATGTTACTATTGATACTAAAAAATAAACCTAATTAGTAATCTACAGGTTTTAGGGGTTAATTGGAAATGTTTATCAAATTCCAGCTACATACTTATCTTGTCCCTAGTTTCTTCTTTCTTCAGCATCTCTTCTCTTCTCAAGTTCCCTAAACCTCGCCTGTTCTTTTACGAAGTAAAGTTCAACTTGACCTGTCGGACCATTCCTATGCTTTGCTATGATAAGGTCAGC
The DNA here is from genome assembly GCA_028696515.1 of Candidatus Dojkabacteria bacterium. Lineage (GTDB taxonomy): Bacteria > Patescibacteriota > Dojkabacteria > JAHIVN01 > JAHIVN01 > JAHIVN01. The sequence continues at coordinate 5,064 of JAQVGX010000040.1, read as the reverse complement.
TATTCCCTTCCTATCTGTTTCAGGATTATACTGCTCTTCACGATGAATAAACACAACAACATCAGCATCTTGCTCTATTGATCCGGATTCCCTCAAGTCAGATAATTGAGGAATTCTTGTTGTCCTTGACTCAACAGCTCGAGATAACTGAGATAGAGCTAGTACAGGAACATTCAATTCTCTTGCCAGATTCTTTAAAAACATAGAAATTTCAGAAACCTCCTGCACACGGTTATCGCGAGTTCTTCCCTGCATAAGCTGAAGATAGTCCACAATGATCATGTCAACTTTGTGCTCCATAGTAAGCCTTCGTGCTTTGGTCCGCATCTCCATGATATGCAGACCCGGAGTATCATCGATGAATAAGCCTGATTCTGATAAAACACCCATAGCATCAGCTAGTCTCTCGAAAGCTTCGTCCTTGAGCTTCCCCATCCTAAGATCCCAAAGACCAACATTTACCTGCATCGACAAGATACGATCCATCAACTGCATGTTTGACATTTCAAGCGAGAAAAGCCCTACATTCTTTTTCACCTTTGTTGCTATGTGTCTTGCCATATCAAGAGCTAAGGCTGTTTTTCCGACAGAAGGTCTTGCCGCAAGTATGATCAGATCACTGGGCTGAAATCCTCCAAGAATAGCATCCAACTGCTGAAAACCCGATTTTACACCCTGAATTTTATCCTTGAACTTATCGGCCTGCTCTGCTCTTTCGTAGGCACGCTCGAGTAATTTCGAAACATGAACAAAATCCTTATCGACACTATCTTCAGTAACTTCAAATAACTTCTGCTCAGCTCCATCGAGTAACTTATCTAAATCTTCCCGTTCATCGAAGGCGATCTCATTGAGATATGCAGCGGCCGAAATCAATTCCCGACGAACACTTTTTTCTTTCACTATGTGGCCATATTCTTCAATATGAGTTGAGCTGGGAACACTATTGACAATGTCCGACAAGTAAGCTACACCTCCAATTTTTTTGAGCAGTTTTTTCCTCTTTAGAACGTTTGTAAGCGTTAATACATCAATTGACTTTCTATGCTCAAAAAGCTCAAGAATTGATTCAAAAATGATCTCATGTTTTGGATCATAGAAGTGATCTGGCTTCAGAAAATCCATTACCTTGACAACGGCCTCCTCATCAAGAAGCATAGCTCCAATAACTGCTCTTTCTGCTTCAATATTTTGTGGTGGTAATTTTATATCAGCCATTTCTATTTATTCGTAAAATCAAGATATGGGGCAGAGATGGGTAAATTATAATTACTTTTATGTCAAAAATATTACACTGCAGCTAAAACATAGGGCATGCATCATTTCTGAAGAACGACAATTCTCATAGGCATCTCTTCTGATTCAAAATCTGACTTCGCAACATCTAAGTCCTTCACCTCTTCAAGTTCTTGCACTCCAACTACCTTAGCAAAATCCTCAAGGAGCTTTTTGTTATAGTCCATGGGAATAACCATATAGGGCTCAATCTTGTTTACCAAATCTGTAATTTTTGTAAGTTTCATGCCACTCTCCTCAGCAAGAGAAATACAAAGAACATCCACTATGCCCATTTCATCTAGAATTCTGCCTCTGATATCTTCTACACTTTTGTCTATCAGACCAACGTGCACCCCTTCAACATCTATCATATAAATATCTGCTTGATCAATACTCTCGTCGTTTACATCAGATTTATAACCATACACATAGAAGTCATGCACCTCGTACTCTCCAGGAGCTTTTATCATAAAATACTCCCCGACAGGGATTTCTTCACTATGGCTCTGAACAATAATGTCCGGAAGCACTTTTTTTAAATTTAACTTCACTTCCCTGTCTAATGGATTTGTAATCAACTTGGTTTTCTTCCCTTTAAAAAGCAAGCTCGAGTTTCCGTAATATTTAACCTTCATATAATATTTCTAACATCTAATATCAAATATCTATCTCTATTATCTGTATCCCATTTTTCAAGAGTCCTATATTCTAGCACAAATGTTTCAAATTGATAATTGACCGCTGCAGTTTTTATTCAACTATTCTTTTTGCATAATACACAAGCCTATGAGCATTCTGCCCTACAGGGTGACAAGTATAAAGTGTAAGTTTTTCTTCATCTGCCTGACTTTCGATATATGTTGCAGTTTTAGGCACAACTTCATTTCCAGTCACCTTATAATCGTATTCAACTCCGCCCCAGTAGATTATAATATAGTCCCCCGATTCTAGCTGGTCAAGATTGTAGAATGAGGTCGAATTCTTCACGTCGTCTGGTAAAAAAGCATACCCGACTCTGTGGCCAGTCAAAACCATATTCCCCTGACCTGGAGAACCGGTTCCAGGTCGATGCCACACTCCAAGATTAAGTGCATCCTCATTTGATCCTTCTACGATAGGCATATCTACATTGATCGCCGGAATGACAAGTCTGTTTTCCTCCGGAATTTCTTTACCGCCGAGTTTTGCATTATCATTATCAACCAATTCCCCTTCAAGAACAGTCTGATAGGGATAGACTTCTTTCCCTTTATAGAATAACTTGTATATCAAGCCTGGAACAATAGGATACAGCAAGAGATACAGTCCAAGAAGAAACATAACATATGTGAGTACTTTGCTGGCTATTCGATAACGCTTATCTGTATCGATTTTTTTCTTCAAATGGGAATTTAATTTGTCAATCTTATTACGAACTACCAAGATAACAGATTGAATTTTAAGTAAAAAATTTGGCCGGACCTGCTTCGCATCATTCTTCTTTGCATCTTCACTTGCAATTCGTACAGTAAACTTCTTTACTGTACTTGATCTTTTAGAAGTTCTCTTTTCAGGATTGGATTTTGATTTTTTAGAGTAACGTTTATCTAGAGGCTTCGTCGCCATCTTTCCTTTGATTCTATTGCTTTTAGCCATCTGAACAACTTAAATCAAGAATAAATATGTCATTTATACTATCACAATCATAGTCCGCACACAAGAAAAATTCAATTGTTGACAAAACTGCCCTTAGTAGTTATGATTAGACCACTTTAGTTGTTTACCCAAGTAAAGAGATGGCAAAACGTAACATTTCAAGACCTAAGTGGCTAACTGAAGACGTTCAATATTTCTTCACAGCAATTCTGAAACTTCGCAGCAAAGATGAATGCAAACAATTCTTCAGAGACCTGCTTTCTGTCCCCGAATTAAAAACATTCGCTATGAGATGGAAGGTTGCTAACATGCTCTATGATGGCATCACCTATCAGGACATTGAAAAGGCAACAGGCATGAGCAGCACAACAATTGCCAGAATTAGCCGCTGGCTAGAATACGGTGAGGGCGGTTACAAATTACTTATTAAAAGAACAAGAAGAAGATCATGAAAATAAAGCAATTTTTTATTACGACATTCATCTCTGTCTTTATTGGCTTCCTCATCGGAACAGTATTTGGATTAGTTCTCGGGGTCAAGGTAATAAGAGATGATTCACCCAAGGAACTCATCTCTTCAACTGTAGTTGTAGATAAGATAAAGGATCAATCATTCCTAATAACAAGAACTCTCGTCACCGATCAGAAAGTAGACATAGAGATTGACTACGATTCACCATGGTCACAGTTCTTTTGGGGGCACAAAGTTAGCGCTGAAGGGGTAATGCAAGTTGATGTTGGAGTCAACCTTACTGATATTACAGAGAATGATATAGAAATAACGAATGATGATAAAACAATAAAAATCAACCTTCCAGATGCCGAAGTCTACGATACAAGTCTCTCTGGACCAATTGAGGTCTCAACGAAAAGTGGAGTTTTTAAGAAATTGTTCGACACCGACGACAACGCGGATTATAATCTAGCTCTAAGTGAATTGAAAGCTCAAGCAGAATCATCTGTTACAGGAGACGAAGAGTTTTTGAAAGAAGCAAAATCTTCTGCCCTATCTACATTACAGGCTATATTTAAAGATACTGGCTATATAGTAGTTGAAAACTAGTCCAAGTCAAATGTGATCTCGATAAGACAATTGTATTTGTGATCAACTTAGTAGCAGGCTACCCAACCAAATCAAAAACCTGTTCACATAAAAACAATCACCGCCGTATTTAGTCGATAATATTGTCTTGTACTCTGACAGAAGGTACTTCGGTGAGAATACATCCCATTTTCCGGGCTCGAGTAGCACTCCTTGACTTGATTACAATAAAGTGATATAAATATCTCATACTTTATTATGCTAAAGTTATGAATTGTAGGGAGTTGCCTGACAAAATGATTTTGACATTAGCTTCCCATCATAACCCGGAAACGTAGCTTTCGCGGGTTTAACCTTTACCTATAGACAAAATAAAACCGGCGAAGGCCGGTTTTTTATTTGTATATTTATGGATTATTATTTATGATTACTAAATTTTTAAGAAAAACTGTTCTCTCTTTTCCAGAAATAGACTGGAAAGTTAATAAATACAACAACTCATATCTTGTCCTTAAATGGGGAGAAAACCAATACAAGCCAAATTCTAAGGTTCTAAGCAGTATTTCGAATAAACTTTCATCCATAAACAAGTACCCTTCCCTTTTGGATACATTAAAAGAAAAGGTGTGCAACTATTCAGGAATCGTACCGTCGAAATGCCTTATTTGTGGAGCTGATAGGGCCTTCAGAATTATTTCCGAAACTTTCATCGATAAAAACGACGAATTAATAATCTTTCAACCCACTTTCCCAATCTTCGAGAAGTGTGTTCAACTTATGGGCGGAAGAGTCAAAAGATTAGCACTCAATCGAAAGTTTCAGCTACCTCCAGTTCAAGTCATATCAAAAAGCCTTACAAGCAAGACCAAAATCATCTACATCTGCAATCCTAACAACCCTACGGGCAACTTTGTTGCCACAAATAAGCGGATAGAGCAAATCTTGGAACTAGGAGTAGTTGTCGTTGTTGACGAGGTGTACTCTGAATTTTCAAATCAAACTTGTATTAACCTGCTTAAAAAATACAACAATCTTATAATCATCAGAAGCTTTTCAAAAACATTTGGATTAGCTGGACTTAGAGTCGGATATATACTTTCATCCGGGGA
>JAQVGX010000039.1 GCA_028696515.1 Candidatus Dojkabacteria bacterium | reverse complement strand
GCTTTTGAGTTTTTAAAGATCCACATTTCGTACACTTTTTTATTCATAAATTTAAGGAAATTATGCTTTATACCACAATGACGGTACGAAATGCTACTTTTACCCACAAATTTTTTTAATTATGCCGGAAAGAGTTATAGACACAGTTCTTCGTCTACCGCTCATCCAGAAATCTTCTATAAGCCTTGCCTGACCTGGCTCAAAAACACTATCTTGAATCTGCAGAACTGATGATATTTGAGCTTGAGTCACTAAATCCTTCAGGGCACTATCAATTCTCAAACCCTGTTCGAGCTCGGTTTGCCTTTTACTTTCTGATGCTTCTTTTCTTGCTGATAGAATAGATGGAGCATTCCTTAGAGTACTTTCTAGCAATTGAGAATATTTTGGTCCTTCGGCTTCCATGACAATACGTTAATAAATAATATATCTTATAGGATTATATCGAGATAAAGTTGAGGTTGTCGAAAAAGTTCGATAAATGGGACGTGGAACTGATGAAACATCTATTATATGGCCTTATTCACTGAGTGTAATATTGTCGATTTGTGACAAAAAGATGCAAAATGCTGTGTTTTTGACAGTTCAAAGTTCTGTTTCTTCAACTTCTTTCCCGCTCATATCCGGGTACTTATTCGGATAGTGGGCTATTCTGACCTTTCCTTTTAGAGGTTTTATCCTGCCGCTGGTAATCGCTGCATCAGGATAATATGGCAGAAGATTCATTTCGCGGAATAGTCTTTGTAGGGGATTCCATATTCTGTACTGCTCCTGCCACCGGAGAGAATCAAGATCGTAAAGTGTAAGCAGCATGATTCCAGAAGCAGTTGAGAGCATGGTAGTGAGAATGATCGATATAGCAGTGTTGTCATTTAGGAAGTATATGCAGAATAAAATGATAACTAGCAGTACAACCAATATACACCACTCAAAAACCGATAAATGGGCGGTAACATTTGACTCTATTTGTTTTCTGTTTTTAGTAGCTTCATTCAGCTGGTCGATCATATTGTCATAAGCAGTTTCCTGCTCTTTCGTCTCCGGCTTGAGCTGAAGTATGTATTCAAATAATTCATCAAGCTGCCGCTGGCTTTTGTCAAAGTCATATAGAAAATAATCAAGCTGTTCAATCAGATATTTGTCGATAAGTGATTTGATTCTCTCATGAGTTACTTCCGGAAAAAGTTTTGAGGAAAGATATATGAACTTCAGAATTCCTGAATCTATACGCAGGCCCTGCATAACTTCATTAAATCTTCCGTGGCTGTTTGCTGTGTAAAATGCCAAAAAGATACCGAATATAAAGGAAGAAACTCCGAGCAATGTTTGAAGCTGATCATTTGAGCCATTGCCCTTTATGATATAAGCGGAGAGTGCAAAAACTGTAAACAAGAGCATGGTACGCAGGATGATTTTTTTGATATTCATGAGTTTGTTATATGAATTAAGGAGCCAGATAAATATAGCAGGAGCAAGTCAGCATTTCAAACTTTTAAAATACATTTTCTAGCAGATATTGACTGGTTTGATAATACAATGTTAACATAATATAATGTTGGCAGATTCTTAAATTTTATACTGTAAAAATGGAGTACGAAAATAGCTTAAGACAGCAATATGCAGAAAGTTGGTTAGCCGAGCAGAAGGGGAAGAGGACAGAACAGGTGGTTGGCGAATTTATAAGTGCTGGAGCTCAGCCGATGAACTTAACCAAGTCAGGAGAAATTGAACCTTATGAAGATGAGGGTAGAAAAATGGTAGCGGTCGGTGGAGTAAACCTAGGAGTAGAACAGCTAAGGGCAGGTTTGCATTTTCCTCTTCCTTTTGTCGAGGATGATGAAGGGGAGATTAAACTTCAAATGGTTCCTTATCCCAGATTTGAAAGGACAGGCTCACTTAACTCAGGTATATCCTACATTCTTTTGTTAACATCAGAGCAGGTAACTGCCTTAGAAAGTATAGCTGAGCTTTAAGATCCTTTTTGACTATCAATTATTCGTTACATAATTGGTCAGTAGAATTATTTATCCTTGCTCCACAACTGAAGTAAATTTCCATCAGGATCCTCAAATGTAGCAAAAAAGCTTCCTCCGGTTGGGGCCTCAAAAGGATCAGCAATGAACTTCACTCCCTTAGCTTTTAATTCTTCATAAGTTTTTTGCACACTGTCTACAAGAAAATTGATCATGTGTCTTGCCGGGTCCTGATTTTTACCTTTTACTTCACTATGCAGACCTATCCAGAATTGCGCCCCATTCTCAAATTCATAGAGTATGCCAGTATCTTTCGGGTGATCCATTTCCAACATCTCTTTCATTCCGAGAGTCTTAGTGTAGAATTCCCGCATTTCATCCAGGTTGTCAGTCCATATGAGAACGCAGTCGATATTTTTGAGCATTTTAACTTAGTAATAAATTAGATAGATAATTAGAAACATTAAAAACTTAGATACATAGAAACAAATATTAAGCTAGTCAGCTATTCAGCCCTTCAGCTTATTGGCGATTCAACCATTTAACCATCTAACTATCTAGCCATTTAGCTATTTATCCATCTGCCCATTTAACCATCTAACAATACAACCGTACAACATTTCCTTATTGCTATATGGTTATTTTGTCATACGGTTGGAACCACTAAGTTTACTTATTCTCATATAAATAACTCCTGCTAGCAGGAAAAGAACGCCGATAATATTGAATGAGATTCCGATGCGATCGAATGATAAGATCTTTGTTAATCCATATACGAATATTAGGTAGATAATGTTGTTAAACATAGATAGTGTGGAAATTGCGGATGCTCTGTATTTTGAATTGATTCTTAGGTTATACATTTTCTGTGTAAATATAAACCGGTATGCTAGAAGAATGTTTTCTACAAGGAGTACGACCAGTCCCCATATTTTGAATTGGACTGAAGATAACATGATCAATCCTGTCAGCAGAGGGAGTAGAAAGTTTACCTTCTGTCCTATGAATTTTTCAATTTTTGTTGCCATTAACACGGCAACGATTTTGATGAAGATCAAACCGCCAAAGATCCATCCGATTTCTATTTCATCAAAACCGAGCCATTTGCAGTAAGGCTGTTCAAAGTAAGACATGAGTAAAAGCCCTCCAGAAAAGATCAAGGTATAATATAGAGATGTATAAGTAGTTCTTTTATTTTTGAAGCTTTCCATAAAGCCTAGTTTGAAATTCTTAATGTAATTTCTTAGAGAAAACTTCTCAGAATCAACTTTCGGCTCACGTGAAAAGAAGTATGCTGCTCCAGCTATGATCATGGTTGTTCCTGTCAGAACATAGGGAAGGATATTCTTGATATCGTATAGGTACCCCCCGAGAATCGTTCCAATAAACAGGGAGATCCTGTAGATTGTTGCCTCGATAGACTTCACTTTTGAGTAAAGGGTTAGCTTTTTCATTTGCTTTAGCGAGTCATAAACGAGGGCTTCTTCAGCCCCTGAAACAAAACTTCCTCCGATCGAAGAAATCGAAAAGGCAATAAGATAACTCTGGAAATCTGCAGCATAAGCTACAAGAACGTATCCCAGACCTTGAATAATTAATCCAGATGCAACTGTCAGTTTTCTGCCGACCAGATCAGCCAATACGCCGGACGGCAATTCAAATAAAGTTGCTATGACAAACACAACAACTTCACCTATAGCCATTTGTTCAAAGGTGATTATCCTAAGAAAGAAAGCTACCCACACAGGGATGATGAATCTGAGGCCGACAAAGACTCGTGTGATATAGTAAATTGTGATGTTGCGTTTCATATTGTTATTAGGAGTTATTATATCCTCTGTTGCGAGTTAGTTGCAAAACTGAGTAAATGGAGGGAATCGGAGGATGTTATTTATTGTCACATATAGTCATTAAGCTGTTTGGGATTTTGTCGGGAGGAGACAAAATCGAAAAAACGAGCATTATTATCAAAAGTGGTTTATTTTGTGAGTGTGCTAGTTACAAATTCTAAATACTTCTGTTTTAAATCGTTTTGCGCATTATCTTTTACTAACTCGGACAATTCCTCGACAATCACTTCAGCCTGTTCAGTCATCACTTGCAAAAAAGTTTCTTCACCTAATGACTCATTTATCTCTTGCAGATATTTACTTATTTGTTCAGCATCTCCAAGTGAAGTTTTGTTTAGCTCTTTACCCGAAAGTCGCTCGAATTCCTTAAAGATACGATAGTAGTATGACAATTTGATTTTATTTGCTAATTTTTCTTTTTCTTCGGCTGATACTTTTAAGTTCTTTAATACGAAATTAATTATACTATCTAATTTCTCTAAATAATTCATTTTTTAATATCTAAATATTAAGTTTAGTTCGTATCCTTGTCAGAAGGGCTTGTGACCGATCTTTTATTCTAGTTAATAGGTTGCGTGTTTTTTCAGTAGTTTTTTGATCAAACTCTTTAAATCCTGGTTGACTTCTAATAACTGAATAAGTAACCCCAGCTATGACACACATTGATGTTATGAGTAAGTGTGAGGATAGTATAACTCTTGCCTCTTGAATGCCAAGAGCAAAGTTACTTGGCACTTCGGATAATAGCTGATAAGTCATATTTCCCAGTATTCCATTAGGGATAACCGATAGGCCTTGTGCTACTAATCCGGCGACTATTGCATCCCTTACTGTGAAATGTCTGTCTATCGCAACAGCCAAGGTATCTTGTGGTCCATATTCGTGTTCCATTTACGTTACATAATATATTATAGGTTATTATAACATAGTTTCAGGCATCTGTTCAATCACTATTCATGATAATTATTACACGAAAACTAAGAAATATTCAAGAGTTTACTACTCTAAACCCCATACTAGAATATAGCTTTCTTGGCATGTCGGTAAAGAGGAAGGCGCAGCGGCACATATCTTTTCTTGCTAAAAAATTTCATCGCGAGCAACCCGGCGGGCGGTTAGTGTCTGATCTTGTTTGTTGTGAGGACCAATATCATTATATAGGTTCTTTTAAGTTGTTTCTAGACAATATATTTCTTTATCTCTTTACTAATTCCAAACTTCTTTAGAGGACCCGAAATGAGAACACTGTAATTATCATTTGGCAGAAAGATAGAACTGTGGAAATCGGCAAAATCTTTCTTGCTCATCTCTTTAAAATACTGGAGGAAGTTAAAATTCGTGTAATCCTTTTTTTCATAATAGTAATTTTGTGCCAGAAAAAAAGCCAAGTCATTTGAATCAGTAATTTTTAAACGGTTTTTGGTAGCATATTTGGCATGCTCGAAATCATCAGTTTGAATATATGGATCCTTGATGATCTTAAAAAAGACTTTAGTTGTGGATTTAAAATATCTTGGGTTTATAGGTACTGAGAATTTAAAAGTATGTAAATCATCTAGATAAGTTTGAAAATATATTGAGCAAGAGTAAATTGATCGTAAGCTGTGTGTAATGTTCCTATAGACCTTTTTATGAAGAAGATTCTCTAAAAGTAAGAATTTGATTCTATCTTGAATCAAAAATTTCCTTCTGAAAGGCAAGCAGACTGTTAGATAGACCAGGTCATAATCAGATTTGTTATCCATCCAAAGCTTCTTTCCCCCAGTTTCAAGCGAAGCTTTTTCATATTCCGGGTAAACTCCGGCACGTAATTGAGAGATCTTCTTTCTTAGATATGATTTGCAATCTTTTTCGTCGAGTTTCCCGGTGATACAAAATATAGCTGTTGATTGGTTTATGATTTTTTTCTTGAAATTCGAAATAGCATTTTTTGAGATTTTGCTTACTGTTTCTATTGTTCCTATTATAGGAATATCGAACAATGTATTTGATGTTTTCCAGAAAAGTTTATTAAAAGCCGTTCCAATATTTATTCTCAAGTCATCATTGCGGTTTCTGATTTCAGTATCTACAAGCAGCTTTTCCTGCTCAAAATGTTTTTCATATCCCTTGGGTCCATTTAAGATATTTATCATCAAGTCAGCTGCCTTTTTGAAGTTTTTGGGAGGAAATAAAATTCTGAAATAGATGTATTCTCTATCTGTAAATGCTCGAGTGTAGAGGCGGTTTCTCATAGTGTAACACCAAAAATCTGATTTTGATGAGAAACCACTTGGGAAGTGCGCCATCAGGTGTTCAAGCAGATGGCTGATTCCATTATTATTTCTGTTCTCAAATCGATTGCCGCCGGGTACTATAGCGCAGAGGGATGCATATTTTGAACGGTTTCTTTTGAAGAGAATTTTAGACATTGTCTTTTTAGACTAAAGTTATTGGCAATTTGCCCTAAATGCAGATCTGCAATTCATAAAGTATTAGGAATCTCTACCACTCGAAACCCCATACTCGAATATCTCTCGCCTGGCATATCCGCGAAGCGGAAGGCGCAGCGACACATGTCTTTTCCCCGCTGAAAAGTGCCACCGCGAGCAACCCGGCGTGCATTTGACTTCAAGTTTTCCCTGCCGTCGTTTGGTTTATAGGGATATCTGTAGTATTTAAACTTTGGCTCAAACGAGGGCGTTTGAACCTGCGTTGTTACAGGCCAGGGATCTTTTATTCCGATTGTCGTTGTTGTCCATTCAAGCACATTTCCTGCCATATCGCTACATCCATAGAAACTATCACCCTTTGGAGAAATCATACCTACCGGAGTAGTGTCACCAATCAAATTATTGCAATTGCATCTTGTTTCGTCCCAGGTGTTTCCCCATGGCCAGAGGTTTCCTTCTGGTCCACGTGCTGTTTTTTCCCACTGAGCTTCAGTAGGTAGGCTCCAGTGCTTCCGTGTTTCTTTGCTTAACCACTTGCAAAATTTCAAGGCATCAAACCATGAGACCATCACAACAGGGTGGTTCATTTTATTCCCGATGCTGGATTCTGGCCCGTGTGGATGTTTCCAGTCTGCACCTTTTACTTTTTTCATCTCACCTGCGAAGTGCATTCCGAAACCCTCTTCTTCCGCAGTTGTTGTATAATTACTTGAGCTAACAAATTCAGAAAATTGCTTATTTGTGATTGGGTATCTTGAAATACGGAACTCATCAAGCAAAACTTTGTGCCTTTTTAGTTGTCGTTCAAATAATCTTTTGTCAGCGTTTGGATTTGCATCTATCTGTTCGTTGACCTCTTTTTGAGTGCTGCCCATAAAGAATTCGCCTCCCGGGATTGTGATTAAGTGTATTTTCATTGATGCTGTATACAAATATTAACTTGAAAGCGGGGTCTGAATCCCTTGTCTGGCAGAACTAAAAGTATTTTTCTATCTTTACTATTGGTTCCCCGCTCCATTTAGAAATTCTTCTGAAACCTTTGAAGCCGAAGCCGAAAGAATCAACAGCTACTTTTTGCCAAGGTAAGTACATATTCTTGCTAAAATCTGATTCTAGCATCCAGAAATGGGTCTGTTCAGCTTTTTCCCCTTTGTAGAATTCAACAATCTGTGAAATCAGTGCTAAAGCGGTGTCTATCGTTTCGTATTCTTTCTTAAATAAAGCATGCTGAATTTCTGCTTCACCAACGTCAAAATGAGTCTCTACCGGCTCGCCGAAGATCCCGGCAATGATCTCTCTTCTATCCTTAATGATAAATGATGGCTGCTCAGGTCTTTTGAGATTTGCCCAGGATGACCAAGCCAGGATGTCCTTTATCGAAGGGATGTTATAATTTTTCGGATCACCTGATATGCTGGAGCCGTTAGGCTGCATCGCTTCAAAGATAAAAGACTCAGCCAGCTTAGCGTCTTTCGTTGTCTTTACTCTTGTAGGTTTTAGCATCGTATGTTGATTTACTTATTGCCAGCTTTTTTCCGCTAGCCCAAAGTGCCTGAAAGATAGCATCGAAGGTACTGAAGATAGATTTGTCAGAGAACTTCAAGGCCCATGTTTCTGATTCGGTTATTGATATAAGATAAACATTGTTTTCAAGCAAAAGAATTTGTGATTCTATCTGAAAGCTCTTAAAGTCTACAAACCTGAAATCTCTCCACTTCTGATAATGGGGATGCTTTGACGTCTGAAAAGCTATGATGCTTTTTGATTTGGTTGTATCAGGTACTATAGTCTTCTCTTTCACAAAATTCTTCCCAAGCTTTCTATATGTATTTTCAGTAGAGGCGTTTACCTTATCGATGATGTTTCCCACAACAGCATATCTCTCAAATTTTGTGATGTGTTTTACTTCAGTTTGTCCCCTTTTGGAATCTGTCTTCTGGATGAGCTTTTTTACTTCTTCAAGTCCATTGAAGAATTCGACGTTAGCATGTCTTGTGATGGCAAATTGTTTGCTGATCGTCTCTAATGCCCGGTCGAGATCCTGGCTGTTCCTTTCAAGATCCATCTTTTGCCTCTCCACATAATCATAGAGGCGTGAGAGAGAGACAGCATGAAAACGCTTGACTTTGCCTTGCATAACTTCTACTACAAGGTCCTTTTCTATCAAAGAATTCAGAATAGCATAAACGTTTGTACGTTTGAGTCCGGTGTTATTGGCTATTTCGGAGGCACGCGGAAAGTAATCTGTGCATTGTTTATATACATCGATCTCTGTTTTCCGCAAACCAATTTGTTTGAGTAATTTTGTTAAATCCACATTGACATTATATCTGACTATTGCAAAAATTGAAACTGAATTTATGGGTTGAATACAACTTACGAATATGGTGGGCTGGTTAGGTGGAGAAAGTCAGTATCGTAATTGGGTCATGGTCAGACCTTCGACCTCGCCTTCAAACTAAACCGGTATCCTTACCCAAGCCATAACCTGAGAGGCCGGCTTACATAACTGACTGAAATACCATTTCTTCACTTCAATTCCCTTACTCAAATACTATATTCCAGAGGGTAACTAGAATTGTAGAACTTCGACTTGGTTGAGATTGCTTAGTCCGGTAAGATTGACATGCATCTTGTTAAGAGCCGGTTTCAAGTTTTTGTATTGATTGTAGGACAAAACCTTTGGCGCAATTTTATCCTTATCTATCATGATAATTCCTTTTGCTACCCAGAATTGGACTAGGGAGCCATGATAGGTTGCCAGATGAAGGAAATTTTGTTTTGTGGAGCGATGGATTATTCCGATCTTATTATCGTTGAAAAGATAGTCCAGATCTTTGTTCCATCCGCCCTTAAGCAAACTGTCATGAATGATTTTCCCTTCATAGATAATTTTATCACAGGTCTTTTTAGACAGTTTTTCATTCTTTTCCAGTAAATCCCACCTGATATTTCTACTTGAAATTGCGAGTCTTTTCTTTTGTTCGATCTTGGATAGCCTTTTCCATTCCTTTTCAACAAGTGGTCTGTTTCTTAGGATTCTACGCAGAAGAATTCTTTCATTCTTTTGCTCGGTGACAACATTGAACCTGACCTTGAAATTCAGGGGAAAGGATTGCTCGAACTCAGCAATCAGTTGTCTGAAAGACTGGGTATATTTATCTAAATCAGTCTGAGGATAATGGGAGATTTTCTTGATCAGCCAGGCATTTGAATAATAATCAAGGACGACTCCGGGTTCGTAGACAGCGAGAATAGGTGATAGGTATTCAAACATAAATCTCAGATGGAAAAATTCTGCCCAATCTACCTCTGGAGCGCTGTCAAATTGCCACTTTTTGTAGCCTCCTGTCGGCATCGTAAGATTCAGTGGTTTTTTTGCCCTTACTATAGAATCTATTCGCTCATGCAAATCTTCCAATACTTCAGCTCCGGGTGATGTTTTTCTGAATTTATTTGACAGCATTTTTTGTAAAATATAGTACTTCAGCCCCATTCTTTCTATTGTTCTTTTATCTTTCTGCCTGAGAACATATTCTGGGAAAACAACTAACAAGTTTTTCAAATATTGTCTTAGATGACTTTGCATAGGAGGTGTTGATTATGAGATAATGTCAATGAGCGGAGGACAGGTTGTGAACCTGTATCACTTCTTTGGATAAGAAGAGCTTTGTCGATTAAGCTACCTCCGCTTTTTCTGTATTTGTTAATTATGAGAATTATATCCTTATTGTCAAAAAGTGTCAAATCAATGTTGACACTTGATGTAAGGATAAGTAGTTATTTGTGGAGTATAATCTGTTTTTATACGCAGCACAGTCTATTTTCTTTTTCAAAAGAAACAAAAGACATACTTTTTATAACTAAAAAGTATGCAAAAAGTTCTGGGGTGAGACAAATTCCGCGAGACAACTCTTTCACAACAGATAACAAAAACAGGGAGTTGTCTCACCCCAGACCCCTTTACGGAAACTAACGTAATCTTGCTCCCACCTTTATGGAACTAAGTAGCTTGGGGTCCGGGGTTTTCAATGTTCCAAGCAATCTCATAGAAAGCTAACAATACGACCAAGCATTTCGTAGTTAACATTTAGACTGATGTTGCATAATAAGATCTGGATTAGGTTATCACCATATCGAAATGCGAAGGGAGAACCTTGAAAACCCCGGTGGGTTTTTGGTTCATTTTTGCCCAGACAAAAATGAACAAATTTCCTGCCTACCGACAGGCGGGGGCTTCTTTTCTAAAAGGAAGAATTTTAAGTTCGTGTAAAAACAGATTATCTGTAAGTAAACACTTCAACATATTAGTTTAACATTTTTGCATCCAAGTGTTATCATAAACCGTAAATTAACTTTTAAACTCTAACTATGAAGCAGGCGGTACTAACTGATAAAGCACCTCAGCCGATTGGGCCATTCAGCCAGGCAGTAAGGATGGGCAGTATGATTTTTACTTCTGGACAAGTGTATCAAACAAGTGACGGCAAATTGATCGAAGGAACTATCGCAGAAAAAACAAACCAGATAATGGAGAATCTGAAGAGTGTCCTTGAGGCTGCCGGTGTTACTTTTGATGATGTGGTGAAGACTACTATCTATGTAACTGATTTGGGCATTTATGCAGATCTAAATGAAGCTTATGGTAAGTATCTTAAAGAACCGTTCCCGGCTAGAGAAACTGTCTGCGTAAAGAGCTTACCTCTGGGAGCTGACATAGAGATAAGTATGGTAGCAGTTGTGTAATATCTTGTCTGTACTTGATAAATCGTGTCGGGATGAACGAGTGGGTGTTTATTCTTTATGCCGCAGCTTCTTGAGATCGATCTTGTGCTTCTTGGTGTATTCTTCATATTCAAGTGCTATGTCGCTGTATAGAACCTTGAAAACAGCCTTTTCACTTTGGGCCAGGTCTCTATTCTTGATGTAGATCCCATTCGGTTTCACGTTCTTGAATGAAAGGATGAGTTTGATGTCATTGAAAAGAAATGTATCAATATTTATATAATACTTCTTGGGCGGAATAAACTTCGGGAAATATCTCTTTTTGTAGCGAGATTCCTTGACATAATCTTTTGCGTGCCAGAGATTGTGTTCTGTTGCTGAAACGATCTGGATATTGTTCTTCATCCCCTTTTGTTTGTACAAATTGTTGTAGAAATTCTCGCACCACTCATGCCCGAGATATTGATACTTCATCCAGCTAGAGTAGGTATACATGTTCCCTTTGATATTATAAAGCTCAAGGAGCATTTCGCGACATTCCCTCGCGCCTTCAAAGTACTTTACTTCTACATCTTTCAGATTTGGATTATAAAGTTTTTCGATATCTTTGATCTGCCCATCAAGATTCAGTACAGCCCGGCCATATTTTCTCTCCTGAGCTTTAGCAAAGCGAACTAGCTGCTTTGGTTCTTTTGATTTTGCCTTGCGGTTATATTTTTGCAGGCCCCATTCTATAAGCCCCTTATCGCGCAATGAATCAAGAAAAGGATAAATGGTAGTTCGTTTGATGCGGGTTTCTTTTGCAATATTATTAACTGTAGCCTCACCAAGCTGGAGAAGTGCAAGGTAGATTTTGACTTCTATTGGATTCAGGCCGATATTCTCTAATAGGCGATGTGTATTCATATAAATAATTCTATGCGATTGTTAGAAGGAAGTAAAATATCTAGGTTAAGATTTATCTCTTGACAAATATTTAATCTTTATATATATTTACCCCCAGCGCTTTTAAAGTGTGCACTTTGAGAAGATTGGGGAAAAGTTTCTATAGTATTACCTCATGATCGTTTTTCTTTCCATTTTATTACCGGTTGCTGACTAGCTGCGCGTATCTAGATTGGAGAGAATATTTATTTGTTTATTATAAGTAGCCTATGTCAATAGGAGTCGTCTATGCGCTTGTCGCTGCAATTGGATATTCTTTGAGATCGTATATCTTTAAACTAGCTGTGAACAAAGGATATGATCCGGCGCTTGTTCAGTTGGTATACAGGATTATCTCGATTCCCATATCAATAATATTTCTGCTCCTTCTGAAAAATTCGAGCCTTTATACTAGTTTCGAGCCAAGTTATGTCTTGCTGCTTGTATGCTCAATAACTGTATCTTTTCTAGCAGACAGGTCAGTAGATTATGGCTTTGCAAAGCTGGACATAAGTGTGGCCTCTTTATTTGCTCAGCTTTCTCCTTTATTTGCAATCATAGTGAGTTTTGTCTTACTTCATGAGGTTCCCGGAAACATATCTATAGTAGGTATACTCATAATTGTTGTCACCTCCCTATGGTTTAGCAGTGTTTTAAATAGCAAAGCTACAGAGAAAACTGACAGAAGGGGAGCTTTTGGGATTATTGCCGGACAATTTCTTTACAATGTAAATGGTGTTATGTTGAGAACCTTCGCTATTATCATGGGCGAGTTGAGTTATATTTTTTATTTCTCTATTGGTTTAGCAGTTCTTTACAGTATTACAGCTGTAAGAAGGGGAAGCCTGAAGATTTTAAAAACAAATAGAAAATCTCTGTCAATTCTTATTGTTTATGGAGTGATATCATATTTCCCATTCTTGTTTACTATGTTGGCCTTCAAAAATATCCTCATTCCTGTCGCCTTTGCATTGACTTCACTTAGTCTTATTTTTACCATTCTCATGGGATACTTGTTTCTCGGAGAAAGAAAGGATCTATATAAAAAGCTTGCTGCCGGTATGACGATGCTGGCGGGAGGGATTCTGTCTACTTTCTAATTTTCTTATTCCTTAATTTTCAGGGAATACTTTTTTACCGTTTTCTGTTAATTCTATAGCAAAAACCGGGCATGACTGGGCTGCTTGAAGAATAGTTTTATCTTCGTCCCATTCACCTTTCTTGACCTCGGCTTTCATATCGCTACCTATTTCAAAGGTTTTTTCTGCTAGAGAAGAACAGGTTCCACAGCCGATGCAGGTTGTTTTATTAATTTTGATTTTATACTTTGAAGCCATGAAATTTGCTTTATATTTTAATTGATTCAGAGGTATGTTATTTGAAAGAGTTTAGGATGTCAATATGAAACTGTACATTAGTAGTACATTAAGCGCATGAGGTACATTGATAGTATGTTTCTTTAGAATTTAGTAGGCGTAGCGGTCCTCAGGGGTATCATCTCCTTTCCTGGGATCACGAGTTCGCCGTGTTATTTGTTTCCTTTTGTTCACAGTTACGCCTCTTTTAATGAGTATTGAAAGTATGAGGAATACTAGAAGGATAAGCACTCCGACAATTGAAATCGTTGTCATCTTGGGTAAATTTGCAGTTGCAAATGCTATGACTGCGCAAATACCTACAGCAATAGTTTCTACAGCGACAACTTGTGGAACCGTCAGCCCAAGTTTTAGCAGTCTATGGTGCAGGTGAGTATGATCGCTTCTGGTCACAACCTTTATCGTTTCGAAAATGTTTGTAACTCCGTATCGGTTTATTCTTCCGATCATTACCCAAAGCATGTCTAAAAGAGGGATCAGTAAAACAATCACTGCGATTGATACCTTGACTCCTCCTAGAATTGACAGCACAGCTATCAAAAACCCGTATATGTTTGATCCTGTTGTCCCGCTGATTATTCGTGCGGGGTATATAGTAAATGGTGTAAATCCAAGAATCCCTCCTGCCATGATTGCCGCTAATGTTGCTGTTGCAGTATTCCCGAGCTTTACACTGATAAACATGATAGCCAGGTAGGCGATGAATGTTATTCCTTCGCCTAGAGCATTTACTCCGAATATCCAATTTACCCCATGAATGACTAGCAGTATCCAGACTAGTGTGAGGATATCCGCTGGTAGTGCAAAGGCGTAAGTAGTAGTTCCTATGTTAAACGGGATAACTAATGATCTTAGATCGACAGAAGTATCAAAGGGATTCTGTATATAGTCTATGCTTATACCCGCAGCGATAACAACAAGTGCAGCCAGGACTTGCGGAATCAGCTGCTGAACTTGATTGGTACGTTTCTTATCGTCGATATACCCTCCTATGCACAGGATTATTACACTTATTATGACAGCTAAGATCTGCTTATTTAGATCTATCGTTATAAGTGCTAGAATGAGAAAAGTTATACCAACCGCTAAACCTCCTGCTCTGAGAGCAACAGTTTTATTTATCTTTTTCAGGAGCATATGCTCGGCTGATTTAGCTTCTGTTGCTGATAAGTCTATGACACCTAACCTGGATGCAAAGTAGCCGATCAATGGTGTGATGAGAAATGAAATCAATACTGCCATCCCGAAGTAGGGAAAGATTCCAAGATAGGGTTGTATAGTCTCGAGTATATATTCCATCTAGTATAAGGATAACATCATTATCTCTGTGGTTGCAACTAGTGTCAAAAATGACAAAACTGTTAAAAGCAGACAAATCATAAGTGTCAGTCTCTTGTTCATATAATATGTCTTACGCAGAACTTGAATGTTTAAAATACCTAATATCAAGAGTCCTCCCGGGATTGTGTAAAGCAGTATTTTTTGAAAGCTTCTCCAGCTTTCATTTTCTATGTCGTATATTAACGGTACCTCATTGGGCAATTGGTGATATCTTTTAATCAGCATCATTATTATTATTGAACTTACACCGAACACTGAAAATATTGCCGTCCAGATAAGACCATTTTGCCAGAAGGGAAGAACTGTGTAGTTTTTCTCAACCTTGCGTGCTAGTCTTTTAAGTTTGTAAATGAATTCAAACTTTGAGTAGCGCAGGTTTATACCCAGCTGTTTGTCATCACTTGGGTTATTTGTTCCTTTTTCTAAATTCCCTGAGGAAGTTTTCTTCATAGAACTTGAAAATACCTAAACTCACAAACGTTTGCCAGATTTTATATCTTAACGGATCAATAATCAACTCATACGTTCCGGCAAATTTTGTCAAATCGCGGCCAAATCCTAACTTGTGTTGTGTCGTTTTGTAAAAAGGGTGGCGTTCATCTTTCGAATCTGTTGCACCGAAGAAATCATATACTTTACAACCAGTCGACCTTGCTTCGAGGATGCTCTCCCATCTTGCTAAGTAAATAGGTTTCAGCTCAGTGTGTTCTGGACTTGAAGCTGAG
>JAQVGX010000038.1 GCA_028696515.1 Candidatus Dojkabacteria bacterium | reverse complement strand
AGCGGGTACTTTGTATTATTTGTACCAGGGGGAGCGATAACATTGTCCAAAAGCCCTTGCGGAATGAACTCCTCATTCACAAAAAGTCCCTTTGAAACTAAAAACCTTGATACAACATTACCTACATCGATCATCAACCCGGCTATTGCGTAGCTGAATATGATAAGCAAGATAGCCATAATAATCCGTGGCAGAGCAGACATAAGAGTAACATAGCCTTGTCCAGACTGAACACGAAGCAGAATCATTATTGCTATTACCATTCCAATCACAAGGATAAACGTAAGTGCAACATTTCTAACCTTACGCCAAATCAACAAAACTGGCTGTAAAGTAGTATAACCAGTTGCCTGAGCATAGGCAGGGGATACTATCTTTGCCTCCTCAAGCGTATTTGCCAAAAATCTAACTGCACTAACCTGATCAGTGTTTGTGTAAATCGCTGAATCAAGGTTAGTAATACTAGCAATTAAGCCTCCCTTTGATTCATACTCACCAGTTGTTTCGTTATAAGTACGATATCCCTCAAATTGTTTATTCAGCCACTGCACTAAGTAGTCGTGATTTCCCTTCTCCTCAGAAGGATCTGTATACCAACAAGCTCCAGTGTATCTCTCTAGATTTGTACACTCACCTTCTTCAGCACCTAAGACCATACCAGTCCCAAGTATTACAGATATCATAGTAGTAACAAATCCATATCTGGACAGCTTCAACAACTTTGGGAGTTTCCTGTTTAGAGGAACTCTGTATCTGTCAAGAAAAAGAAGAAATCGAGAGAAAAAAAGCCTTAATCTGAGGTAAATAAGCTGTAATAATTTCATAGACTTATTTTTTATGGTATTATATACTTTGAGAATATAGCACATAGAAAATTTTAGTACAATAGTAGAATAACATGGCAATTCAGCTAACGCCGGCTGATATCCAAAAAATATACAGCAGCCAAAGATCAGGCCCGTTAATAAGAAATTATGACCTGTTTTCCGCAGTAAACGCTGGAACTAATGCCAATGCTGTTATATCGAGAGCTCAAGGATTTACAGATTGGGCTGAGTTCTATAGAGATGTTCCCTTCGCTCAAAGATTGATCGATTCCCTAAGAGCCTCTGGTGCTATTTCAAGAGAAGATTACCTTTCTACAATGGAAGCGATTGGCTTATCAGGAGTAAGTTCACCCACAAGGCTTCCAACATTACCAGCAAGGTTAAATCTTAAGCCTGCACCGGCCTTATTGCCACCACCGGCAGGAAGAGCTCAAAAGGCAGCTCATGCTTTACAAATTAGGGTTTCTCCCCAAGAAAGAAAGGCTGAGCAGGAGCGCAAGCTACAGCAAAGGATACTAGACATCCACGCACAAGCAAGGGCAAGATCAATAACTGCACAACTAGGCACTTCTACTGAAGTTCAAAGACAACTTGCTCAACAGAGGGCTGAAATGGCATACCAGGCAAGGGTTAATAGAATTCTAATAGGTCCTCGACAACCAAACGTTTTGGCATCTGAAAATACTCTTCCAGGACTACCTACAAGAAAAGTTCAGGCGAGGCTAAACGCTGCGGGAAGAATGCCCTCAAGACTACTAGCTACGCTTAATGGTGTCCGTTCAGATGCGCTTGAAGCATCTACGGTCTTTGACTATTTAGGAAATCCTAGGGTCGATCAACTCGCCTTGGCCAGAAGATCAATCGCTCTACCAACCGGAATAAAAAGTGGAACTCCTCAGGCCGATCAATACCATAGGGATCAACAGGCCGCTGTCGCTCAGGTTAAAGTCAGCGAACAATTAAGGCAAGACGAAATAAGAAGTACACTAACACAACAACGTATGGCAGATGACATTGGAGAAGGAATCAGAGCTATGATGAACAGCCAAGGTGCTACTCCACCAGCCGCTGTTCTGAGTCAGTTATCACAAGAACTAGCAAGAATTGCTGCTCCAGCCGTATCTGCTGTTGCAAGTAGATTAGAAGATGACAGGACACCCTTACACAAGGCACAGGAACAGGTGAAGGATTTTGCTCAGGCTTTCGAAAGAGATTTATCATTACAAGCAAAGATGGATGCAGCCGTCAGAAATATTGTAACTGCACAACTTGCAATAAAAGATCCAGCAATAATCGACCATACGACTAGACAAATTGTTAATGCTGCTGGAGCTATTATCTCAGAGACTGGAGGAGAAACTGTACCTTCTAGAGTTATAGTACATTGGAAAGTTGATCCTACTGGACATGGAATTATTGAAGAAATCAGAATTATCGATGTTGGAAAAAGAGGCCAGGTAAATATTACACAAGGAGAGAATCTCCTTACCCAACATCCAAATGTTCCTATGGGAACAGGTGGACTTTCTCCAACAAGACAAACTGCCATACAACAAGCTTACAATGAATCTCACTCAAGGGAGTTAAAGGCAGATTTGTACAATCAGGCATCCCTGCTTTATGCTAACGCAAAAAACACAATCAATCCTGTCGAAAGATATAGAAGACTCAGAGACGCCAGAGGTGCTTTTATGAGATGGCAAGGAGACGTTGACCCAAACGAACAGCTCATGGACCAACTTGCTAGTCAAGACCCTGGTACATACGGCCAGTTCAGGAAAGAATACGATGAGAGAATAAAAGCTGCTCATCATAGAGCTGGACAGCAATTTGGACAAATGTACGCCTATGACTTTCAAAGAAGAGTCGACGAATTCACTCAAAACCCTATTGGTACTGCCATAAAATATCCTTTTGAAGAATTATGGGGGGGCATAGTTCCTCGCGGAATCCGTGAAAGACTTAAAAAATTTTCTGATCGAATAAGTGGAGAAGAGACTAAACTTAAAACACTTCCTTGGTTGAATTCAGAAATGTATACCCGCGGAATGATGCTGCACTGGCTAAGCGAGCTAACCGGCTGGGTTGATGTTGCTCCAAACGGTAGACTAACCTTGGGTCCTATAAAATGGATGAATCACGGTTACCGAAATATGTTGTACAAATGGAGTTTATCCAATAAAGGGAAAGCATTTTTAGGTTTTGAGCAAAATTTCATAGATAACCTAATTGGAAAAGGATTAGGAGCGGGGAGAGGACTCTCACTCGATCAGGCCCATAAAGCTCTAAACTTGGATTTCAAAAAGAATTTGAAGGCTAAGAGGGCAAAAGCTGTTAGAAGATATGTAAATGGCGAGATTGGGTTCATCGGGGCATTCCTAAGTGCTACAATTGGTTCAGCCATAGGCGCTGGCATTGGATGGGTACTAAACAAGACTGGATTGGTAAGGGCTGTAAATGAAATAGGTGCAGCATTCGGACATATTCGTGATGCTTACACTATGGGGGGCGGAATTGCTTCACCTGCTTATGCCTTGCGAGCGCAAATGGAATGGGCGGGAGGAATGGGAGTTGTCCCCAATAAACTTAGAGGGGCAATCATGAAAGGGCTGTCGGGATTCGGACGATATGTCATGCAGCCCCTTAGAACAACTTTTACGGCTGGAAGTATAGTCGCTGGAAATGTACTAAAGGGTGCTGGTATATATTTTCTGGGAACTGCTTTACTAGGAGCCAATCCTGTCACAGCTGCAGTCTTAGGGGGAGGGTATGCTGGCTATAAAATTATTGATGGCTTCCTTTCAAATCCGTTCTTAAATTCAAAGTACCTAGGAAAGGTAAAGGGCTATGAGAATTTCTGGAGAGGAGCCCATATGGGAGAAGACAGAGCATATAGAATAGCGCAGCGATTAGCTAAAAGTGATCTTCTTCATACTGTCTGGGATAAAGTAATTACTAAACTTAATATTCCGTTTCTAGCCAAGTTTCCCTTTGGATATCATAAAACCTGGGCTCGTCTTGTCCAAGCATACAATACGCCTTGGCTGGATTTTGATAGACTTAATATACCCCGAGGCTATAAAACTTTCTCTGCTATTTTCAGGAACATACCTGTCGATGGTATTATGTTCAGCCTTATGCTAGGTAGTTTAGGAGTTCCCCTGCCACTAGCACTAGCGCCGGTTGGGATTGATATGGGAATAAAAGCCTGGCAAGGTTTAAGAGCAGCAGCCCCAGACAAATGGTTCACTAGGTTATTATTCAGACCTTTTGCACCACTAAGTGCAGCTTTCGATATAGGAGTTGGAATGATGACACTAGCGGAGACAGGAGGAATAGTAGGGCTTTGGGACAAGCTTATGAAAGAAGGTTTTACCCTTGGTAACATAGGACGAATCTTTGGGGTCCTCAGCCCATATATAGGGATCGGTAGCCTTGCAGCACTACTCGCTGGTGGTTTTACACTGCCTGTGCTTATTGTAACACTTGTAACTGGAACGGGATTAATAATTATCGATCAAATCCTAAGAGCTGCAACTGGAATCGGAATTTGGGAGAATGTATTATCTTGGGCAAAAAGAACTTTTCCTAAACTATTTGAAAACCTTGGGGAAAGTATTGCTGGAATTGGTTCAGGAATAATAGGTCTTATAGGCCTTTTCCAATCCCTTCTAAAAGGAGATGTAATGGGAGTAGCTATCTCCCTAGCTTTTTTAATTCTCGGGGGAAGCCTATTATTAGAAAACAATACTTTTATTGAACAAAGCGGTTCCTACGAAACCCCAGCCCAAGGCGGCACAGAAGACATCATCATCGACCCGGAAAACATCTATATAACAGACGTCTCAAAACAATACGAAAGCACGTCTCAATCCGGAACGGAAATCAGCTATGAGTATGAATACAGAATAAACAAATTCGATGATAATGATATCTCTTCTATTACAATCACCGAAACTGATAAATTCAATGGCATTCCTGCATATTCAATAACTGGGGTATCTCCCATTGATCCATTTATTCTAAATGACAACGAACTAACAATCCTCGAAGAGCAACATACAACAGGCGGCCGTATAAGAAGAGAATTCACCATCACTCTAAATGATTCTTTGCAGAATCTTCTTCCAACTGAAAACGACACACTTTGCAATGTTTTAACTATTTCAATAGATGAAATAATCGGAAAAGATGGGAACAGCATAACTAATGACGGGGAGCCGATTGTCAGAGAGGTCTGCATAAATGGAGAAGGAAAACTTTCTGGAGATCTGAAGTATTTACCAGTAAAACCAAGTGATGGAGCAGTTATCACCTCCTGCTACAGACTAAGACCCGATCCTAAGACTGGTAAAATGAAATTCCATTACGGAATAGATATTGCTGCATCACAGGGAACAAATATATATGCTGTAGGAGATGGTGTAGTATCAAAAGTGAAAAATTTAGGAGACGAAGGTCTTGGCTTATATATTAGCATCGATCATGGGAATAACAAATGGTCTTTCTACGGCCATCTTCTCTCGGTAAATGTAACCGAAGGAGAGCATGTAGCAGGAAATCAACCAATAGGACAGATGGACTCAACAGGCTATTCAACGGGAAGCCACCTCCACTTTGCATTAAGCCATAATGCAACGTTGACAAAACCTTATAATCCTTGTAGTGAACAATATTTAAATCTTTGCACTAGTTATCCTTACTCAAAAGGAGTTGACCCGTGTAACTAAACACATGAATAGAGCTCAGGCAAAAATCGCATTTATCACAATGGTAGCAGTAATACTACTTGGAGTTGTCGGCTTTGCTGCATTCATGACCTTTCGTGGAAACAAAAAAACACCCGGCAGCTCACTAACTCCAATCTACGGGACATTACCCTCTCCAATTGATGAAAATTTCGAGAATTCTATCAAACTCGATTATTCTGACTTTACTCAGGAGAATACAAGTTCCTCTGGAAAAGTCTATGAAATAGATCAATACAACCCTTTGTTTCCAAGCAAGATGCTTTCCCAGAAGGTAGCAGATAATCTTGACCTCAAGGCCGGAATTTCTGATGCCGGTGTTATAATTTACAGCCACATCAACAAGCAGGAGTATATAAAGCTGGACACCAATTCAAACAGTATCACAGTACATCTGGGGGAAGCCTTTCAATCATCAACCAAATATCTTCTCAAAGAAGAGAAGGCGGTAGTCATAGCAAAATCAAAGTTAGAATCCCTCGGATTGTGGCCTTACAGCGATGACTATGATGTAAGCTTCCAGTACTACTATATTATAGGAATGAGTTACTATCCGGCAGATGATAGTAAGGATGCATCTCTCATCGAGGTCGATTTCACTTCAAAACGAGAAGGGTTGCCCTTGAATTCATCTGATTCCAAGTCGGGAGAGGTATCTGTCATGATCAATCTTAATGATGATGTTACAAAGATTTTCTATGCTTACCGGCCTGTTGATCCTGACGAATACGGAATTTACCCTTTGATTTCTACAGAAGAAGCAACGGCGAGAGTTACCCAAAAGAAAGCCGAATTAGTCATCCCATTCGAAGGAGAAACTCCAAGCATCATCACAGTTGATAAATTTGAAATAGTCTATAGAATCCAGTACGAATCCCAGAAGTATCTTCAGCCGGTTTACTTGATCGAAGGAGAAGATAATAATAATCAAACCGTCACACTTCTAGTTCCAGCTATTTCCGATGATTATCTTAATCAATAAGGCAAGGTAGCTTATCGGCTTGTACGCACATCAGCCACTCAGCCTTAACTCTAATTCATACAAATTCACTTCCTTTAAAAAAGCGAAAAAACCCCCAAGCATAGCAAGGGGGTTGGTTCGCGTACCAAAGTCATTATGAAAAAAGACGTGCAAACTAGGGGAAATAGCCCCTCACATATTCTGATCGAAATTGGAATATTTGTTTCTGCCCGCCTTAGTTCTCACAATCGAATAATACCATAGGCAAGAAATGCTTACAAAATAATGGGTCTTACAAGTTAAGATAGAGCAGAGAAGTGTTTCAAAAATTCTGAGTAAAGATTGTCATCTTGTTACTTTATCAATAGCAGAATCCGGTTATAAATCGGATCAAGAGACCTAAACACTTACCTTACCCAAATACAAAGTTCATAAACTCGACCTTCACCAGTTACCTGATGCCTGGTCCCCTTTACCCATTGCCCACTACCAGTTAGCTGCTTGCACTTTCATATCTTTGGACACCCAGTCTCCATACAGTTCGATTCACGAAAGTCAGAAACACTACAAAAAAGACAGCATATAAGAAGAAAATAGAGGACAATTCTCCGAGTAAAGCTTTCGTTGGAATATACGCCACAAAGCCAATGGGAATAATTGATAAGAATGCTGCTCTCACAAATCTTGGAAGAATCTCAAGCGGAGTTTTGCTTTGACTTTCAAGAGTCCAAAAAGCTGAGCTGATATGCTCTGCACTTGTGAGCCAAAAAGTCGAAGCATAGAAAAGATAAACTATCGAGTTTAAAACAAATTGGCCAACGAGAAAGTAAACTACTGCAAGAATTATATTTATCAACGGAAAATTGAAAGTTAAAAATTGAGAAGCGTATATGATGATAAACATGGAAGGAAGTAAATGAAAAAGTCCAACCATGTCAAAGCTCCCAAAGGTAAGAAAGAATTTATGGGCGAATGGTTTTGTTAGAATTCTGTCAAGTCGGCCTTCTTTCACAGCCGGCCTGAATTCTTCGTAAACAGAACCCCAGGAAAACATGATGAAACATGCAAATGAGAGATTGTACACTCCGTTGAGAAGAGCAAATTCTCCAAAGGTCCAGCCTTTAAGCTCGACTATTTCATCGAATATAAATTTCTGCAGCACTATAGATGCAATTGCCCAGGCGAAAGAGCTGAGAGTATAGAACAATAGAGACGATCTATATTCTAGGTATACCATTATTCCTAGCTTAATTTTTCTCGCTACCAGTTTCAGATTTTTCCTTATTTGATACATCAGTTATTCAAAGGATAAATTCTTATATCAATTACCAACAGATTCATACTGCCTGAGTCCCTTCTTCCAAATGTATCCACCTATGACTGTAAATAAAATCATCCAAAACAATTCTATTCCCAAGATTTTGTAGATCTCAATGATTGTCAAAGATTTATTTATAAGCAGTTGAATGGGAAAATAGAAAATGTAACTAAAAGGCAACAACTTTAAATACCTCGCTAATACTCCAAAGAAATCGAGCGGCAGCCATTTGCCGCTGACTATGTTAAGAATTTCATTCACAAAATTGGAGATCCCTCCCGTATCCTTTGTCCAGAATGCCAGACAGCCGATCATATAGCGAAATGCTCGATTGAGAAAATAACTCATGATCATACTCAGCGTAAATAATGGAATCCTGTTTAGCAGAATTTGAATAGTAAAGTATTTTGTATAAAAAACTCCAATGACGCCCACAGCTAAAAAGCTATAGAAAATTGAATGCGACTTCCATGACATCTCGGCGAAAAGTCTATACCAATTGTAACTGTAGGGTTTTACTAAAATATTCGAAAGATCACCGCTTCTGATCTGACTTGTCATGACCCAGTTCACATCCGTATCAACGATTCTGTTTATAAGAACAGATAAAAGTGAATAGGTGACAAACTCATCAAGCGTATAGCCGTAAATAGATTGTTTGTGTTCAAAAAAGGCGAGGGCTATAAAAGCCGTCAGCGTCAACTGGACCAGTATGGAGATCAGAGATGCTATGAATTCTGATCTGTATTCAAGAAAATGTATGAATTCAATTTTGTAAGTTGAGAAATATTTTTTCATATTTCGATATCGTTCATTATAGGAAAATTTTGATACAAAAGAAATGTGCTGAATTGCTACAAAGTATAAAAGTAATCATATAGTGTTCTACATAGGATGATTTGAACTATGGGGTTTTAAATATACAATCAAAACCTTTAGAGACATTGGGGTAAGGTTAGGAAACTAGTATAATGTTTAGGTTAAGTTGAATTATTAGTTATCGTATATTATCCCTTTCTAAAACCGGTATCATAAAGATCTTCTTTGACAAAATTTATCGCTAGAGGACTATTTATGATATCCATCCGAACGCTTTCTCCCTCTACCGTATCAAACCCAGATTTCCGATCTTCTTATTTTATATTGTATCGACAAGGATCTTCCTCATAACTGCATCCGTATATTTTATTTGATCATATTGAAATTCCGTTTCTCAGACTTGATTTTTTGTCCTTTTTTATGTAAATTGTATCTTGTAGGATACTTGACAAACAGTCTAAATATATATAGGATATATTTACTTAGATTGTAGAGTTTATATTAACTTTAACATACTGCCTATGAAAATAAGAAAAGCTTTATCTACTATTGCTATATTTTCATTATTCTGCACTAATTTTCTCTTCCTTTCAAAAACCAGTGTCAGAGCTGCTGCGTTTACTGAATTTGGGATCAGGCCTTCCCGTATTGAAGTGAGTGTTACCGGAGTAAATTTTTTGATTAAGGCAAGTCCAGTTACTACCGCAACAGAGGACGGTGTCCAGGTAAACTTCGATACCGGATACACCTTGACTTCCGGTGCTGGTGCTATCACAATCAGTACTACAAGTCTCACCAGCTGGGATAGTGAATGTACAAATGCGTGGCCAAGTATAGCTGCCGGGACAGCAACTGGACAAACAGTCGATTTTACTGGAGGGGATCTAACAGTGGGTCAAACCTATTGCTTTATTATTACTGCAGGAGTTCAAAATCCTTCAAGTATAGGTAATTACTCGATTTCAGTAGATACTAGGGCTGCTTCAGCGGATGTCGACACTGGAGCTTTTACTTTCGGCATCGTAGACGATGACGAAATCGTGATCAATGCTGACGTAGCTGCATTTGTAAGGTGTGATGTTACTACCACAACAGGTAGCGACAATACAATTGATCTCGGAGTTCTTGAATACGGTACTGTGACATCTTCCTCAGATGACATTCAGATTCAGGGAGGGACAAATGCGTCGGAAGGTATGGCATGGTTTTATAGAAGCGATACAGCAAATAACGGATTGTATTCTGTTACCGCATCAGCTCTTCTTGACGGAGCAACCGCAGAAGACACTATCAGTGCAACAACTGCCGATTGTACAGCTGCTGATCCCTGTTTTGGTATCTACTATAATGGAACAACCGGAGGAACAGGCACATTCGCGGCCAATACGAGCTTCACCGGAGGATCAGTAACTGCTGGAGTTGGTCCTATGACAACCAGCACCTATGGGAATGAGATTGGCACATCCAGCGGAACAGTCTGTTCGGCCCTAACTGCAAATTTCAACGTAAACGCAACAGCCGGTGAGAATTCACCAATAGCTACAGATTATACAGATACGCTGATATTTACTTGCAAGGCTGATATATAGTTCCGGGAACTTATCATTACAGCTCCCCAAAAGTCTTCTGAAATTGACGTTTAGCTGAAAGAAAGCTATACTTTACAATATTAATTCCGCAGCTGTAAATATGAAAAAGGTTAAGTATTTCTTTGCCTTATTATTATTCATCATTGCTTTACCGATTGCATCTGAAGTTTATTCCCAGTCATCTACCGGAATCATTGCACTGCCTCCGTATATAGAAGAAACCATCAAACCAGGTGTCAGGCTGGAAAAACAGATCAAAATAACAAATCAAAGAGGAAAGGATGAAACAATAATTGTCAGAAGCAGGGAGGTAGCAGTAGATTCTGAGGGGAATTATTATATTCCAGAAGGATATGAGCAGAATTCTCTCAGTTCTATGGAGCAGAACGGGTGGCTCGATTATGAACCAAATGAATTTTTTCTTGGGAATGGAGAAAGCCAGATTGTTACTGTTTCGATTAAACTACCAGCCGACCTTCCAACAAAGGCTTATTATACTGAACTGGCGTTTATGGTGAAAGATGATCCCAGTGGAGAAAATGTCGGAGCAAAACCTGAGATATCACTGCCGCTTCTTGCCAATTATCAGGGTATAGGAGAAGAAGTGAGAGACCTGCAGATCGTTTCTTTCAAAACAGAGAACTCATTGTATGACTTTGTTCCTGTAAGACTTATCACACATATTAAAAACAATGGGAATGTACACATCGCACCAGCAGGAGAGATTTTTATTTCGAAAGATAAAAATTTTTCGAAAAATGTAGAAAGTATCGACTTCAACCCGAGTGGACATAGAGTGCTGTCAAATGCAGGCAGAATTTTCATAACTGACTGGAATGACGGTTTTCTATATAAAGATGAGAATGGAAAACTCAGATCTGATTGGGGGAAACTAACGAAGGTACGAATAGGCAAATACTATGCACAGCTGAATCTTATATGGGACGGAGCAAACGGGAAACAGTTCACAACAGCAGTAGTAAGCTTCTGGGTTTTTCCTTGGCAGATATTTATGATAATACTTATTCTGATAGGAACATTTATCACCATAAAGTATTATAAAAAGTGGAAGGAGAAAGGTGTCAGGAAATATTACAAATAAAAGTGGATTCTATAGATATCAGATTGGAGTATTTGCAGTTACTCTGGCCCTTTTGACATTTAGCTTGTCTCCATTATCACGCTCAAAGGTTCATGCGGCGCAAAAAAATAATTCTGTAGAAAATAAGATAACAGTCTCGCCCGTTATCTATGAGCTGGAAGCTGACCCGGGATCTTTGAAAACATTTTATGTCAATATTGAAAATGCCAATAGCTATAACCTTGAAGTCAATATAAGCTTTGCAGGACTTGATTATGAGACCTTTGTAAAGGAAAACCGGCTTGAATTGGATGAAGATTCGAAGCTGGGTTCCTGGCTTTCAGCTGAAAGGGATTCCTTTATCCTAAAAAAGAACGAAAGCAGGAGCTTAAAAATAAATCTGCAGATTCCATCTGATGCCGACCTTGGAGGAGAATATCCTGCTGTAATATACAGTTTTAAATCAAAAGAAGTCAAGAAAAATCTAAGTATAGTGGGCAGATCCACTACATTTATCTACCTGAATGTTCCACAGATCAAAGGAGAATCTGTCATATATGAGTTGGATCTAGTGTTGTTCGATGTTCTTGATAAAGTCGTTTTTTCTCCAAAGGCTGATTTCAAGGTAAATGTTGTCAATAATGGTAACAGTTTCGCAAAGCCAAGAGGCAAAATCTATATCTTTGACAGCAAAGGCAAGAACTTATCTAACACCCTAACTATAAATGATAACTATTCTACGCTTATTCCCGGAAAGTCGATCGATGAGCAACTCCGCTGGGATAGAGGAGGCGGATTTAAATTGATTCCGGACTTCGGAAAATACAAAGCTGAAGTTGTCGTTTTTGCAGATCCTGATCAAAGTCGTTGGGTATCATCAGAGGTGACTTTCTATGTTATCCCGATATGGCATTTGGCAGCTTTGCTGGTTATCTTGGCAGCAGTCAGTTTCGTATTTGTGCTGATAAGGAAAAAACGGCTTTAAAAGATGCAAATGAGTCTCTGTCAAATATTCCCCGTGATTGTAAGTATTATGGTATCAGTATAATCAGTCCCAAGTGGGGTGTCTTCGTCGGGCCTAGCTTTAACATATAGACTTGCCCGTCCTTTATATATAGGACTTGATGACGTATGAAAGATAGATTTACCATAGACAAGATTTGTGATTCCGCCGACAACATTGCCTGAATTTGCATAGTCCGCCTCTGTCACAAACGGGCCGAGATACTCCTCACTTATTGAATACTTCTGCAGCCCGTAGCCGGGAACAGAATCAAGATCAGCATTTGATGAGTTTAACGTATACATAGCTGAGGCACTGTATAATCCTGCATAAGTATCTCTGACAAAAACCCTGCCTCCTTCACTAAGGTTTGTACCGAAATCTATCCAGATCAAATCATCTGCTGTGGACACGCTTCCGTATCTGAGCTCGCCCATACCGATGATATAAGGCGAAGCAGTTTCCGAATTCTCACCACTAGTATCATCTATATCTATGTCCAGAGTTATTTACGGTTCTGAAGTTATTGCTGTCAAAGAGGGTCCAGGATCCGATTCTGTAAAGTCTCCATTTAGAGCTGTTGCTCTAAGGTAATATTGTGTTCCTGATTCTAAGCCGTAAACGTTGAAACTAGATAATGTATCTTCCCACAAGCTTTCAGTCAGATAGTCGTCAATATCATGATTTGACGGCGTTTCCACGAGAAATGTTGCCCCGTCAATATAATTCCAATTCGTCCAGGTAGCACTTGTCGTAATCTGAATAGAGTAGAGAGTATCAGAAGGATTATTCTCATTATCAAGTTCAAATCTTGCCTTGTCATAGCAGCCACTCTCTCCGCAAAGCATAACCATGCCATCAGGATTGACATCAGCGTCATCACAACTAGTGCTTCCTTCGGTAGCAGTTTCAAAACATTTGATTGAAGGAGCTGTCGCCATCCAGTTGTATGCCACACCAGTCCCAAGATTGTAATTTGTGCTTACAAACCTGTCATCATTGAAATTATCTCCAACTGAAATCAGAAGCCGCTGATTTGTTCCTGTCTGATCTCCTTCGCCACTGTTTCCTATGACTACGTCTTTGATTTTATAGTTAGTTGAGTCAAGATCCTCAGCCCAGGATAACTTAGGAATAAATAGCCCAAAAGTTGTTGTGATAATTAAACACACGAAAAGAATTCGGATCTTGTGGCTCCAGGTTCTGAGCTCTGGGCTCAAGGCAAATAACAACGAGTTCAGGGCTCTAGGCTCAGAGTTCTGTGATGTTTTTGAATGGTTCCTTTTCATGTGACTATAGTTTCCCCTTAAGATAATTGATAAGACCTGAAAGTTTACTGAGTATATTTGAACAAAGAGTAATTATTGATGAATCTTCAATTTTATTAATATATTCTCTTTGCTGAGCAATTCTGATGCATGTTATGACTTCGTACAAACTTCCTCTAGATAGATACAGGAATTGAACAAACTCTTTTTTGTGATATCTTCCTTTTCCTTCTGCAATATTTAATGATACAGATAATGCAGATCTTCGAATCTGGCTTGTTAACGAATACTCTTCAGTCTTTGGGAACTCTTTAGTTAATTCAAAAACCTTATTGTTCAATTCAACTGCTAATTGCCAAACCTCTAAATTCTCAAAAGAAAAAATATGCTTGTCGTTCTTATTATTCATATATTTATCTATAATCAAAGTTTCCCAGAGCCCAGCCCCCAGAGCTTCTCAGTTAATAACCCACCAATCAAACTTTACTTCATAATCTTTTGGAGAGTCCATTTTAACAATGAAACTTCCGTCAGAAGCCTCTTCTACATATAGCGGGGCATTACCTACGCTTGATCTTGGTGTTACGAAAATCTTCGATTTTTCAGTTACGACTGATGTTTCAACTATTACTTCTGTTTCTCCGATTTCAAAAACAGAAGTTCCAACAGAAGAATCTTCGTCATCAGATTTGATGCTGATTTTACCATTGCTATCTACGCTGAATACGCTTTGATCTAAGTTATTCTGAATATCAAATTTCGTATTTCCCAAAGCCTCAGTCAATTTGAAAACAATATCTTTCCCTGACAAAGCTTGTATTGTTCCGGCCTCTAGTATATTAGAAGTAAGAATCCCCTTGATATCCAAATCCCTTGTAACTGTTAAATCGACAGCAGTTATTTTGGAAAACATTCCCTGATTCACATTAAGTGTATTATTGATATTCAAGTTCTCAAGAGTATCTAGGTTTCCACACCATAGCCCAGAGTTGAAGTCTGAGATTATCTGTTGAAGTTTGTTGGTATAACTTGGAGGTTCGTACCAGCTAAGGTTAACAGAAACAAGTATCTTCTCTATATTATTAGGATTAGAGTTTGAATAATGATCAAGTGCAATACCGATGATAGGACCTGGCACAGTACTTCTCATTCCCACACCAGGAATAGAGCTGGATGTTATGGGATCCCCAGGTTTAATGTTTCCGTTTATAGTTGATACCTTTACTGGAACCCTGCCTGCTATCCCTATTGGGTTTTCATTTATTGCCTCCTCCCTTATACCCTTACCAAAAGTTTCATATGGTGAAGTGGAGATTACTCCCAAAATATTTAACTGATATGGGGAAGTCGTCTTTGCAAGTATGCTAGCAGTAAGGGTTTCATTTTTATTTAAAATCTCACCAGTAGCAGCATTGACAGCCGGTGATTTATAGGTTATCGTATCGCCTGTTGTATAAACTATATCTCCTGGTTCACCGCTTTTGGTCTCATACCACTCTGCAATATCTCCTGGAGCTGCTGAACAGGCGACTATATCTCTATCTGAAAAGGTTGTATCAGAATCTGCCCCTGAGTGACATAAGCCATTAGTGGTAGCTGTTCCATTTGAGTCCAACCGAATGTCTCCATTTACTTCAAGCTCCTGGGCTGGGGCAGTTGTCCCAATACCAACGTTACCATTATAATTTATCCTCATGCCTAATGTGTGAATTAGATAAGAACTTTAAAAATAAGTAGAGAATCTATAGTATTAATGGACTTAAACTATTAATACTGCCCGAAATGGACAAAGAAACTCTACTTATTGAAATATATTGTA
>JAQVGX010000037.1 GCA_028696515.1 Candidatus Dojkabacteria bacterium | reverse complement strand
AAGCATTGATAAAATCATCTAGATCTCCATCCAGAACGTTTTCTACATCTGATCTTTCAACCTTAGTCCTAAGATCCTTTATCATCTTATATGGTTGAAGTACATAACTTCGTATTTGATTTCCCCAGGTGGCGATCTTATGCTCACCAACCTCCTTAGATTTTTCATCCTGGAGAGCCTGCATCTTTTTTTGATACAACTTGGCTCTTAGAAGTCTCATAGCATAATCTCTATTTTGATTCTGGCTTCTTTCAGAGGAGCAGTGTACAGAAATACCGGAAGGTTTGTGTACCAATCTGACTGCTGTAGAAACTTTATTTACATTTTGTCCGCCTTTCCCACCTGAACGGACTGCTGTGAATTCTATATCATCTGGTTTTATATCAACTTCGATATCATCTTCTATGACAGGAGCAACCTCGACAGCAGCAAAAGATGTTTGACGCAGACCTTGTGCATTGTAGGGAGAAATCCTTACCAGACGATGTGTTCCGTGTTCACCTTTTAAGTAACCGTACACCAGCTTTCCCCTTACTTCCATTGAAACTGATGATATCCCCGCCTCCTCACCTTTAAGTTCATTTGTTATTTCAGCTTTCCAACCCTTTTTCTCAAAATACCTGAGATACATACGCATCAGCATCTCAACCCAGTCGCAAGCTTCGGTGCCACCCTGCCCGGCATGAATAGAAAAAACAGCATCGTTGTTATCAAACTGACTTGACAAATATGTTTCAATCTCGAGCTGGTTTATCTCCTTCTCTATGAGTTCGAGTTCGATCCTTGCCTCCTCAAATTCTTTAGAGGCTGTATCATCAGTTTCATCAAGAAGTGAAAGCAAGGTCTCGTAGTCATCAAGCCTATTTTTCATATCACCGATTTCTTTCAGCTCTGATCTTATATCTCCCATTTCCTTCATAATTTTCTGTGCTTCTTCGGTATTATCCCAAAAGTTCTCTGACTTGCTCTGTGTTTCAAGTGCCGAGAGTTTTGTTTCAAACGATGGTAAATCTTTCTTTTTGAGAATTTCATCAAATCTTGACTTCAATTTTTTGTAGGTTTTTCTTATCTCATGCATATGTATAAATTCTACCAGAAACTCACTTCTTTTGGAATTGATTGTGTTACCATTTTTGATGCTAAGCGTTAATGATATTACTTAAACCAATTACTATATGCAATGATAGTTGTACCAGAATACAAGGCTCCGATAGTTTTTTTTGAAGTAATACCAACACAGAGTCCCGCAAGTGCAAGAATTTGCAGAGTTCTTATCAGCTGCACCGGGTGCGCATTAAGTGCAGCCTGGCAATGTCAAAGGCATATACAAAATGAGGATAAGTTGCAAACTGTAAGAGGAGGTTGTCCTTCTCTAAGTAGAAGACAACAACCAGTTACTCATGTGAATCCTAAAAGAGACACCGAAGAAACAGCTTACTGTACATTCTACCAATGCAAGGAGCCCTGAATCTTATTGACAAATCTTTATCTATTCTCTAAAATGTACATAACAGAAATCAAGAATTTACTGAGAACTTGAATAAATTGGCAATTAGTTAAATAGCATTTTAAGTGCGCAGGTATATTCAAAAATTGAGTAAGCCTGCGAAATTGGGTGGAACCGTTTCTTCCTACAACTCTAAAGCTTAGTAGGTCAAATAATAAAGGAACCCCTTAGTTATTATGTAAGTGATAGCTGAGGGGTTCTTTTTAGCTGATGAGTAAATGAGTTTATGTGCTGGACAGCTAATAAGCAAAAAAGCTAACAGACCAACAGGATAAAATCTACTAATATATAATTAAATTATTAAATTAAAATATATGAATGATTATTCACTCGAAGATATAATAGCCTTATCAAAACGGCGTGGATTTGTATGGCCCGGAAGCGACTTGTACGGTGGGCTTGCAAATACTTACGACTATGGTCCATATGGGGTCGAACTAAAAGAGAATGTTCGAAAAATCTGGTGGAAGACATTTATTCAAGATAGAAACGACCTATACGGTATTGACAGCAGTATTCTTCTAAAACCTGATGTTTGGGAGGCAAGCGGGCATACAACTAGTTTTAATGAAACAGTTGTTGAAGACAAGGTTACGCATCGAAGATATCGTGCAGATCATCTGATAGAAGATTATTTCAAAAAGAAGGGAAAAGAAGTAAAGGCTGATGGACTTCCTCTTAAGGAAATGACTAAAATTATTCGTGACGAGAATATTAAAAGTCCTGATGGAAACGAGATTTCTGACGCAAAGAAAACTAGTGCTTTGTTTGAAACCAAGATTGGGATGATTGTTGGAGAAAAGAATCAGGCCTTTTTAAGAGGCGAAATTGCTCAAGGACTATTCTTGAATTATAAGAACATTGTAGATGCATTTCATCCGAAACTTCCCTTTGGTATTGGACAAGTCGGAAAAGCCTTTAGGAATGAATTTACTCAGGGACAATTCACCTTCAGAACTTTAGAATTTGACCTGATGGAATTTGAGTACTTCTTTGATCCAGAACTGGACAAATGGGAAAGAATATTTGATTATTGGAGAGAGCAAATTCTTGATTTTACTTTGAAGCTTGGGATATCGAAAGACAAACTGCGATGGAGGTCTCATGAACCCTTTGAGCTTTCACACTATTCTAAAAGAACTGATGACCTTGAATACAAATTTCCATTTGGATTCAAGGAGGTTTTTGCATGCGCTTATAGAACCGATTTCGACCTTTCAAATCATATGAAGCATACGGGAAAAGACTTACAGTACAGACGTGAGAATGGGGACAAATTTGTACCGCACGTTGTTGAGCCAACGTTTGGACTTTCAAGAATCTTAACAGCGATTCTGGCAGATGCTTATCAAGAAGACGAAATAAATGGAAGAAAAAGAGTTTTTCTGAAATTGTGCCCAATTGTTGCTCCTGTAAAAACTGCCGTGTTTCCACTTCAGAATGATGACAAGCTCCAAAAAGTAGCAAAACAGATTTATGAAGAATTAAAGGGTAAAATTGATGGGACAATCGAATATGACGAGTCAGGAAGCATCGGTAAAAGGTACAGAAGACAGGATGAAATCGGAACACCATTCTGCATTACAGTAGATTTTGAATCGCTGAATGATAAGAAGGTGACAATAAGAGACAGAGATACCTTGAAGCAGGAAAGAGTTGAAATAGAGAAAGTAGGGGAGTGGCTTCAGACAAAACTTCAGTTATAATCGTTTACATAGTTCATGAAATTTTCAATACTCTATATTTTTTACCATTAAATTCTAAGTGGTCGTCCACCTTTTTGCCTTTTATAGCTTGTCCTAAAGGTGATTCAATCGAAACTAAGTTGTTCGCAGGATCAGCTTCAAGAGGGTGAACAAGTCTTCCTATAATCTCTTTCTCCTCAGAACAAATTCTAAATCTTGAACCTAGCATAAGTTTATCATTATCTACTAATTCAGGAAGCTCTTTTGCCTCACTCAGAATATTCTTCAACTCTCTGACCTTCGCTTCAAGTGCTGCTTGTGTTGCTCCAAAGGCGGCGGATTCATGCCAGCTGTCTGAGGATCCGCCCTTTTTAATCTGTTCTTCCTTCTGACGGCTTAGACTAAAGCTTAGTTCTCTGTATTGCTTTTTGAGTTCTTTTAATTTTTCTTTTGAAAGCAGTATTGATTTCATTGCTTTATCCAGCTAAATGATAAACTTCACGATAGATTTGATCAGTAATCCCTTGTCCTATAACTTCTTCAAAAAATCGTAATTTGTAATTTAGCTTAACTGGATCTACATTGTCTTCTGTATGATCCCTTACAACCCTTTTTATGTACGCTATTTTCCTAAGGGAAGTGTATCTTTCTACTAATGAATCATAACTCTGGCGCACTACTTCGAATTCCCTTGTAACTGCAAGGCCATGTGGATCTATACCTAGCTCGGGATGGGAGCTTCTAAATTTACCCCAGATATCATAAGTAATAATTCCAAAGACTACTTCCCGCCATACAATTTGCTCTACTGAAAATTCTGCTGAGTTAACACCAAGTTTGCTTGCTAATATCACAACGTGTTCTCCTCCTCTCTCAAGTATATATTCCAAGTCAAATACTTTCGCATACTGAAGAAGCGTGCAAGCGTCCGGCAGATCAGGAATAGGATTAAACTCGCAAATAACAACATAACCGATTGCCTGCTCCATAGAAAGAAGTTCAAAACTTATATGAGATTTTATCTAAAAGAAGTGATCGGTTTCTAGAGAGGACGTCCTCGGCAAAAGACAAACAAATAGCTTACAGCTAACAGCATACTGTAACAAGTAGGGTTAATAATTGAAAGAATATCAATATTTAAGAAGTATAATATCTTCTTGAAAATAAAAGATCTCAAAATTCTTGTCACGAATTCGTTTCAAAATTTCCGATGATTTCTCACTGGCTGTGATATTTTTTGATTCTAATAGCATTGCTTTCTCGAAACTGGTCCAGAAGTTATTGCCATAATCATTAAGTACTGCAAGTTTTCCGAATGGATTTTCACCCAGACAGACATGATACAATGTATCCTCTATGATTCTTTTCTTTCGGTCGCGCCGGGTTTTACGGATGACTCCAAGAAGCCTAAAATCGCATTCCAACCCTGTTTCCTCCTTCAGTTTACGCCTTGCGGCATCTTCTATCCTTTCTCCAGGTAGAACTTTGCCTGAAACAGTTGCATGATCACCAAAATATGGGTGCCGGAGTCTTTTCTGAACAAGAATTTCCCGTTTTCCGTCAATCTCTCTTGTAACATAAGGTAGAACAGAGAACTTGAAATAATCTTTCAATCTTCCTTTGACATCCATCTTTTGTACAAACTGTTTTCCTTTGTCCGTGAGATGGTATTTGTCTTCTTGCTTATCGATGAACCCCTTCTTGACCAGGAACTGAAGATGATAATTATAAAGATCATTTTCGACTTCTCGGATCTGAGCCTCGGAATACCTGAGACCGTTAGATTTCAGAAGTTTTGAGAGAATTTGGAGCTGTATATCGCTTAATGATTTCATGTAAGCCATTATCCCAATATCATTTGATGTAATCTATTTTTAAATAGGCTTGTTGTCAAATAGGTTAGTCAGCATTTGAGCTTATTAGCTTGTCGACTCCTATGCTAGTTGGCTTATTGGCTTTCCGGCTTGTTAGCTTTTCTGTGATTTGAATACTTGCTAGCTAGCATAGAATCTTTTAGTTCTTCTTATTTAACTATTTCTCAAATTTACTGTTACACTTCTTATTCGAGACCATAATATTTTCTCACCTTGTCGTCTACTTCTTTTTTAGATTGATCAGATATACTCTGATTTAATTTTAGTATATGTTCACTTGCTTCTTTATCAAAACATTCTACGATGCTGCTCATAATCTTGAGCTGAACTTCTTCAATTTTGTATTCATCCTCGCTTCTTATACAATTGTGAACATGCATAACCAGGCTCTCTAACAAGCTATCAGTCTTGGAGTTGAGATACCTGATCAGATCCAAGTATAAGAATTCTACTCCCGTCACAATATAATAAAATGTCTCTCTTAGTGACTTCGGCAGTTTTGAATAAGTCATTTCATAAACCTTTACCACTTCTAGATCATTCTTTTGCTTTAAAGAAAATATGAGATCTCCACCGAAGCATTCGCGTACAGAGTGAATAAACTTCAGATCGAGATCAATTTTAAATATTCTGTGTGGAATATTCTGTGATAACGCAGAGAATATTTTCTTTATAAATTCGCTTAAAGTGGTTTCACTATCAGTTATGGCCTTCTTTCCATCAACATCTAGATCATTCCAAATCTGAGCTAGATAGGACAACTCGAAGATAAGCCAGATGATCATGATTTCTCTTAGCTCGAGCTTTCTAACACCAGGAATCAATTTCTCTCTATCCCAGAGCTTTAAAGCTGTGATGAGATTTGCTTTTGCTATCTTTGTTGCGTCACCGACAGCTATAGAAAACGCTTCATTCTCCATTTTGGCTGCGAATTCAACACGGCGCTGTTCTGTATCGGGACCAAAGCCGGGATCCACCTCATTACTAACTGGAATTTTCGATATGCCGATCGATGAACGTATCATTTTCCTATCTCAAAGTTAAAATCTCAAAATTCAAAATTTTTACCTTACATTCTAAAATCTCTTGCAATCATTCTGGAGTTCTAAAATTTGATCTTTGAGTTAATAGATATTATATAAAATACTCTAACAATTAGAAAGTAAGTTGCACCTCATTGAAAACATTGATAACATAAAAATGACAGAGACTGCACCAGACCGTGAGACTGGTACCTTCAAATTATCAATGATCAAATCCCAATTTACAATTCATTCAACTCCTAAGATTACTTTTGAGCTACAACAAGATTACAGTTCATCATTCTTGCTAAACCATATCTGATAGTTTT
Source organism: Candidatus Dojkabacteria bacterium (assembly GCA_028696515.1). GTDB lineage: Bacteria > Patescibacteriota > Dojkabacteria > JAHIVN01 > JAHIVN01 > JAHIVN01. The sequence continues at coordinate 9,175 of JAQVGX010000037.1, read as the reverse complement.
TGTCTCAAGTATTTCGAATCCATACTCTCGTAATAACTTCGCAACGCCCCCTGATGTAGTCTTAAGTTTTAGTCCTGCCTTCATCTTTCCTATCAGCACTTCGGATCGAAATACAGGCCAGATCAGGATACCGTCTTGTTTCAAAACTCTATATGCCTCCTTTATAAACAGACGCTGCCCTTCTACAGTAAAATACCGCGTAGCTGCGACTTGGGTTATGCCCGAAACACTATTATCTGATACATTTTTGATTTCTTTATTCAAATCCTCTTTCACAATTTCTATATCAGGGTATTTGCTTTTCAATAGCTCAAGCTGTGATCTATTTATATCAGAGGCTCTTACCTTGAATCCTTTCTTTAACAAAGCTTCGGAAACAATACCCGTTCCAGCAGCCTTGTCTAAAATTGTGATGTTTTGATTGTTAGTATCTGAAGGTAGGAACTCTGAAAAAGTATCTGCTATCTGTTCTGCAACCCAATCTCTTTTATAAAACTTTCTTGCTACATGATCGTAAAGCTTGCCATCTTCAGGCGTTGCATACCCCTTGCCGGTAAGTTCCCGGACTATCCAAAGCATGATATCTCTCAGTCTGTATTTTGCCCTCATGATCTCTTGGTTTCTAAGATTACATTTAAAACTGATTGCAATTATGTTATAAACAAAATACTTTCAAATTATAGCATGAGTCAAATCAACGAGTTAAACCTGAAAAACTGGAAGAAATACGAAGATATTCTGACCGACAGTTTGTGGATTATAAATAAGCGGGATAAGTCTTCAACTCACAAGGGCGATTATCATGGCAATTTTGTACCCCAGATCCCAAATCAATTGATAAGGAGATTTACCAAAAAAGGAGATGTAGTTCTTGATACATTTCTCGGAAGCGGAACTACATTGATAGAATGTAAAAAGCTTAAAAGAAGCGGGATTGGAATTGAATTATTGCCCAAGGTAGCAAAAATAGCACGCGATAGAATTATAAACTCTAATCTCCCAGCCAAAGTCGCTAAAGAGCGTCCTGTCCTTGGCATGGGCTGGCCCGCCTCTGGCGGGAAATCTCAAAATTTATTCCAAGAAGTTATTCAAGGGGATAGTGCACGAAATGATACTAAAAAAGCAGCTATTAAAATTTTAAAAAAATGGAAGAAAGACAAGGTTCAGCTTATCATCATGCATCCGCCCTATCACGACATCATAAAATTCAGCAAAAACAGAGCAGATCTATCTAATACTAAAAATGTATCAGTTTTTGTTAATTCTTTTATGAAAGTAGTGATGAATTTTATTGGATTATTGGATGATAATCATTACTTGGCGGTAATAATTGGTGATAAATATGACAAAGGCGAATGGATTCCATTAGGTTTCAAAATTGTTGAGCAGATGTCCAAAACCAGGAATCTGAAGCTGAAAAGCATAGTTGTAAAGAATATGGAAGGAAATAGAGGGAAGAGAAACCAAGAGAATTTGTGGAGATATAGAGCTCTGAAGTGTGGATTTTATATATTTAAGCATGAGTATATTTTGTTGTTTGAGAAGAGATTTGTGGATAATGGCAAGGGCCCAACCACCAATTAGTTTTGAGTTAGGCTATGTTCCAATTCAAAATAAATTCAACTACTTGGTCATTGGATATTGAGATTTGGTAATTGGTCATTTGTCTCAAGGTACATCTTCTATCATCTCATGTACTTCCTTCCTAGTAGGTGGATCTGGGTTTTCAGCAGGGTAGCCAACTGGGACTATTGCTATTGGTCTTAGATTTTCAGGAATACTCAGAATTTCTTTAACCTTAAATTCTTCGAAACCGCCAACCCAGCATGTACCAAGTCCTGCTTCATATGCTGTAAGCATCATGTTTTGCACACTAAGAGCTGTATCAACTATCCCATAAAGCTCTTTTCCCCGGCCGCTGTATTTTACGGAAGAAGCCTCAAGATCAGCACAGGCAACAACAACTAACGGGGCTTCAACTATAAACTGCTGGTCCAAGGCGGCCTTTGCAAGATCAAACCTCATCTCGCCATTTGTTACAAAATAAAACTTTCTGCTTTGAAGATTGCCAGCGGATGGGGCCCAAATAATTGATTCTTTTAAATCCTCAATAATTTTTAAAGGAATCACTCTCCCTTTAAATCTCCTTATACTTCTTCTATTTTTAATAGTATTTGATATTCTCACGTTTTGAAAAAGTATGATATAAAAATGCTGTTAAAATTATAACAATCTGGAATAATAAATCACTTCCTGTCTCAGGTAAATCTTCAAGTATCTCAAACTCCAAACTAGCATACATGGTTGAATACGTAGTATTCCCATAAGAATCCGTTGCTCGGATCTGTATAGTATGTTCTCCTTCATCCAATGCGTAGGGCAGAGTAATTGAGAATTCCTCCTCACTTTCATCAAATGCTCGATCTGTAGCACTCACTCCTAAAGCAGTCCACGACCCTCCATCTAGTGAGTATTCAATAATTACAATAGTTCCTGTACTAACAGTTGAAACAGTTCCTGTAAACGTTGGGGTTGGAGAATCAAAACTACTTTCAGTTTCAGAGTCAAGAGTTACTGGAATGTCGTAGTATTCATATGCTCCGATATCGTAGGCGGAGCCTTGGGGACGGGGGATGCCGATGATGTCGTCGGTTACTTCGGAAAGGGTCGCGCCTGCGTCAATAGCAGGGGAACCCGCTTGAAGGCGGAAGTCGTTGCTGTCCGGGTCGACGAAGAGTGGGTCGGCAGAAATGTCGTGAGCACCAGGAGTGCAATCAAGATAATTTTCTTGATTATCCCATAATAAGTTATAGTCTATTGCAGCTGCATCACCACCCCTATCAAAATAGAGTCCATAATTACTACCAAAAACAATATTATTTTTTAATTCTACACCAGTTGAATCATTTGCTTCAAGAATAATCCCCGCAAAACTGTTGTTATATGTTATGTTATTGTAAACGCTAAAGTTATCATCAAAATCAATATCAAGATAAATACCCATATTTGAATCGTTAATACTGTTATTTTTAATAATTATGTTTCCTCCGTTTGATATCATTAACCCTGAGGATGTTCCATCTGTTATAAAAAAGCCAGAAATAATATTGTAAGAAATGCCTGATAACAAATAGCCGGAACTAACTCCTTCGGCATTTATAGTAGGTACCCCTGTTCCCTCCCAGGCCTGGTAAGTAATATAGTTGCCGGCTGAACCAGAGTTAGCCGGAGTGACTGACTCAGCATATGTTATGCCTCCTTTTACATTTACCGTGTCCCCGGGCCCAACAACATCAGCAGCTTCCTGGATGGTTTTGAATGCTGTTGATGGTGTTTTTCCGTCCCCGCTTGAAGCTACACTTCCGTCAACATAACAGTTGCCTTCTGGATTGCCGTCGCAGTAGGTCGCTGCTGATACAACACTTGGTATTGCTACAAATAAAACCATAAATAGGAAAAATGTACTAATAAATACTATTGTCTTTTGGCAGATATTCATTATTTATCAATTTTCAATGAGAATAGTAGTATCATAATAGCAGATATCAAAAAGAAGTAGTAACTGTTTCCTCGCGTCTCAGAATACTTTTAAATATCTATTCATCTTATTTTTAAGAATGTTTCTTACTGGTATCAACATTGCCGCTATTATTAATATGATTGAAAGAGCTCTTATTTCCGTACCGGTTACAGGCAATTCTGCGAGTAAATTCCTCTCTATCTCAGAATAGTTGCCTGCCATATCATAAACTCTTATTTTTAACTTTGACTGATTTTCAGAAACATTCCATTCACATATATATAATCCGTTTTTGTCTGCTACCGAATCAGTACAGATAAGTACTTCATCTATGTAAAACTCAACTTTTTGTATTCCACTTGTTGTGTCTGATGGTTTTACTTTTATGATGTAGTCTCCGGTAGGTACTATTGCTCCTTCTTCAAGATTGACGACAACCTCTTCGTTGGGAAGATTTGTAAAGTCAGGAGGAGTAGTATCAATGGTAAAAGATATACTTTCCTCTTGACCTTCCGGTGTTATATTGCTATTTGAATCAGTTGATCTTACATACATCGTATGTAAGCCATCTGATTGTGAAGGATTTACTTCACAGCTGAAATCTTCTGTTATTTCATCAAATGATCCATCACTTGCCGTACAGGCAAACCACGTTCCCTCTACCGAGTCCATTTGAAATTCTACAGAAGTGACAGTTGCGTTAGTGTCACTTGCTGTTCCTGATATAGTAGGAGTAGAATTTGATATGGGATTAGGGTTAAGTGGATTGAGTGAAATATCAGGTGATTCTATCTCAGGAAAAAATGCTAAGCTTATAGCAGATTCGTTTGAACCAACCTCATAAAAATCTCCACCAGCAAAAAGACCTTCAGATGTCTCCAATAATGTATTTACATTGCCATTAAAATTTGATTTCCAATCAGTGTCTAGAGATCCAGATTGATCCAAATGTGCCATTCTATAGTAGGATAAACCTGCAACGGAGGTGAAGTCGCCACCTATAAACATTCCCTCGTCATTCAAACTAATATCGTTTACAAGATTAGTCAGCTCCAGGTTCCAACCTGTATCTACAGATCCGTCTGAGTCATTTACTTTTGCCAGAAATCGAATGGGTTCTCCGCCAATATTGTAAAACCGACCTCCTGTATATATATATGAATCATCAAAAGCTAAAGCATAAACTTCGTCGTCAGGATTAGGATTCCAATCGGGATCTAGTAATCCTGTTTCTTTATTTACCCTGGCAAGGTTGTTTAATGATAATCCTCCTATTGTAGAAAACGCGCCTCCAGCGTAAAGATAATTTTGATTGGCAGCTAGCGTATATACTCTGTAATTTGCGTTAGGATTCCAAGATGTATCTGCTGAACCATCAGTCTTATTCAACTTCGCAATACGACCAAAAGGTTGACCTCCTATAGAACTAAAATCTCCACCGATATATATGTCCGAATTGTCAATAACAATAGTACGTACTATACTGCTGGCATTTGGATTCCAAGTAGGATCAACAGTTCCGTCATCCTTATTCAATTTCGCTATCCGATTGCGTGTCTGACCATCTATTGTAGTAAACTGGCCTCCTACATAAAGATCTGACCCATCAATTGCAAGGGCATATACAGTTTGAGTTGGATTTGGATTCCAGCTCTCATCTATTTCCATAGTTTCGTTATCAAAACGAGCTAAATACCTTGTTCGACCTGTGCATATATCCCAAAAAGCCCCTCCCATAAACAGTTTGTCATCATTAATTGTCATGAAGAAAACCTCTCTTAAACCAGCTCCGCTACCCTGAGGATTAGGATTCCAGTTTGTATCTGCAGCTCCAGTTGTATTGTTCAATTTTGCTGCAAATCTTCTACTTTGACCTCCTATTGAAGTAAAGTAGCCACCTGCATATATATCATCTCCGTCTACTGCGATTGTCATCACACGGTCACTGGCATTTGGGTTCCAGGTTGTATTTACAGCTCCTGTAGTATTGTTTAGTTTGGCTATTCTATTTCTTGAAAGTCCTCCTATCGATGAAAATGAACCTCCTGCATAAATCTGATCATTATTAACTGCTATAGTATTTACACTTCCATTTGAGTTAGGGTTCCAGATAATATCTGTTGAGCCGTCTGATTTACTTAGTTTTGCTATATTATTTCGAGATAGCCCTCCTACTTCAGAAAATTCACCTCCTAAGAAAACATTATCTCCAGATAAAGCAAGGCTGTAAATACCACCGTTTGGATTAGGGTTCCATGACTCATCTATTACTCCAGTTGTTTTATCAACTCTTATCAAGTTATCAATCAAAAGTCCTCCAAATGATGTAAAATTACCTCCTACGTATAGGGTAGAGTCATAAATTGCCATTGTATTTACATTATTATCTGCATTCAAATTCATAGAAGTCGCAAGGCCTGTAATTAGATCAATTTCTGCAAAATTTCCTCTAGTTTGACTACCGATAGATGAGAAATTGCCTCCTACATAGATTGTAGAATCAGATAAAACTAAAGATTTTATAGTGGAATTGGCGTTAGGATCCCAGGCTGTAGCAAGACCTGTCGAAATGTCAACAGCTGCTAGCCTGTTTCTGGATTGTCCTCCGATAGTTGTAAATTGGCCTGCAGCATATATGGTAGATCCTGAAATTTTTATGTCATACACAGTACTGCTTGCGTTTGGATTCCAGACATTTGCCAACCCTGTTGTTGCGTCCAAAGCGGCAATTCTATTTCTTGTTTGGCCACCAATTGTAGTGAATTGCCCACTGGCATATATATAGGAGCCTGACACTGCGAGTTTGTAAATACTTCCATTAGCATTTGGGTTCCAAGTTGAATCCAATTCCTCATCTGATATCAAGAATCTGGATAACCTGTTAAAAATTTCTCCTCCCATAGAAGTAAAATAGCCTCCTACATATAACTTGTTGTTTGATAAAGCCATTGTTGTAACTACACTATCAAAATTCGGGTTCCAATCATTTGCTGAACCTGTATTTATATCCAAAACAGCAGCATAGTTTCTCGTCTGATCTCCAATATTTGTGAAATACCCTCCTACGTATAAATCAGAATCTGATAAAGTTAAAGTAGTTACAATCCCATCAGCATTGGGATTCCAAGTTGTTGCCAATCCAGTAGTAAGATCAATAGCAGCAATTCGATTACGTGTTTGACCTCCTATTGAAGTGAAATAGCCCCCTGCGTATAATAAAGAATCGGAAAATTCAATTGTTTGAACAGAATTGTCAGCATTAGGATCCCAATCTGTTGCAAGTCCAGTTGTAATATCTAAAGCAGCAATTCGATTACGTGTTTGACCTCCTATTGAAGTGAAATTTCCTCCCACGTAAATATTTGAACCAGAAGTCTTAATCGTTCTTACTGAATTGTTAGAAATTGGATTCCATTCTGTTAATGAATTTGTAGTCAAATCATATGAAGCTATCCTGCTTCTGGATTCCCCGCCAATATTAGTAAAATTTCCTCCGACATAAAGTGTTGATCCTGAAATAGTTAGAGCTGATACTGAGTCATTTGGGTAAGGATTCCAATCTGTTGCAAGTCCAGTTTCTGTGTCTATTTCAGCAAGTTTTCTTCGCGATTGGCCGCCGATACTATAAAAATCTCCACCAACATACAACTTATTATTATTGAGTGCCAAAGTGTACACATTCCCGGAGGTTGCGTTTGGATTCCAGCCAGGATCAACTGACCCATCGGCTAATATATGCGCTATTCTATTTCTTGTAAGTTCACCTACTTGAGTAAAATTACCTCCGATGTACCATCCACCGTAATTGTCGGGAATGACTGTACTTATAGTATTGTTTACTTTTGGAAAAATATTTTCTACTTCACCCGTAACTGTGTTAATTGGTATGCCATTTCCAAAGTAATGTCCTATATAGGAATAATCTCCTCCTACATACAAATTGTTTCCATCGATAGTCAAAGTTCTGACCTGTCCGTTTGGTAGATTGACGTCCCAGTCTGAGTCAGCTAATCCGGTATTATTATCAAGCTTAGCAAGATAACGATATGATTGTTCTCCAATTGTTGTAAAACTACCACCAACATAAACATCAGATCCAACTACCTTTATGTCATAAACGATTGAATTTGCATTAGGATTCCAATCTGGATCAACAGATCTGTCTGACAATATATGAGCGAGTCCATTTCTAGAGGTATCTCCTACTTGTGTGAAATTGCCGCCAATATACCACCCTCCAGAACCATCTGATTCTACTGCATAGATATTATTATTTACATTTGGATACCCATTGATTACTTCTTGTAAATCTAGATCAACTCCGACTCCGTGACCATTGTTATCTCCAATATAACTGAAGCTCCCACCCATGTACAAATCATTATTATCCACCGCAATTGTGCTTATAGGGGAGTTGGTTTGTCCAGGGTACCAATTAGGGTCAGCAGCACCAGTTGTCTTATCTAGCTTTGCTATTTTTGCAAAATCATGTCCTCCGATAGAAGTAAAGTTACCTGTTACATAAACAGAGTAGCCATCAAAAACTAAGTTATTAATATGGTATCCAATTGGAAGCGGGTTCCAATCGGGATCAATAGATCCGTCGCTTAAAACATGAATAAGCATTTGATGTTTGGAAGAGTAGATAGATTCTCCTGTATCGTCGCCTTCTATATCTCTGAAAGAGCCACCAATATACCAACCGCCATTTCCATCTGGAGCTGCTTCGGATACATCACCACCGTGTCCTGTCATCCTTGGTATCGCATCTCGGTCAGCAAAACCATATGTCAGGTCTAAAAGAGCACCTTGTCCTGTCTGAATACAGGTGTTTCTAAAAGATCCACCTACATATGTGTAATCACCATCTGAGGCAATAGTATAAACGCTATAGCTGCTATACTGATCATTATCAGTAAAGCCTGGAGTTTCATAACTTGCATCATCGCTATATGAAGCAAAAACACTATGAGCGCTTACAAGTGTAAGTAGAAAGGAGGAAAATATGATAAAGATCATAAAAACCTCCCGATGGAGAAACCTTTTCTTAAAATCTTTTGCTTTAACAGAGAATTTTGATACTGACATTAGAGATAGTAAAAATTTGTAAGTTTTTGAAATATGAAGTTTTTTCATAGGTGATATAGTTTCAAATTCTAATTTTGTTACCTTGTCTTATGGTAGGGACAAATTTTAAGATAGCTGAAAAGGGAATAATTGTCAGAAGAAACAACATTCCCTTCAGCAAACATGCTTCTCCCGTTTCAGGCAGCTCTTCTACTTCCTCCTCAATATTAAATTCTAACTCGGCATACATCGTAGAATACGTAGTATTCCCATACGAATCGGTAGCTCTTATCTGTATCGTGTGTTCTCCTTCTTCAAGTTCATAAGGAACTGTTATGGAGAATTCTTCCTCACTCTCATCTAGAGCTCCGTCTGTTGGAATCACTCCCAACGCAGTCCACACACCTCCGTCTATGGAATATTCTATCATTACAATTGTTCCACTATCTACTGTTGATACTGCTCCTGTAAACATTGGGGTTGGAGAATCAAAACTACTTTCAGTTTCAGAGTCAAGAGTTACTGGAATGTCGTAGTATTCATATGCTCCGATATCGTAGGCGGAGCCTTGGGGACGGGGGATGCCGA
>JAQVGX010000036.1 GCA_028696515.1 Candidatus Dojkabacteria bacterium | reverse complement strand
TTTTGAGTTTTTAAAGATCCACATTTCGTACACTTTTTTATTCATAAATTTAAGGAAATTATGCTTTATACCACAATGACGGTACGAAATGCTACTTTTACCCACAAATTTTTTTAATTATGCCGAATATTACGAAGAGATGAAAATTCTAAAAAAGAAAGGAAAAATTGAGGGGGGAGTAGATATATTCATCACGGTATATAATGAGCCGCTTGAAATAATAAAAGAAACCGTCAAAGCAGCGAAATCTATGAATATTGATCATAAAACTTATATCCTGGATGATGGCAAATCGGAAGAAGTAAAAAAGCTGGCGGAAAAACTTGATGTGCACTATATAACTAGAAAGAGAAATAAGGACTATAAGGCCGGCAATATAAACAATGCTCTTACAAAGACCCAGGGCAGGTTTTTTGCAGTATTTGATGCTGACTATATCCCTCATAAGAATTTTCTCATCAAAACTCTTCCTTTCTTCATGAGCAACAAAGTTGCATTGGTGCAGACACCGCAGGTTTATAGAAATAAAAATAATCTTATCTCCCGGGGAGCGAGTGATGTCCAGAAAGTTTTTTACGAGGTAATATTTAAAGGCAAAAATAAGTTCAATTCTGTCTTCTGGGTAGGAACGAACGGTATTTTCAGAAGAAAAGCTATAGAAGAAGTTGGTGGAATTTACGCCCATAAGTCAGAAGATCTTTTTACCAGCTATCTACTTCACCAAGCCGGCTGGTCTACTATTTACATTTCAGATATTCTGGCAAGAGGAATAGGCCCTGATACACTGGAAGAGTATCACAATCAGCAAGTCAGATGGGCCGGAGGGGGTTTTCACATGTTTTTCAAGCAGAATCCATTATTTAAAGATATTACAGTAGACCAGAAAATCCAGTACCTTCTTTCAAGTACTTTTTACTTTTCGGGAATAGTTATCTTCCTCATTATGTTAATACCTATTCTGTATCTTTTATTCGGTTTCATACCTTTAAATGCTCCTTTTGAGGTGTGGGCTAGTCACTACATACCATTCTTCTTGGTTCAGTTTGTAGTCATATTATGGATTACCAGAAAAGTAAGCTGGGACTCTTTTATTCTTTCTACAAATAGCTTCGTAGCTTATATTCAGGCATTGTTCAACACTTTATTTTCAAAAGAGATAAAGTGGGTTGCCACTGGATCGGTCAAAAAAGTAAAAAGAGAAAAGAAGCCAATAGATTTTCTCTGGGTGCATATAATCATACTGCTGCTCTCGATTGTTTCAATACCTATCGGACTTCTTAATATAGATAAGCCTATCATCACAGCTATAAACACATTCTGGGTACTTTTAAACATAATATTACTGGGGAAGTTTACTATTTTTAATTTAAGTTATAAGAAAAACTATAAATGAAAAGATTGGTTATATTCATTATCATTCTACTAACCGTAATCAGTATTACATATATACTTGTGGGAATAAAACTAGATGACAGGAACACTATAGTTGCTGATGAATCTGTGGTTATCAAAGACTCAGTTACTATAGGAACTGGAGATTATGGTTATATTACAGGAATTTATAAGAGAATCGGCATGAATGTAAATGAGGGAGAAGCTCTTTTCAGCTATCAGCCGGTTATAGAATCCTCTCCAACAAATGTTGAAAATGTAAGTATACAAAGATTGCAGGGACAGGATTTAAACAACACCAATGGTATAATAACCACTTTGCAAAATGGAAATGATTTAACACCCAGAAACGTTGCATCTACTGTCGAGGGCACTATAAAGAGAATATACTATCAAGAAGGTTCTTACATAACACGAGACGATAAGATTATGGACATACAAATCGACTCATCTCTCATCAGATCCAAGATCCATATAGAGCCGGAAAATCTTGATGTCATAAATATCAATACCCCTGTTGAGATAACATTTCCAAATGGAGAAAAGACAGATGGATTGGTATCTTACATTCATCCAGAATATGATTTTGAAAAAGAGGAGCTTACTATAGATTCCACTACAACGTCTTCGCTCAGCAATACCTTTGACGGAATACCGGTTACTGTTAAACTGAAAAGAAATGACCCTCTTTATCTGAAATATACTAGGTTTCAGCATGAAATTAAAAGCTTGGCGAATTCTGTCAGGGAAAGAATTGGAACTATATTCTAATCTTTTTAAAATATTCTCAAACTTAATATTGACTAAAATTATTATTTATTTGAAATAGATATATTCCAGAGTTATGGAAATGAATCACAGATCAAATACTGCTTCATACTTAATTAGCATACTTATACTCCTCATAGTTGGTTTGACTGTCTGGATAATTTTGAAGAAGAACTCAACAGCAGACTCTGACAGTCAGTTCAGTGCAGATTCGGATAGGATTCCTTTAGTAGAAGGAAAGGCCAGCTTTGATAGCTTTGAACATCTTACTGATCTTTTTGTTGATGAGAGGCTTAAGGAAAAACCCATACCTACAAATAAGATTTGGAGCTCAGTTGCATTTAACGGACATATCGAAGGTGCCTACTTTTTTCCATATGCAGTGAAAAGCGATTCCCAAGGTTTACATATTGGAATACCCTCAATAACAGCTTCCACTAAAACTGTTGTAGGATCATTAGGCGGCGAATATCTAAGCATCAGACCTCAGGATAAAGATATTGACCGAGTAGAAATCCTAGATTTTTCTGATCTTACAATAAGAACAGCATTCTATTCAGAGAAAACATCTGATCCTGTATTTGAAGTTGTTTTTATACAGGGATCACCATATGTTTTTATCAAATCTTATTTGAAGAAACTTGAAATAATAGGCAACAGCTATGAACTTAGCTCTAACGAGGAGATAATCAGTGCCCATAGAAATAATCACAATATCGGCTTCTTCACAAGTATGAATACAGTGAATAATTCTGAGAACACAATAACCCTTTCCTCCACCAGCCGTTCTGATTATCTAACTCTTGGCATGTACACAGATGAAGAATCCTTTCAAAAGATTAATCAATATTCAAAAAACATCATCGAAAATGTTCATGCTGAAATTGAAGTTTTAAAGGATGCTATCCGTTTAGACTTTATCTTCACATATCAGGATTCACAAAATGAAAAGGGTACGATTTGGGGGGTACTGCCGCATCATAAAAAACTCTTGAATCCGGATAATACTGAGCTGCTCTACACTATACAAACAGTCCGTGGAATAGAAAGCTTCCTTGCCGTTAGAGATACATTTTCTCTTGAATTTAGACGAAGAGATATACCAAGCAGCCTTTCATATCGTAAATTGAGCAAACAGCAAATTAATCAGCTAAATACTGTATTAATAGAGGATATAAACAGCACTGCATTTACAGCTGATTCAAGTTACTTCGCAGGTAAACAGCTTGCAAGGGCAGCACGTCTGATCCAAATAGCAGATGAAATAGAAAATCCAAATGGAGCCGACAGACTCAGCGCGCAGCTCAAAAAAGAATTGATAAACTGGTTTACTTATGTAGATGGAGAAGAATCTAAATATTTCAAATATGATAAAAAACTAGGGGGGCTCATAGCTGTAAAAACAGAATTCGGATCTGAGAACTATAATGATCACCATTTCCATTACGGCTACTTTCTTTATGCCGCTTCAGTGATCTCAGAGAGAGATGAGCAGTTCCGCGAGGACTATGGAGATTTCATAGAAATCCTGGCTCGAGATTATGCGTCTTGGAAAAGAGATGATCCATCATTTCCATTCGTAAGAGTTTATGATTGGTACGAAAACCATTCCTGGGCAACAGGAATTCAGGGAACACCGGACGGAAACAACCAAGAATCAACATCGGAAGCTATCAATGCCTGGTATTCGTTATGGCTTTGGAGCCGCATTACAGAGAATGAAAATCTGCAAGCCTTGTCTGAGTTTCTTTATACAAGTGAAATCTTATCCGCCGAAACTTACTGGCTGAACAGAAATGAATCCCCCGAATCAATAGGCCTTTTCCCTGAGGGCTATGATCGTTTAAAAGCAAGCTTGGTGTGGGGAGGCAAATATGAATATTCTACATTCTTCAGTGCAGATCAACTTGCTGTTGATGGTATTCAGTATTTACCTTTTACTCCGGGATCGATATATCTAAAAAATGATGTTTATATTGAGAGAGATAGAAAGTTCATAAATGAATATCTCAATCTCCCAAGTGATAATACACCATGGATGGATATAAACTTAATGTACTATGCTATGCTTGAAGGTGAGGACATCATGCCACTTGATGTCTTGATGTCTATTCCAATTGATGATGGAAATTCTAGGAGCAACCTTCTCGCTTGGATTTATTATTGGAGTCCTTGAAGAACATCTTGGGAATAATACTATTATCAACAATTTATGTTCTGCTGCAAAGGGTTATGATGATGAGAATCTGATCTCTGAAATGCCTGGATCTGAAGCTGGATTACTCTTTTAGAATTTGTACAATTATGAAAATATCGATGTCCAAGTCTTCTAAAACAGAGATATCTAGAAGCTTGACAAGTGCTAACCAAAAAGCTATGTGACCTAAGAAATATTCATATAGTCTAAACTGCGAGTAATCTGGTTGCGAATCCGAAAACCCAGTTGAAAAATATGATTGGGAAAAAGTTTTACTATAAAAATAAATTCTCTATAATATATTAAGTATCAATATAATTTATTAAAGAATTAGCATTAGCCTTTTGAAATCATCTATGATACAATAAATTGTTCTCGGAAGTGAACTAAGTAATCCTCAAAGCATTATTTCTAGTTATTTCCACTATTTTTATATTTTTTATCTATATATAATGGCTACAGGTACAGTAAAAACAGTTACTGAAAAAGGCTTCGGCTTTATCAAGCAGGATGATGCTGATAAAGACGTTTTCTACCATGAGAATTCACTTGACGGTGATTTAGCTGATAGAAAATTGCGTGTTGGCGACAAGGTCAAGTTCGAAATCGAACAGACAGAAAAAGGAGCAAATGCAGTAAAGATCGAACTGATAGAAGAGTAATCATTCTCTAGACAGAACAAAGTTAACCAAAACTGAGCAAACTTTTGCCTTTTTATTAATTGGCTAGTTGTACAAGCAAATCAAATGATAAAGAGGCAGTTGTTTGACACATGTTTTTGAAATCTGAATTTATAAATACACACATTCATCTAGAAATACTATTTTCAATAAAATTTTACCCATTTACTTTTTACGAATAGAACCATGAATGATTATAACCAAAGACGAAGACCTGACTCACGAAGACGCTTCGGAAACAGAGATACCGTAATGTTTGAAGCAGTATGCGACGAGTGCGGGAACAACTGTCAGGTCCCTTTCAAACCTAGCGGCAATAAACCAGTATACTGCAGCAGATGTGTCGAAAAACAGTCTGGCGGTCAGCCTAGAGGGCCTAGAGACAGAAATTTTGACAGACGACGTGACTACGGTGACAAACAAATGTTTACCGCTGTGTGTGACGAGTGCGGAGAGGAATGTGAGGTTCCATTCCGACCTACAAGCGGCAAGTCCGTCTACTGTGACAGATGCTTCAAAAAGACAGACAAATCTGATAAGAGAAGCAGTGGCGGGAATAGCGGAGACAAAGAGTTGACAAACCAGATGCAGAAACTAAACAGCAAAATGGATACGATGATAGAAAGATTGAATGCACTCTTACCACTCAAAAATACTACCAGTAAACCAGTGAGTTCCAAAAAGAAGAGTGAGGAGGCAAAGCTGGTCATAAAGAAAATTACTGAGAAGAAAACTGGAAAGGACAAGACAAAGACCAAAAAAGCCGTTGCAAAAAAGACTGCCAAGCCCAAAACAGCAAAGACAGTAAAAAAGAAGACGTCAGGAAAGAAACAGGATAAACCGGCAAAAGGGAAGTCTCAAAAGAAAAAGAAGTAAGTTAATGCTATATTGGCATAATCTTCCCTCTGATTTTCAAAGAGGAAATAACGAAGATAAGTTCACCCTTGGTTGTTTTTCCTCTTTAGAATGTAAACGTAGTAGATAAGTACAAATACGAATTTTATATGCTCTTCTTCAGTAAACCTACAAAGAGCATTCTTCTTCCGGGGAATTCAGCATAAATTTATGAGGGGGGATTTCACCAAATTTACTATTCGAGGCTCCGAATAAAATGAGGAGCTAAGAAGAATGGGGTTGGTGATTGGAGCGGATTTGAAGAGACAAAGACCTCTGTGCTGGCAATGGATGTTTGTCTCATTATTAAATCTCGATCATATAAATAATCACCTCCACAAAGTAATCTTTGTTGCGTTGCAAAAAGTATCATGAATACGATTTCCTGATATGACAGCAATAATGAACATTGAAACAAACCAAATATGATACATAGGAAAGCCCGTATCTACTAATGTATCAGTAGGCTCATCATCATTGAAAGGAATTAGATCAAATTGCATCTGAGAGAGTATCGGAGTTTGGGAGGGATCAGTGCTGAAGAGGTCTGCCACGAGACATATTGAATCTTCCTGGAGTACAGGATTATCGATCACAATAGAACCATCGATGTCATCCATTTGCTGGTAATTATCATATGGTGATGTGCAGTCAGAATGAAACACTGAATAGGTAATATTCGTATTCGGAGGAGTTTCATCTGTAACGGTGATTATAAGGTGACTGATATTACCTGTGTCCTGGAAATCAACGTTAAATGATATAGATCCGGAAGATAGATGCCCTGTAATTGCGGGATAGTAAGTATTTGTTTCCGCAAGATTCCCTATGATAACATCTAAATCTCCATCATTATCCATGTCTGCAATGAGAACTGCAGACGTATTCCCACTACCAAATGGTGTAGAGATTGTATAGGTCGGTAGGAATGAAACAAGCATATTTTGATGACCGCCATAATTGGCAATTATTAGATCATCGTATCCATCGAGCGTAACATCCGCTATGTCATAATCTCGGGAAGAACTTGTACCTAAGAGACTGCGTCTCGTCCATGTATTTGGGGAGTTGCCATTACTTTCTATCACATAGTTCTGCCAACTTTCTGTATTGTTTCCATTCAAAACAATAACGTCGTTTTTATTGTCATTATTATAATCATAAACTATTACATTCTGAGTATGATCGGATAGAGCTGAGCCCAGATTTGTTAACGTCCAAGTGTCAGGTGTACCACCATTGTTTAAGTACACATAGTTTTGTTGCGAATAATATCCGCCATTCCCGACTACAACGTCATTTAAGCCATCACCATCTAAATCACCAATTGCCATGCCATATGAATGACCAGTCCCAAAAGCTGGATCGCTCGTCCAGGTTTCTGGAGATCCACCATTGTTGAGGTATGCATAGTTCTGTCCATTAGATATATTAGCAACGACAGCGTCAAGCAGATTGTCTCCGTTAATATCACCAAAATTGATATCATATGTAGTTCCTGTACCGAACGCTAAAACATGAGTCCACGTGTCAGGAGAGTCTTGATTATTTAAGTAGTAAAGGTTATTATTACCTGTTGATCCATATCGAGCTAATACTACGTCATCCCATCCGTCATCGTTGATATCCAGGATTTCAATATCAGAAGTGTATGACGATGATACGGGATCTGTGAAAGCTGCTGTACGAACCCAGGTTGTAGGGTCAGCAGAGCCATTGTTCTCGTAGAAAAAATCTGTTTGATTAACCGTCGATTCGATCAGATCTGTATCTCCATCATTGTCATAATCGATAGCGGCTAGATCGAATGTATTACCAGTTGGGCCGGTGAGCGGTGTATCCCAGCCAATAAATTCTCTTGTAATCTGATAAGAGCAGCCTTTACCAGAATCTATAAATTCTACATTAGCCGAAAATATTGGTAAATAATTGCAGAGATCTGATATCACTGATTCTTGGGCATAACTGTCACGCTCATGAGCGAACAAAACGCTCCCTAGCAAAATAACCCCAACGAATATTTTAATGATCACCCTGTATGGTTTAGAGATATTCAAGAGCGTTGATAAAAAAGTTTTAAAAAATAATAACATCCCTTTTGAAACATATCAAGGTTTATCTCGTGATTGGGGGATTTCAACCCACAACATCCCGCTCTTCCTTCCTACGTCCTTCGCACACTCAGGACTTTGGCGGGCAAGCAGAATCCTTTAAAGGAAAATGAGTCAGTTATTAAACGAGTTGTTGAACTTGAAAGTTGATCTTATGCTTGATCTGGATTTCCTTAAAAAGTTTATTGTCATTACACTCTAAAGCTCAAGGTTATAGTAAGTAAGTATTTTCTATAGGACAGAAAGGAATATCTGCTTTACTTAGAATTTCATTAACCAAGCCACAATAGTCCTATTCAATTCTGTTATTTTGATATTATTATTTCTGGCAATTTTTCTAATCTCTTTCCAATTATTATCAGGGTTTTTCGAGAATCTCTTTACTAAACTCATCGCTACATTTAATTTATCATATTCAATTAATGGACTACTTCCTGAAAACTTTCTTAGGACTGTCTCGTATTCCTCCTTAATCTTATCTAACATTTCTTTTTTCTTCCCGATAATCTTTATAATATTATTATCTATTATAAATTCACCAACCTTACCAAAATGATCCCTATACTCTTTATGTGACTTTTTGAGCTCTCTTGTTAACTCTGCAATTCTTACTTTTCTTTCTTTTTCTTGCCTTTGTTTCTTTCTGTACGCAGCGGCAGCTGCAGCTGCTGTTATTCCAGCATTATACATTTGATGAATTTACTAAATAAAATAAATTTAATCACAAAAAAGGAGTTTTAGACAAAAGAGGTTGGAGCTAAACAAACTATTCGACTGGGGTAGAATATGGAAAGATGTCAGAAATAACCTTATAAATTCTATGTTAGAGTTTTAAAACTACTAGGCCTCTTGGGGAATCGGAATAGGGTCCATACCTAAAGCATGTCTGGCAACATTAAGTAACTCGAGGTTGACAGCAAATGCCATTCTAAGATTTCCATCCATTACCTGCCCTGTTTGAGGATCTACATCCCATTGTACAACAATAAATGGATCATATCTCATCAACTGTCCTATCTCTCGAGTAGTTGGATTTACAACCATAGAGGTATCTCCAACTTTTTCAAATCCAGCAACTTGTGGGATGAAAGGAGCTACATATTCACTTTCACTCATTTTTTTAGCCTTTAATGTATTGAATAATTATATCAAACATTACTATAAGTTTTCAAATTGTTCTCCTTTCAAAAGGTCAACAGCTTAAGCTAGAATACGAAAGTACTTTTCCCCTATACAGGAACGGGATATTTTTTATTGTAACGCTCAAATTATTTATCAGGAACAACTATACCTCAAGTCTGGTTTAAAAGTTCTAAGCTCCACAAGGGGTAAGATTTTATTTGTTGATTTAACAGGATAATTTCATGGGGTGGCTGGTGGGATTTGAACCCACAACATCCCGCTCCACAGGCGGGTGCTCTAACCAATTGAGCTACAGCCACCATAAAAACCATTTCCAGCCATAGGCTGATAGGTCTCTTGCTCAAGACACACAATCACAAAATTTCGCCAAGGCTATGTATTGGTATTACAAATTCTCGCTATACAAACTATACAAAGTTCCTGCAGTAAGAATCTTATCCCTTCGAAGCTACGCCCTGCTCAGCTCAACAGGATTATTTATCCCAAAAATTTTACACTCTTCCTCTGCGGAATCATTTAAATTTTCAAGGGTTAAAAAAAGACTCTACTTTAACATAGAGTCTGAGGCAGTACCGGAACACTCTAACATCAAATCGCCCTGATTGCAAAATTATTGTTAATGATCAGCAACATGTACCAGTATCTGCTAATTTCATGCTTTGAACAATTTTTTATTTCAACTCAGCTAATCGTGCACAACAGGACTCGCCGGTCCGCCTCTGGCGGGAACCTGTATCACAGATGAAGCTGAGTGCGCACAACAGGACTCGAACCCCGCATAATTCGCTTCGCTCATAAGCGGGGCAAGCCTGCAACCTACTGCTTTTCTGATTTAGCTGAGTGCGCACAACAGGACTCGAACCTGTAACCTACAGCTTAGAAGGCTGTTGCTCTATCCGATTGAGCTATGTGCGCACTCAGCTAAATCTAGGTCTGATACCTACTTGCTTGCTCAGACAGACCCGATTGCCAGCCAAGGGCCGGGCCGCCCCCTTTGGCAGAAGCTATGTGCGCAAAGATATAAAGAGCATCCAATCATCAACTCCAGGATTTTATCAAATAATTTGATGATAATAAAGAGATCTTAGCGTCCACTTCTTTTCTTGTCAGCCTCACGGATAGACTTACTTTCAAATCGTTCCTCCCTACTCATATGAGTTCGCTCATAGATTTCTGTCTCAACTTCCTTCTTCATGTTATCTATCCTTTTATCAAATCTTGTGATGCTATTCTTGACCAATATTGCTGCTTTTTTGGTACCCACTGCAATTCTCTTTACACCGTTAACTACCATTGCACCTACTCCAATCAATCCCTTTTTGACAGTTTCTCCTAAGTAGTCAATTCCGATAACTATTTTCTTTATAAAATCCGTTATCAGTTCACCTGTTCCCTGAACACCACTTTTCAAAGCGTCTCCTGCACTGGCAGCGCCGGCAATAACAGTATCATCGACCGGTGCCAAGTATCCATACAACTCCCACCTGAATCTGTATACTACTCCTCCAAGTGTTATCAAAAATAGTCCTACTAGTGCACTCGTTATCGCATTGTCCAGCAGCCCTGTCGGTACCAAACACGTTATCTCTACTACTGTTCGAAGCTCTATCTGCTCCTGTTCCTCCGGCTTCACTATCGCAAAGTTCCTGTACTTGTACGGCTCAAACTCCCCATTCTCATATGTACCAAAATACTCTGATGGTACTGTTACTATGTAGCTGAACTCTATCTCATCTTCTCCTCCGCTCGCCCCGTCATTTGCTGCTAATGTATATCCTCCATTGTTATTATCCCACCTTATCACATTCCCATTATGCGAGTCCGGCGTTGGTGTTATGTTGCTTATCCAGCTGGATTGGAATCTCGAATCATATGTATCTTCTACATACTCTATCACTCCTTCTACATCCGAGATGTTCCTTACGTGTATTGTATACGTCACTCGCGCTGCTGTATTGTCATTTATACATTCTATCTGTGCCGTCTTCACTGCTGCAAATGCCGGAAGCTCCTGCTCTCCTATACTGAAGCAGTCGCTGCAGCCGCTTGTCACAGGATTATTGTCTACCGTTCCTTCTACACATATCTCAGTACCTGACTCTGCTCCTGCCGGTATCTGATATATTATCCAGTGTTGTGATCCACCATTTGAACCACTATCTATCTCAGTCAATGATCCGCTTGTCACTTCCCATTCTACTACATCCGGTATACAAGGATCTCCGTTCTGGTCTTCTGCTGTTAGTATGTATGTTACATATGTTCCGGGCAATAGATCATCTCCGCTCGGGCTTCTCTGTATACTCTCACAGTCACACGTCCCTTCCGGTTGTGTTGTTGTTGTTGTACTTGTCGGTGTACTTGTTGTTGTGCTCGTACTCGTACTTGTACTTGTTGTTGTACTAGTTGTAGTAGTCGTTGTCGTTGTTGTTGTTGTAGTCGTAGTTGTAGTAGTTGTTGTTGTCGTAGTTCCAGTCGGGAAGGCTAAGGCTGCTGCCATAAAAGTAAATGATTCTCCGTTGCAAATCACTCCTTCACACTGTGAGGATACCTCACAGTCTCTATATTGTTTATTTTTCCAAGTCTTTGAAATAGATGAGAAAGATACGTTTACGGAATCTGCATTAATATTAGTCAGATCCTTTCCTGTTACCCAAGTGTCCCAGTAAATACCGTCATCACCCCTTGTAACTTTCTGGGCAAGCCAGCTGGGGTTATTGTAATCACCACATCGGCTTGATTGAGTAGTAGGGTTTAGAGCAACCCTTCTTGTCGGACTACTATAGTTATAGAATAAGTATGCAGGCCTACAACGATCATCCCTAATATCATATTCTGTTTCCCCCAAGAAAAATCCTGCCTTTACCGGTTCGCCCACCCTAACATTTGGCAGAGTGAAGTTTAATGTCTCAACATCTGTACATAATGGATTAACTGCATTATCCTCGACATCATCATCCCAATAGGTGTCATTACCAAAAGGTTTAAGAACAATAGTATCATATCCCCCAGTAGTATCATCTTCATAAGGAAGGAACAGTCCTGCTCCAATACCATTTCTAGGATATGGAAGCTCTGTATCCTCGGGATCGTCATCATAATTGTCATAAGCATCAGGATGCAAATTGCTAACAGTGACAGTTATAGGTCCAGTTAAATTTGCCAGTCTTTGATCATTGAGTTCCCCATCATTTGAAATATAAGAATCTGTTGATTTCCCGAAGCATTCTCTACTGTCGCCTCTTTGGTAGTATCTTGAACCATCAACCTGTAGCCCATCAACTATAACTCCTCCATCCGAATTTTTTATCGTAACAGTTACAAATCTTCTTGGACAAAATCCTAGATCTTTATGTTGAGTACCCCAGAACATGTATGCCTCGTCCCACAGAATCTTTTTCCCTTCGGGTATGCTCATTCTAAATGTAACATCTTGATAATAGGACCATCCAGAAGTATTTGGATCATCAAACTTTTTTGCTGCTCCTTTTCCATTCATTTCAAAATTTATCTTACCAGTTGAAGATATAGTTCTTCCTTCAATTAGTTTCTCGGAAGGAGGAGGTTGTTCTGCTAATTCTCCATACATATTTGTCGGGTTGAAGCCAGTACATGCGTTATTCCGCTTCCAACAGCTAGCAGGATTTGTATCATCATAATCACCAGTTTCTGGTGGAATTATTTCTTCAGGGGTTGGGGTCTTTTGTTCTTCTTTACTAAGTCGCAATCCAATCCATACTGCACTGATCCCCAAAGCTATTGTTATGATGAAAACAAACACTATGAGCACCTTTGAGTCTTTCATATAAATCACACAAAAATAAGCACATTTACAATATAACAGAAATCACAAATAAGGGAAACCCCATTTTGATTTGACAGTTTAAGATACTTCGGACACTTTTAATTTCTCCTTCTGTCAGCTTCTCTTATTGATTTATTCTCAAATCTTTCTTCTTTAGTCAGGTGTGTCTTCTCATAAAGATCAACCTTCGCATCCCTGACCTTGATCCCAACTATTTTTACGATCATGCTTCCAAGCTTTACAAACCCCCCGCCAATCCTGTCCATCACATACAACATCCGGTTCAACGCTCTATCTACACCCCTAGCGCCGGCAATAACAGTATCATCGACCGGTGCCAAGTATCCATACAACTCCCACCTGAATCTGTATACTACTCCTCCAAGTGTTATCAAGAATAGTCCTACTAGTGCACTCGTTATCGCATTGTCCAGCAGCCCTGTCGGTACCAAACACGTTATCTCTACTACTGTTCGAAGCTCTATCTGCTCCTGTTCCTCCGGCTTCACTATCGCAAAGTTCCTGTACTTGTACGGCTCAAACTCCCCATTCTCATATGTACCAAAATACTCTGATGGTACTGTTACTATGTAGCTGAACTCTATCTCATCTTCTCCTCCGCTCGCCCCGTCATTTGCTGCTAATGTATATCCTCCATTGTTATTATCCCACCTTATCACATTCCCATTATGCGAGTCCGGCGTTGGTGTTATGTTGCTTATCCAGCTGGATTGGAATCTCGAATCATATGTATCTTCTACATACTCTATCACTCCTTCTACATCCGAGATGTTCCTTACGTGTATTGTATACGTCACTCGCGCTGCTGTATTGTCATTTATACATTCTATCTGTGCCGTCTTCACTGCTGCAAATGCCGGAAGCTCCTGCTCTCCTATACTGAAGCAGTCGCTGCAGCCGCTTGTCACAGGATTATTGTCTACCGTTCCTTCTACACATATCTCAGTACCTGACTCTGCTCCTGCCGGTATCTGATATATTATCCAGTGTTGTGATCCACCATTTGAACCACTATCTATCTCAGTCAATGATCCGCTTGTCACTTCCCATTCTACTACATCCGGTATACAAGGATCTCCGTTCTGGTCTTCTGCTGTTAGTATGTATGTTACATATGTTCCGGGCAATAGATCATCTCCGCTCGGGCTTCTCTGTATACTCTCACAGTCACACGTCCCTTCCGGTTGTGTTGTTGTTGTTGTACTTGTCGGTGTACTTGTTGTTGTGGTTTGTCTTACTTCAATCGGGACCTGACATCCGCTTCCTTCAGGAGTGCACTGATCCTTTCCAGTACAGCCGGAGGCTTGAACATCAACATATGGAGGAATACTATGGGTGTCAAGGATAACTCGGCCGTCAACACTCACCCAAGCCGTGTAACTGCCAGCCGAAGTCCCCGCTGGTATATACCAAGTAGTATTTGCTACATCTCTTCCCCCTGGAATACTTGTTCCCGATAAATCATTGCCATAGGTATAGTCAAGTTCAGAGACATACTCCGTTTCTATACTAGTAGTAAGATCAATAGTGCCTCCATCGAGGCTACTTATCACAGTTGGATTAGCAGTTAAATCATTGCAGTATAAAGGACAAGCATTTGTACCCAGGTAGTAAAGATATCCAAAATATCCATTTGGTAAGATAGGATCTCCTTGGTCATTTTCTCCACAATTGTTAACACCAATATCCCACTGAACCAACCCACACTCAGCAGTTTTGGGTATATTTCTACATAATGGCCCTGTTGATTGTCCCGGAGCTAATGAAATTGGAGTATTATTTCTTTCCCCATTTTCATGACATCCCCAGTAAGCCATACATTCAGGAGTATTTGCATTTTCACAGTGATCATGAAAACTCTGAATATCACAAAAGGGATTGGTCCCTCTTCGGGGACAATAATTTGAATTCCAATACGGAAGTGTATATGTCTTTCCCGAATCAGATCTATTGGTAACCGAGGTACATATAACAACAGACTGCGTAGCTTCATCGAATGAATGAGTTGCGCTGAATTGTAAGTCATTTCCATTATAGTAAGGAGGATCTTGATGATCAGCTCCACACAAATCATGGAATTCTGAATCACCATTATATATACACAGTCTTCCAGTTCCTGTATCAGGAAGTTTCTCAACACTTGTTGTTGTCGTTATCTTAGTTTCTGGTTGAGTTTGTTCTTCTTTACTAAGTCGCAATCCAATCCATACCGCCCCTATCCCCAAAACTATCGTTACGATAAAAACAAACACCAATAATAATTTCGATCCTTTCATATTTTTTTAATAAAATATTGTTTTAGATCTAAATCAGCTGCTGATTTAGAAGCTACTTCCTCTTTTTATCCGCCTTTTTTATAGATCTTTTCTCGAAACGGCCCTTTTTCCCGAGCCGGATATTATCGTAACTCTCTGCCCTGACATATTTAACTACTTTTTTCAAACCGATCAATAAAGGTTTCTCCACTGGAGCCAAATAAAGATACATTTGCTGCCTGAATCTGTATACTACTCCTCCAAGTGTTATCAAAAATAGTCCTACTAGTGCACTCGTTATCGCATTGTCCAGCAGCCCTGTCGGTACCAAACACGTTATCTCTACTACTGTTCGAAGCTCTATCTGCTCCTGTTCCTCCGGCTTCACTATCGCAAAGTTCC
>JAQVGX010000035.1 GCA_028696515.1 Candidatus Dojkabacteria bacterium | reverse complement strand
TACTCAATGAGTTCAAGTTGAAACCAACAAAGTGCAGTTGAAAAATTTGATCAATTGGTCCACCTCTCGCAAAGAAATCACCAAATAAGAAAAACACTTAAGGAGAAGGTGTTCTCCGAATGCCGAGGGCCAGACTTGAACTGGCGACACTGCGATTTTCAGTCGCATGCTCTACCAACTGAGCTACCTCGGCTTTAAAATGTGACTAAATTTTTAACGATACATATATTCCAGCTCTACCCCCGCTTCGAAAATCTCCGCGGTACTAATTCGACTAAGGATTTTACTTCTCCCTTGTAAAACTCGGCATTGTAAAATCCAAGATCTCATTGAGCAACTGAGCTACCTCGGCTTTTTCAATAATCAATTATATTATTGATCGAATGAGATTATACACTGATTCTTTGTTGCTTTGCAATTTTCAAATATTTCTGATCTTTAAACATACTTATCCGTACGCGAGTAAAATCGCACCACAGGTAACTACTATTGATCCAATAAGTTTTCTAACCAATCTCTCATGTTCCTTCAATACAACTATAGAATAAATAGTTACAAAAACGATAAAAATTCTCATAAAGGGCACAACTTCCGAAGCCTCACCATAGGAATACGCTGTTAGCAAAGCCAAAAGAAAAAGCCCCCAAACAACACCCACTCCAATAACAACTTTCTTCTGAAGTTTAAATTCTTGAACTAAAGTTTTGATTTTATTGCGTCCCAAAAAGATCGACAAGCACAGACCCGAAATAATGTATATCAGAAAAGCATATAGAGGAAGTGAGAAATTATCGCTTATGCCCTTATCTATGGTGAAATTGATCGCAATCACAATTCCATACAACAAAGCCGCCAATACTCCTTTATTTATTACTAACCTTTTCCTACTATATAAAGTAATGATCGTTCCAACAATAATTAACACTACACTTATGAGCTTATTCCTAGTAAGTTCCTCTCGTAGAAAAATAACTGCACTGATCAGAACAAAGATATTTGAGAATGGCATGAGTATGCTTGCATCAGCTGTATCTGCATGTACCGAACTGTAAGCGACTAAATAGTCACTCAGCGAAAGAATAATACCAGACAGTATGAGGAGCAGCCATATCTCTAGATCCGTTGGAACAGTAAAATGGTAAAACGGAAGAAATACAAGAATACTTACTCCGCCAATTATTTCAGCTAATACTGTAAATGCAAGATCATTACCTCCCTGTTTTGTTCCGCGTATGATAATTCGCCAGCTTCCAGCTAGCACGGCAACAAGAATTGTGATCAGAACCCAACTAGTCATAATAGAAATAAGAATTGCTCTCTATTATACCAAATTTTCACTAGACGTTCGGATTCTAATGCGAACCTGCGCAGTCGACTGACCGTCCTATACTATGGTATAATACGATGATTGTATTCTAGCTAAAAATATATGGAAACAGATGTAGGGAGAAATAAGTTAATAGTACCTGCACCTCGAGCGCGTGTTGTCCCTAGAGCTGTAGTGTCCTCAGAGGGCACTAGAATGAAACATCAGGAAGCAACAAGGATCTTCTATTTAACCCAGTTCAGATTGGCAGCATTGTTTTTAGCTTCAGATTTACTTGTTGTTGTTAGCAGTATTGCAAAAAACTATCCTGCATTTCTTGAACGGGCTACCGTTGATGGTATGCTGGCTCTTCATATTCATAGCCCCTGGATTTGGAAACTAGCAAAGCGACACTCACTCGAATTCGCTTACGGCTCTTTTGGTCCGGCATTTTATGTGGTTGGTCTTTCGGCCCTTACCATAACAGGTATGGGATTGGCATTAAATTACGTCCAATATAGGAGGCGGCAACGTAATCATATAGAATAATAATTCAACATAAGATCTTCATCTAAAACTTACCATCAGGAAAAATATTCACTCTGATTCCAGATATCATTTACTAAATCCTGAAGCTTATTTTCATGAACTTAGTGACTTATCCGTAATAAATTTGTAAACGGATTCCTGTTAAAATTGCGGTTATGAAAGGATGCCGAAACACTTGTAAATAGCGTTTAGTAACTATTACCAAATACACATTTTTTATCAATGAGACAATCTGATATTTAAATTCTAAATGGAATTAGCTTTGATTTATACGTTTTGGTTAAAAGATGATTATATGTAAAGAGTTATGGGAATAAATTATAACCTTTCGCCATATCTATATTATACCTCTTGTCTCTACTATTTTTGGTTCACGTGATATAATAAACAAACTCATAACTCGATTTCTCAAAAATCTAAATTTATCCTAGAAATCCTTATGAAAAAGAATTCACGCTTACTTAGTTTTCTACTTCTGTTTTTATTGTTAATACAATCTGTTGCCAGCTCTGGGCCTGTTCTTTTATCGAATTCTGAACAACAGGATAAAATCTCTTTAGAACTTTCACAAAAAAAAGATCATGTAAATTCAAACAATACAATCTCCTCATATAATCATATCAATAACGATATAGATTCTTCTGATTCAGTATATTTTGAAGCCCAGACCAGTAAAAATATAAACAATCAACCGAACTACTCCGAGCATGAGCTCATAATAAGATTTAGAGATAACTACACAAATACAGAGGCGATTGACTCATTTCTATCGGATAAAGGGCTTAAGATTGTCAGGAAATTGACCTCTGGATCATTTCTCGTTGAGAGTTCGAAAGAAAATTCCTTAGATGAATCAATCAAATTGATTCAAGAGAACGATTCCATTTTGTATGCAGAGCCCAATTATTTATACTATACGTCTTACATTCCTGACGATACCTATTATGATCAGCAATGGTCTCATCAAGTAACCAGCGCCGAAGCCGCCTGGGACGTTACTACCGGCGATTCGAGTACGATCATTGCCATAGTTGATACTGGAGTTGATTATAACCACCCGGATTTATCCTCAAACATTTGGTCAAATATTGATGAGATCGCCGCAAATGGCATAGATGATGATGGAAATGGTTTTATCGATGACATCCGAGGATATGATTTTGTCGATAACGGAGTATGCACAGCCCCGGAAGATTGTGATAACAGAGACAACAACCCTATGGATAGAAATGGTCATGGTACTCATTGTTCGGGGATAGCTGCTGCAAGTGATAATTCTATAGGTATCATTGGGACTTGCCCTTCATGTAAAATCATGCCCGTAAGAGCTGGATATACAAACATTAACGGATACGGAGTTTTAGAGAATGCGGATATTGCAGATGCGATAATTTATTCAGCCGACAATGGTGCAAAGATAATAAGTATGAGTTTTGGAGGACCTTCGTCTTCAGAGATGACAACAGCAATAAATTATGCTTATAATAACGGTGTATTGCTCATTGCCGCTGCAGGAAATGATGGGATTGAATCTAATCTATATGCATATCCAGCAGCACTAGGTAACGTGATATCCGTTGCCGCTACAGACGCAAACGACTACAAAGCCTCTTTTACCAACTACGGAAGCTGGGTTGACATTGCTGCTCCCGGAGTTCAGATACACAGCACTTTACCAGGATCTAGTTATGGAAGTTATAGCGGTACATCTATGGCTACACCATATGCTGCCGGTCTGGCTGGCCTTATATATTCCTATGATAAGGAAATTAACGATAGTTTTACTCTTTCCCAAATAGAGGTAAAAAGCCTGCTCGTCATGAGTACAGATAAAAATATCGATTCCTATCTTTATATTGGAAGCGGAAGAGTGAACAACTACAAATCGCTTGACTTTTCACTAATCGATCAGAATTATAGTCTTGAGATTTCATCTCCTGCATTCGGAGAGGCTGTATCCGACCTTTTTGATATAATCGGAACTGCACAATCTGATAATTTCTTAGAATATAGACTAAGCTACGGGATAGGCAATTACCCCGTATCTTTTACATCATTATCTTCAAGCGGAACACCTATTGTCGATGGCACTTTATTTTCAGATATGGATCCTGCAATGATAGGAGATGATGATGAACTAAATATAAGGCTCGAGGTAGAGGACAGCACTGGGGGGACATATGAGTTAAGAATAATATTGGATGTAAATAATCTCGATATAAATAGCCCAACAAACTCTCAAGTACTTCGGGCTGGAGACATCGTTTCTATATTGGGCAACTTCAATTATACCAACTATGTGATCAATAGTATTGCCTATTCAGCTGAAGGGGAAGACATATGGTCATCAGAAGGAGTGACAATAATCGACTCTAGTGGAGTTATCGGAACATGGGATACATCAGACCTTCCTGAATCTGACTTCTATAAAATTAAAATAGACTACACATTAAATACTTATCCTTTCAGCGAAGAAATACGCCAAATCTATATGGACTCTACACTTAATGAAGGGTACCCTTTCAGGATAGCATCTCAATGCTATGAAGAACCGGGCAACTTTAGTCAAGGAAAGGGAAGTAGCTACTATTACACCAATGCCGATTCTAGACAAAAGTCACTCTATCTTACCGATCTGCTGACACAAAATACTGTTCCAATTCTAGATACCTATTGTTTCCCCGGGATCAGTTCCCCGGTTTTTTCTGATATTGACAATAATCCGTCAAATGGTAAAGAGATTATTGTAACTGTTGCAGGAGACCCTGCCTTGCTACGAATATACGATGCAGAAGGAAGCCAACTATGGGAAAAAGCCTACTCAACATCATTTATTCCTGTCGGGAATATGCCTGTTCCTATTGTCACAGACCTTGAATATGATGGTTTTCTAGATATAATCGTCTTTGATTATAATTACTATGATACGAATGGATCAAAAATCAGAGCCTACAACTGGGATGGAACTACCAAATGGTCAACAAATATTCCTGTTGATGAGTATATACCAGGTATTATATCAGCGGATCTGGATAACAATAACAAACAAGAGATAATTCTTGTTTCAAATTCACCATCTGACAATGCTGAAATTTACATCTTAGGATATACAGGTACTATAAGAAATCATTGGGAAATCCCTTTCCCAGCACTTACAA
Organism: Candidatus Dojkabacteria bacterium; assembly: GCA_028696515.1. Lineage (GTDB taxonomy): Bacteria > Patescibacteriota > Dojkabacteria > JAHIVN01 > JAHIVN01 > JAHIVN01. The sequence goes on along the minus strand of JAQVGX010000035.1, from coordinate 10,695 downwards.
TTATTGGAATCGAAAAGTATCCTGCAGTAGGTAACTTTGACTCTGACGACGATCTCGAAATAGTTTTTGCAGGAATGAATGAAGATTCGTTTGATTTTCAAACCGGGGAAATAACAAATTTCAGTTATATCACTGTTTATAATATAGATGGTAGTACAGTTGAAGGCTGGCCATTAAATATTACAACTGGACTTCCATTAGGTTCAGTAACTGTAGGAGACATAGATAATGACTGGGAAGACGAGATAATCGTTCCCCTGTTTTATTTTACAGACTACAACCCGACACTAGGCGGTATGTACGTATATAACCGCGACGGTGAAATTGAACCTGGTTGGCCGACTCTTTTAGGAAGTGGTCTTACAAATGACGCAAGTATCTTAGATTTAGACGGCGATAGTCAATTGGAAATAACCGTCAGTAGTTACGATATGAGTACAAATAAATCAACTGTTCATATTCTAAACAATGACGGAACTGCATTTGCGGGTTGGAACAGCCCGGAATTGGACAACCTGGAATCCACCGGAATATTGGCTGCTGATATATCTGGTGACTCCAGCCTCGAGATAATAGCCGGCATAGGAGATGGTTTTTCTCCGAACATAGAAGAACATGGAGGAATTTATGCATTCTCTCTTGATGGAAGCATACTTGAGGGGTATCCAAAGGTGTTCAATTATTATGAAAGTTACTTTTTTCTTCCTTTCAACCCGATTCAAATTGACGATATTGATAATGATGATTCACTGGAACTTGTCACATTCTCAATGTTTGAGGCTGACAGATCAACTTATATAGAAAATCTTTACAGCTCAATCTATGCCTGGGACTTGCAAAGTGCAAATGAGGCCCCATACTGGAACAAATATAGACAGAACAATTCTCTCACCGGATATTTTAATAGTTCGTATTACTTTAATGAAGATATGGTCGATCAATTTATCGAAGATACCTCTATAGCCGAAGGTATTCCCGTTGATCAAATTTATTTGATTTCAACATACTACAAAACTTACGCAACTCCTTGCCTGCTTCCGGATGCAACTCCTTCGAATAGATGTGTACAGCACCTCGCATCGAAGCTCAAAGTTACTCTTGGATCTGGAGGAGAGATTTTTGTCGGATATTTTTGATAGATATCGAGAACAATATGAAATAATAGATCTCTATGAAATGACACCTCTCATATCTGCAATGCTATCTCATATTTTCGGCTATTTTTAGCTGTGCTATTGTTCCTGTTGCCGAATTCATCCCGATAGAATCAAGCTTTGCTGCTTCCTTGTAAGTACACCAAACGTATTCCTCGAGTTCATCCGAAAGTACTACTTTCCCGGGAATTTTTTCCAAACTAGCCATGAAAACCAATCCCATTCTTCTAACAGAATTTTCGTCTTTCAGCCAAGAATAACTCTGAATAAAAGTCAAAGGCATGTCTCTGTCCAACCTGATCCCGGACTCTTCCCTTACTTCACGAATGACAGCATCTTCAACTCTTTCACCGGCCTCAATCTTCCCCCCAAGACTCTGCCATTTCCCGGGGAATATTGCGTCGTTCTTATGTCTTTTGACAAGGAAATATTTCCTGCAGCACCTGATCACTATGATAACGCTGACTATATGAGAATATTTCTGTTCAGTTATTTGTGTATTGGACATGATTTTATAAAATCCTAGTTATCAAAATCCTTACCTTTGTAAATTTCATCATAATCACAGGAACTCACCAAATGTTCATCTAATCGGTCTTGACTATTATCCTCGAATCTCATCATGTGTATATCCTGCCTCTCTCATTTTTTGGTACAAAAGAACCAATCCTTCGAGAAAATCCCTTCCCTTGTCCCATGCCAATATGCTATCTGTAAATTTGTCACCTCTATTAAATTCATTATAGTAATCAAGATAAAAAGACTTCAGAACTCGAAAATGTCCATTTTGAGAAATGATTTCTTCAACAAACTCATCTATTTTTCCCCAGTAATCCTCCTGGGTCTGGTCTAAAAATAGATCAGAATGCCCTTCAACAGAGGTTCCTTGTTGTCTAGCGGTCTTTAAAGGTACACCTGGAGATCTGAATCCCCTCATATGTACTCTTCTTGGAGAATTGGGAAGATAATGAATTAAGTTGTTAAAAAAATTAAATCTCGTTCCTTTTCCCATCGTTATTAGCCAATCAGCGCTTAATTTATCAGGTGAATTTACCACAGCTCTTATAAGTTCCTCTCTATCATCTTCCATCTAAATGATCTAATAATTTAGATACGATTAAAGCTTCTCGACTATCAGCATGTGAGATATCCCAAATCTGTGAAGAGGAGTTCTCTCAAGAATTCTAAAAAGGCTTGTTATGAGTGAGCCTGCCAATGGAATCCTAGACGATAGTTTGTCAAATCCCGGAAACACTCCCCTGAAGGCAATCTTTTTGTAGCTATTTCCTTTCAGAAGTTTATAGAGTTCCTTTTTACGGTAGTTTCTAACATGAGGTGTCAATTTCTTATATTTTTTATCAGGTAGATAAGTAATTAAAAACTTATTCCCGAATTTGTATTCTCCCTTCCTATAAATACCATGCGTCTCAAATGGCCAGAGTCTGTTCGGAGCAAATATTACCAACTTCCCTCCTGATTTTAAAACGCGAAATGCTTCACCGATTGATTTCTTGTCATCATCAACGTGTTCGATAACCTCATGGAGAAAAACAATATCAAACGAATTCCTTACAAATGGAAGCTCCTCGGCAGGTGCGACTTCAGCCTCCTGGAATAATTTCTTAGCCTCTTTGATTTTCCTCGTATCAATATCAACTCCATATACTGCAGCTCCAGATTTCTGGAATTTCTCAAGGAACATACCTACCCCGCACCCAATATCAAGTACTTTTTTATCTTTCAAGTCAATATACTTTTGCATTAACTTCAAACGATGCTCCAGACCGCTTGTCCATTCCAAGGAGGGACTGCCCAGTTGTACCTGCTTCATATTTTTCGCATCTTTTTGCCAGTTTTCAGTCATAAAAGTTCTATCTAGAGTCTGCAACATTTTATAATAACTAGAAGAATCTGACAACGGAAGGGACTAAGCTGTTAGGTTAACTGCTTGTCAGCCTTACCGTCACCAATTACTTGTCTGCTGCCTGTTGTCTTCTTTTCGCGATCCGGTATTTGCTCTCTGCTGCTTGCCAATCAATACTGGCTCAACCACACTCCGATAACAATCAAAAATATTGATAGTATCCAAAATCTCATCACAATTTTTGGCTCACTCCAGCCTATGATTTCAAGATGATGATGAATAGGAGACATCTTGAGTAATCTTCTCCCAAGTAGCCTTCTCGCTAATCCTTGGATAATTACTGATAACAATTCTGCAAAGAAAAAGAAACCAAAGACAGGTAACAGCATAATTCTATCAAGAGCAAAAGCTACAACCGCAAGAAGAGCCCCCAATGCCAGCGAACCGACATCTCCCATTTGAAAACGGGCCGGCGGGATATTGAAATATAGATAAATAGCTAATGATCCAATTAATGATGCGCAAAGAAGCGTAATAGGCAAATTCCCAAGCATCATAGAAACTATCATAAAACCGACAAAGGAAGTGAGTAAAAGTCCGGCTGACAGCCCATCCATTCCGTCAGTAATATTGACCGCGTTTGCAGTAGCTGCTACAGCAAATATTATGAAAGGTATGATAAATATACCAATATTGATAGAGCCTAGCCAAGGAATCCAGATCTCACCCGGAGTCGGCCAGCCGGTAGCGTAGTAAATCCACCAGCCGACTAGAGCCCCCACTAAAACCTGAATTATTATCTTTTCATGTGATTGGATACCCTTTCCCGGATTTGATCCTAACAAATAGAATATCCATCTAAAAGCGGCCCAGGGCAAGGTAATAACATAAAACACTCTCATCAAAGGACTTGCATGTATTTTGGCAAGCCGCAGAGTCCTAGCAACACTTCTAACAGACCTTTCGCGTCCGTAAATATTCAGTACATCGTCAAATGCGCCCAACATTGCAGACACACAAAAAACAACCAAGGGGACCTTTGTTGTTCCGTTCAAATTCAAGAATAGATTTACGACAAGGACAGCTATGACAACTATCAAGCCTCCCATCAGAGGAGTTCCTACTTTCAATCTTCTGCTCTCTATGATGGCAGTAAAATCGCTGTCTATCAACCTGACAATTTTGAGTTTATAAAGGAAGTAGATTATTGGAAATGATATCAACAGGCTGATCAGTGCAGATAGCATAAGTATCGATATGACATCATTGACTTCCATTGCTTCCGTATAAAATCTTAACTTAATTTATTATGCCGGCTGTTAATATTAAACGTACAAAGCATAAGAGATATCACATAAGGATGATTCTATATATCATAAGTACTTTTGCGAAATTTAGCAACAAAGAAACAGTACACAGGCTAATGAGTCTATAAACCTTATGCTTCTGCTAATTAGTTTGAATAACGATTTAAATCTGTAAAAAAGTTGATTTACTAGGTTTTCGGTTTTAAATCTGCCCGGACTTGTATTCGAATCAAAATATAAAATTAAAAAGACTAATCCGGAATTTAGGTTAATATACCAATAAGCTTAAAAGCTGATCAGTCAACAGCCCGACTTGCTAAAAAGCCGATAGGTATCTTCTTCGAATATGTGCTATAATTGTTACACAATATCAATTCTACAAAGTTATGCTCAAAAAACTTATTTCTCCACTACAGAAAATTCTTTTGCAAAAGGGTATTTGTCCCGGATGCACCATGTCCCTGAAGAAAGTAAAGGACAGGCTTCCCCTAAATCAAAGAGAGGACAAAGTCATCTGTAAATGCAAAAGGATTTATATATATAACAAAGAGGTCGGATCATATCGAAGAGCCCTGGATAGTGAAGTTTAAAACCCTCCTACCAATGTAAGTGTAATTTTTCACATATCAAACCGTTTTTACTACTGGCACGGGCAATATATTTGCGATATACGCCTGTTCAAAATTCAACAACAATAAGACAGCTTCATGCCTTTTTTATAAAGGATTTCCTTTCATGCTTCAACTCAGAAACAATAAGGAACCAAGATATATTAAATCATCTATATTTAAAACATTTGTACAAGCTAGATAAAGCCTGTAGTCAATATGTAGAATTATTAATGTCTGAAAAACCATTTGGAAAATACAAGATACTCCAAGGAATCATCACCCAAGAAGCTGAACTCAATAGTTATACTTTCTCCTTTGATATTCCCGAAATTGACCTCTCATACAAAAGATCCTACGACAATAAGCAGACTCAGAAAATACTTCCAAACAATAGAATTCTGAGTGAAATTCGGGCATTAAAAGACCAGCTAGACAAATTTTGATCGTATTACCTAAGAAAACATTTTTTATCCATCAAACTTCTTATACTATGTTGGACTTCATAGTGCTATAATTCTTACATGCAATTGACAAAATCCTTACTCAACAAAATCAAAACAGCCCCGAAGACTCCCGGATGTTATATCTACAGAGATAACAGTGCTAAAATTCTGTACATAGGAAAAGCAGTAAATATCCGTAACAGGATCCATTCCTACTTCTCAAATATAAAACAGCTTGACCCCAAAATCGCAATTATGATTGGACAAGTAAAGGATGTAGAATTTGTAACAACCGACAGCGAGCTGGAAGCACTGATCCTTGAGACAAATCTTATCAAGAAGTACAAGCCGAAATACAACAGAATGATGAAAGACGATAAGAACTACTCATGGCTTATGATCTCAAAAAAGGAGGATTTCCCAAGAATCTATCTCGTAAGGGATAAAAAAATAAAGTCCGCTTATTATTTCGGTCCTTATGCGGACAGAAGACCGATTCAGCGGGCACTTAAGCAGCTTCGCAAGATTTTTCCGTACAGATCATGCAACAGAGAAATGGGCTTTAGAAAGAATGAAAATGGGGAGAAGATATTTTACTGTTCAGACAAAAAACCTTGTCTATACTTCCATTTGAACCTTTGTGAGGCCCCATGTACAGGAGAGATTGAAAAGAATGTCTACAGGAAGAATGTAAACAATATAAAAAATTACTTCAGAAACAGGAAATTCAAAATTATCGAGAATCTGGAAAAGGAGATGAGGAATTTTGCTTCAAGAAAAGAATTTGAGAAGGCAGCAATCATTCGAAATAAACTAGAGGATTTGAAATATATAGCTCAACGCATGGAAATAGAAAAAGATATGGATGAATATGTTTTTAAAGAAAACAAAAGAAAATCACAAATCGAATCAGTAGCAAGACTAATTGAGAAATCGGGAATTGAAAACAGTAATTCTCGGAATAATTTTCGGATAGAATGTTACGATATCTCCAACATCTCAGGTAAATCTGCTACTGGCTCAATGATAGTATTCAAAAACGGGAAACCAGACAAATCCAACTATCGGAAATTTAAAATCAGATCGAAAACCTCACCTGATGATTTTGGAATGCTAAAAGAAGTATTTTCGAGAAGGTTCAAAGCTCGTCAGAACCAAAAAGCAGATAAAAGTTTTGATACAAAACCCGATCTTATCATAGTCGACGGCGGGAAAGGACAGTTATCTTCGGTTCTGCAAATAATGAAGAATTTAAACGTCAATCTTCCTGTCATTGGTCTCGCAAAAAGGGAGGAAGAAATCTTCAAGTTTGAAGACGGCAAGTACAAGAGCATAAAACTTTCACGGGGATCCAAAGAATTCTTTCTTATTCAGCGTATCCGTGATGAGGCACATCGCTTCGCTATCAAGTACCACCGGATTTTAAGAAGCAAAAACCAGGTAAAATCTGTCTTGGATGAGATTCCTGGAGTAGGAAAACTAGTCAGAAAAAAACTTCTAAAAGCTTTTGGCTCAGCCGATAATATCCGTAAAGCCAAGATAGAAGATCTGCAGTCTGTTGTAAAGAACAGGAAAACGGTTGAGAATATCAAGAAGTTGTTGCAGTAGGAATTTGATTAATCAAATTCCTACTAGCTATTTGCCGTATTCTGGCCAATCTGGTAAAATCACTACTCAGTTTCTGGAATTATACTAATCCTTATGATATAGTAAGAGAAATTATTAATTAGTTATACGTACTCGATAAATATGGCAAATCTAAAATCCGCTAAAAAAGCAATTCGACAATCAAAAAGAAAAGCTCTCAGAAACCTAAAACAAAAAACGGAGATGAGAAAGCTGATAAAAGAAGTCAGAAATCTTGCAGATAAAGGAGAAACCGAAAAAGCTATGAAGAAGTATTCTGAAGCTACGAAGAGTATAGATAAAGCCGCTAAGTCAAAGTTTATACATAAGAATACTGCCGACAGATATAAATCCAGGCTTGCCATCCATATTAACAAAACTGCGAAAGACAAAAAGTAAAACAAATTGTTCACCTACCTTTCTTAGATCGACCTGCTATTCAACTTTTCCTCCAACTTAGCAAGATCTTTGGTTATATTCTGAACTATTACTTCATCCTTAGCATCTAAAGACTCCAATGCTTTTTTCTTGTAAATAAATGCATTCCTGAAATCATTTAGTCTACAATAGGCTACAGCTGTCATATCATATGAATAGTATGTATAGAGTCTCCTATCAAACGCAACTTGATCTATATCAGGATATCTGCATGCTGATGCATTCTGATAATACCCGATTGCTTCCTTCCAATTCTGTTTTTTAAACTCATAATCTCCGAGCATCACCCATCCCTCAGCGTATTGGGGATATAAGTTTATGATTTTATCTAGATATTTTTTCATTCTGCGAATCTTAGGCCATAAGAAATATGCCTTTGCCACATTTAGATGAGCCAGATATACCTGTTGTTCATCCTCATCAGAACTTTCTACAGCTTTCAAATATTTTTTAAATGAATTTATAGATTTCCTAAACTTTCGCACAGATCTATATTCCTCACCAAGAGCAAAAAGTATATATGGGCTTTTATCTTCCTCCTTCTCCAGCAGCTTCAATGTCTGGGTCTTTCGGATTTCTTTTCTTTCTGTATTGAACCAGTGGTTGATTTGAATGTCTGGATATTTTAGAAAATCATATTGATTCTTGGTTTTTTGGGGTATTAGGGAATTATACGCCCTATACTTCCAAAAATATTTATCCTTTGGGGTAATGTAAAGAAATAAATGATATAGACTTGGGATACCATGAGGAGAATATTCAAGATTTCTTCGAAACCACACACCATCAACGTGTCCCTTCAATTTTTTCTTTATCTTTGATATTTTCTTTGCGTTTGTTCTATCAATAACATCATCCGCATCCAGCCACATGATCCAAGGATATTTCGCCTTTGAGTAGCTGAAATTTCTTGCAGCAGAAAAACTATCTGTCCATTTGAAATCATATATCTTAGCGCCAAAATTTTTAGCTATAGTCTTCGTGTTATCCTTTGATCCTGTATCAACTATGATCAACTCATCTGCAAAAATATCAATATTCTGAAGACTTTTCTTCAAATTATCTTCTTCATCTTTTACAATTAGGCATAAGGAAAGTTTCATATGCTATTCGAACTAAAAATTCTCGCCTTATGATACTATGATTTCGACTAAAGATCTATGGGTTGCACTTTACTCTGTCCTCAGATACAAGATCAATTTAGCAGGAGAGTCAACCAAATTTTCCTTATACATAGACTGATAGACAATACATCGTTGCCTTGTTGCTAATGAGAATAACAAAGTTATTTTAATCGAAGGAAAATTACTGTATCCATCAGAAACTTGAAGAGAATTTTCTTATTTGGTGATATTCTATATTCAAAAATTTTGCAGTATTCTTGAGAGGACCAGAAATTTATACATAAACTAGTTCCGAGCACAATAACAAACTAGATATAATTCCATTCCCAACTTTCGAAACCTGCCGGGAGATAAAATTTATCTCCAAGCATGCGATCTGTGTACATAAGACATTTAATCGGCAAACCTTCCTCATCAAGTACTCTCACAATTTCAAACTCTACTCCGCAAACTGGAACTTCCCGTCCTCCCTGGGTGAAAACACCAAATGCTGTAGGGACAACGCTTACAATGTTTGTTCGACCCGATATTCTCCCATCCTGAAAGTATATCCTCTCAACTCCACCCCGGGTAACTGCTATTTTTTCTCCGATCTCTAGACTTTCTATACTTTTATTTTCATCCCCCTCCGGCATACTTGTTGTTCATCAAGGTTAATTTATTTTTTTAAATTTTATATTAATAAATGAATCACTGCTTGATATTATTTTGCTCAAGTTTGGAGTAGATTTGGACAATAGCTATTTTTGTAAATTTTAGATTATTCCATAAATTGATAACTGATCCTTGGTAATTTTTCCAAAAGCAGGTCTCTTGCATTTCTTTTCAAAACATTTTACAATAAGCTTGTTCTATATCCTGTTCTAGTTCAACATATGAAAATCAAATTTTTCTTAGCAGAATCAAGTGTACCTGCCGGTTTTCCCAGTCCAGCCGATGATTTCAGCGAGCGCAGTCTGGATTTAAATGAGTACCTCATTAAACATCCGGCTGCTACATTTTTTGTCAGAGCGAAGGGAGTATCTATGCAAAACGGTGGTATCTGGGATGGAGATCTGCTAATTGTAGACCGGTCTCTGGAGGCACAAAGCGGAAATATCGTGATAGCATTTATAAACGGAGAATTTACAGTAAAACGGATCCGTATCAGCGAAAAACGAATATATTTAATGCCTGAAAACAGGAGCTTCAAACCAATCAGGATAACCGAAGAAATGGACTTCCAGGTATGGGGAGTGGTAACGTTTGTGATAAAACAGCTGTCAGCTATCAGCAATTAGCCATCAGCTCACTCTTAGCAAATTAATAATATTTTATAATTTAAATGTATACGGAATGAAAGATTTTAGAAATCTGAAAGTTTGGCAAAAAGCTCATAGCTTCACAATCAAACTTTATGAAATAACAAACACCTTTCCTAGAGAAGAGCTTTACGGAATCACAAATCAACTAAGAAGAGCTGTTAGTTCTATCCCTATCAATATATCTGAAGGATGTGGAAGATTTACAGATAAAGATCTGGCCAGATTCCTTCAAATCTCAATGGGGTCAGCAAGCGAAACAAAGTACCTCCTCCTTCTATCAAACAATCTAGGATACTTAGATAATAAAGATTACTCTCAATCGACTAAGCAAATACAAGAAATAAAGAAAATGCTGGCAAAATTTATCATCAGATTGAGAAACAATAGCTGAAAGCTGACAGCCGATCACTGAGAGCTTGATCACCGAACACTAACAGATAACCTCAGAATAAGAACAGGTATGATAAATGTTCAACAATCTGGAAAATCTGCTCTTGCCTTGCTTGACTGCAACAACTTCTACGTCTCTTGCGAACGGGTTTTTAATCCGAGATTGAATAATATCCCAACAATGATACTCTCAAACAATGACGGCTGTGTTATCGCCAGATCAAATGAAGTGAAGGCATTGGGCATCAAAATGGGGGAACCCGCTTTTAAATGCAAAGATTTAGTCAGGCAACATAACATCCAAGTTTTTTCAGCGAATTTCCCGCTTTATGCTGATCTTTCAGCCCGTGTATTCAAAACAATCAAACAATTTACTCCAAATATTGAAATTTATTCTATTGATGAGGCCTTCCTGTCATTCTCGAAACTACATA
>JAQVGX010000111.1 GCA_028696515.1 Candidatus Dojkabacteria bacterium | reverse complement strand
ATAAGGTCGGATAGAGTAAATAAAGTATTTTTGATCCATGCTGAGGAATCAACGAGTTTAAAGTTTAAGAAAACGATTGAACGTCTTGGTTATAATGTGATCGTTCCTAAGATGCATGAAGAATATGAGTTGTAGTGTTGCTTAGTAATCTGTAGCCGCAAGACTAGGCACTGATTTTGTCTTTACAAATTCTTCTGGTCATGGTATTTTATAAGTAATATATTTGGGTATCATCTACATGGATAAAATAAGGAAACTTGAAAAAGATATCAAAGCGATAAGAATCCAAGGTGCAACTAATGTGGCGTTAGCTACCCTGGAAGGAATAAGACAGTTTGCCAGTTCTAATAAAGATTTATCGGGGACAAGACTTAAGAATGGAGTGCTCAAGGTTGGATCTTTGCTTAGCGGGGCACGTGAGAACGAACCTCTCGCTAGGAATGCAGTCAAATATCTCAGGAAGGAACTCGGAAGAGATGAAGAAAGCATCGATACAGAAAGAATTTTCGAGATATGTGATCAATATGAAAGCTTGATTCAAGAGGGAAAAATTTCAATCGTTAGTTATGGGACAGAAGTACTGAGAGAGTACGATGTTGTTTTGAATCATTGTCATTCTAGCACTGCAATTACTATACTGAAAAATGTTGCCCAGTTCAGGAAAATTAAAGAGAGGAAATTTAGAGTTGTTGCAACAGAGACTAGGCCCTTGTACCAAGGGAGGTTATCAGCTAAAGAGTTGCTGGATGCGGGTGTACGAACTACTCTCATAGTAGATTCAGTCTGTGCTTCTTTTATTACAGATGATAGATATGTGCCTGTTGATGCGGTAGTGGTTGGCTGTGACGAAATTCTTGGAGATGGTTCGATCATAAATAAAGTGGGAACCTTTTCTATCGCTCTTGCCGCTCAAAAAGGTTGTGACAATTTCTATGTAGCCACAACTCTTCTAAAACTTGAACATTCAAAAAATGCAAAAAATGTTGATATTGAGCAGAGAGCTGCAGAAGAGATCTGGAAGGAAGCTCCAAGAGATTTAGAGATCATTAATCCTGCCTTTGAGCTTATAAGGCAGGAGTTTATCACAGGGTACATAACCGAAGTTGGTGTTTTAAAACCGAAAGATTTGATGTCTTCTGCTAAGAAGTTTTATCCTTGGCTTTTTGATTAAAAGGAGACGGCCTTTTATGCTTTGTCCTACTTCTACTTGTGAATAGATACTCTTTGAATTACAATATAATAGCATTAACATTTTATATTGAAGCAGATGGGGTATAGTAAAAAATTTTCCTACATTGCAAAAGACTTCTCTTTTGATCCAGCTGGTTATGTAGTAGTCACTTTCTATATGGAAGCAAAGGACGATTTTGAAAGATGTGCGGAAGCGGTTGCGGCTGAATCTTCGGTTGGAACATGGACGGACACGGAAGGTCTTGATGAAGAGCTTTTTCAAAAGTATGCAGCACGCGTATTTGATGTGGAAAAGAATGATGATAAAAGTGGGGTGATAAAGGTTGCATACCCATTAGCTCTATTTGAGAAGGATAATATTCCGCAACTTCTTGCTGATGTTGCAGGGAATGTTTTTGGTATGAGAGAATTAAAGAATCTTCGCGTCCGTGATGTAGAATTGCCTGAAAGTTTTGTCAAGGAAAATAAAGGACCTGCCTTTGGGATTCCAGGTATAAGAGAAGTGTTTAAAGTCTATGATAGGCCACTTCTTGGTACTATTATCAAACCCAAGGTCGGTCTGTCAACATCAGAACATGTTCGGATAGCCTATGAGGCCTGGGTTGGTGGAGTAGATATTGTTAAAGATGATGAGAATCTTTCGGATCAAGACTTCAATCCATTCTATGAGAGAATAACTCAAACTCTGGATGCGCGAAGAAAAGCAGAGAGGATTACTGGGCAAAAGAAGTTATACTGTCCAAACATTAGTGCTCGCATGAGCGAAATGTATGCCAGGGCAAAATTTGTCAAAGAAATGGGAGGAAGAGCAGTGATGATTGACATTGTTACAACTGGTTTTGCCGGGATGCAATTTGTCAGGGATCAACAAATGAATTTGATTTTGCATGGCCATAGAGCAATGCATGGAGCCTTTACACACTCAGATAGGCATGGGATAGCAATGTTAGTCTTCGCAAAATTGGCTAGACTTGCAGGGATAGATCAACTTCATACCGGGACAGTTGTTGGGAAGATGGAAGGAACGGAAGAGGAGGTAACAAAAATAGATAGTTTTTTGCGAGATGATTGGTATGGTATCAGGCCTACAATGCCTATTGCTTCAGGAGGGTTACATCCTGGGCACCTGCCAAGGCTTTTTGAGATATTGGGAAAGGATGTAATAATAAATCTTGGAGGTGGAATACACGGACATCCTGATGGTGTAGGTGCCGGAGCAAAAGCTGCAAGACAGGCTTTGGATGCTGTTCTGGCTGGCAGAACATTGACTGAGGATGCAAAGAAACACGAAGAGCTGGCTAAGGCAATTAAGAAATGGGGAGTATTTAGCATACAGGAGGGATCAGAATCGGAGCAAAGCACATATATTCATGCATTAGTCAAAGGTTCTCCTTTATCTGTTGCAAAGGTTTAGGAAATGAAAATGCAAGGATTTGTTACATTAATTTATAAGCTTTTCAACGGTGGCTTTTTATCTATCAGCTAGAAAACTTGATATTAGAACTGGCGATGCAAAAATAGCACTAGTAAACGAAGCGGATGCTCAGGAAAACGGTGTGGGTATCGGTGATAAGGTAATGCTTGAAATTGAAGGACAGAAAAGACACTTTATCGTTACTTTGGATACTACTGACTCCTTGGTAGAGGAAGGGGAGATAGGTTTCTTCGAGGATGTGTGGGGAAAACATGGAGTAAAATATGGAGAAGTCGTAAAAGTGATGTTTGTTCCCCCTTCGAGAGCGGTAGAGAGTATTCGCAAAAAGTTGTTGGGTGGAAAACTCGATTATGAAGAGATATTTTCCATAATTAAGGAAATCTCCCAAGATAAACTTGGGAAAATACTTACAACCTACTATGCAGCTGCAGGATATTCTCCGGGTTTTGATGAAGATGAAATGTTCTATATGACAAAGGCGATGTCAGAGACTGGAGACATCCTCAGGTTTAAGGGTATTGTTGCCGATAAGCACTCGATTGGTGGAGTCGCTGGAAAGGGAATAACACCTATTGTTGTTCCTATTGTAGCTTGTTTTGATGACATTCTCGTTCCAAACACTTCGACACGAGCAATTACCAGTGCGAGTGCAACGACAGACATGCTCGAAGTGATAATGCCGATGAGCTTCTCAAAGGAAGAGCTTGAGTCTATGATGTTGAAGTCGAATGTTTTTATGGTCTGGGGAGGAGGGCTGGATCTTGCACCAGCCGATGATAAAATTATTCAGGTACAAAAGCCAATTGGTATAGAATCGATTGATAAATTTGTAGCTAGTATTGTTGCAAAAAAGATTGCTCAAGGTGTAAATCATGTAGTCTTTGATGTTCCTGTTGGAAAAGGGGCAAAAGTAGAGGAAGAAGCCGGCTTCATAAGAGTTAAGACTACATTTGAAAGAGTTGCTTCTAAATTCGGTATCAAAGTATCAATTTTTAGAAGAGATGTTAGCGGGATCGAT
>JAQVGX010000034.1 GCA_028696515.1 Candidatus Dojkabacteria bacterium | reverse complement strand
ACTTTTACCCGACTTGTAAATAAACTTTTAGCATTCACTTTTGGTTTGTATATCAACTATAAATACAATTTTGATTTTAATAAACTTGATCACTTAATGAATTTATTTTAATTCACACATTAGGCAATATATAGAATTATACCAAAATGCCCCATAGTTTGAAACGTTAACCGTATTTTGATATAATAATATTACATAAGTTCATTTTCCAAAAAAACATGAGAACAGGAGTAAAATTACCTGATTTTCTAAAAAAATCACTAAATATTTATTCTGTCGTAACTCTTGGACTGGGTATCATAGTAGTAGTCCTAGTAAACAGTCCCTTTTATCGTAATCTTGTAGGTGATGCAGATGCTTATAAATACGGCAATTGGGGAGATATTATACATGTTTGCGGTGCACAGCCAGGAAATCCACCCGAATCTGTTTGGCAGACCAGAGAATGTGACACAGCTGTTCCAAACTGCGATTTTTGTCATGATAGAGGGTGCCATGCTTTTGCGCCTACAACAGCCGGGCATAGCGAATGTCAGAAAGGATGTTATGTTCAAGCAAGTCTTTGTTTAAAGGGTCAAGAGCATAACGATTATGAGTGTAGAAATGAAGAACATACAGACTGTTGTTTCGAAACAATTGCATATGATACATATTTTAACAATGGGATAGATCCTAAAACAAATATTCGAAGAGATTGCTTTATGATACAGCTTGATTCTGTATGTGCTTCTGGCCCCAATAACTACTCTGTTAAAGATTTCGTTGTTTGGAAGGGATATCTTTTCGGTGATATAACTTGTAGCAGATCCTTTGGAGGATGTCCTTATCCCGAGACCTCAGCTCAAGTTAAAACTCCAAGCGGGAATTGGATGAAGGATTTAACTATTTCTGAAGGGGAAGACTTCCAAATTGGCAGTTTCCATACTGTCGGAGGTGCATTGGAATCTGCAAGCGATACCAGACTCGATCTGACTGGCCCTGATAATTTTTCTTTTAGTTGTGATACAAATAAGCAGGGTTGCCATGGCTGGCAATTGAATGATTCAAAGATTGGAACATATACATTGACTGTTAGAACTTATAACGAAAGCGGGGGTTTTTATCCGGAGGCTGCATGCAACGATACTGCGACAGTAACTGTCAATGTTATACCAGGTGATGAATGTCCTTATAACAGTACTCAAGCAAGAGTAGCAGAGGGGATGAATGGAGCCTGGGCTAGTTCTGTAACTCTTGAAGAAGGAGACAAATTTAGAATTGCTAGTTTCCATAATGATACTGGCAATTTTGCAGTAGATACGAATCTAACTTTGTCGGACCCGTCAGGAAGTACTGTAGTTGACTGCAATGGCGATATAAAGGGGTGTAACGGGAAACTTGTCGATGCCGCACTAGTTGGAACGTACCTCTTGACAGTCAAAACTTACACAAAAGACAGATCCACATTCTACCCGGAGCCAGAGTGTAATGATATGGCATACGCTTATGTAGAGGTTGTCCCTGAAGAGTCAGACTTTGAAGTCAAAAAAATAGATCAAAAAGAGGATAATGGTCAACCGGATACCTATGTGTGGGGGGAAGATGTAAAGTTCAACATAACTGTTACTAATACAGGAGATACTGTACTGGGCCAGGTATTTCCTATCAAATTTGTAGACAGCTACAATCACAGTCATCTAGAGTATCTTCAGTTTTCTAAGGCGGTAAGGCAGAAAAAAGACTCAAGCGGGAACTGGATGACAGTTCAAAAAGGAGCGGGTAAAGTAAATGACGCTGCTTATATTGATACAAACGGGGATATAGTCGTTGATGATTTGTCTGAGCATTTAGGGAACTTGGATGTTGGTGAAAGGTATCTGCTTGTACTGAAGTTTAAAGCAGTTTATAAGGGCAATATCACTACAGATAATTATGTCCTTGTTACCAATGGTGATCAGAAGGATGACGATAGGGATAAAATAAAGATAATCTATAATCCTCCGCCTCCAACTGACAAATAACAATAACTATTGACATAGGTTTTTGTTACTGATAAACTAGCACTTGATTATTTAGAGTGCTAGTTTTTTTTACTGCTAATATTTTTTGTTAATAAAATGCCCATATCCGAAAGACAGAAAAGAATACTTGAAGCAATAATAAGTGAGTTTATGGAAACTGCTGAGGCAGTTGGATCTCTTACACTAGCTGATAAATATGACATGGGTGTCAGTCCGGCAACACTAAGAGCAGAGATGGCTTCTTTGGTAAAACAAGGATTTTTGTTGAAAGAACACTCCTCCTCCGGAAGGATGCCTACCTCTGTTGGGATTAGGTATTTTATTGATGAAATGCTTAAGGAAGAAGAACCCGATTCACTTGAGAGTACTAAACTGAAGGAAAGACTTTTTCAAAAGCGATTTAATAGAGCGTTGTTTATCCGTGAAGCTGTAAAGGCTCTTTCAGACCTAGTCGGGCAAGTATCTGTTGCACTTGTTGATGATATGATATTTGTAGCCGGTATCGGCTATATGCTGCAAAATCCTGAATTTGAAGATCTTGACCTTTTGCAAAATGCATTAAATGTAATCGAGAGTGAGTCATTGCTCTCAAAGTTATTCGCACTATATAGAAATGACTCACGGCTGAAGACACTTATTGGGGATGAGATAGGTATAGAGTCATTGTCCGGATGTAGTGTTGTATTCTCCCCATTCAATTATTATAGAGGTACGACGGGTTATATAGGTGTAATAGGTCCAAGAAGAATGAGGTATGAGAGAATTATTCCTACTGTTCGTACTCTTTCTGAATTCATCGAGAATTCGGTCGCAGGTTGGGATTAAAACGCTCATTCTGATAATCTAAAATTATTTAAGTACAAAATACTATGCCGGATATTCTAAAGGGACTAAAAAAGTATGCAGATAAAGCTGTTGATTCAGTAAAGAATTCGATCACACTAGATAGAATATCTTTTGATCATATATGTGTTCAGGCAAAGTCCAGCGAAGACTATGAGAATATATTAAAAAATATAAAAGCTGATATAGAACCGATAGTAGAATTACCGCACGCTGGCAGGAGAATAACTGTAGCAAATCTTGTTAAACCTTTTGATTCAAAAGGAGTTACTATCGATAAGATCGATATCAGTGAACCCAAGCCGAAAAGAACTGTAAAGGAAAGGGGCTTCGATCATATAGCTTTTGTAGTTATAGATGATTTTGATACATATCTTGAATATTTGAAGGAGAAAAACATAAAGTTCGGTGATGCCATTCAGATTGGCAAGGATCGTCTGATCAAATTCCAAGCAGGTGATGTCGAAGTCGAAATCAGAAATAATCGTCTTGGTCTAGAGGATTATTCTACAATATCAGGTGATCAGAAAAATGAAAGATCAGAAGACGACCATCCGGAAAGTTCAGATGTAAAGGAGTTGCTGGCACAGTTAGAAAGTGAAAAGGAGAAAAGACTTAGAGCACTCGCTGACTATCAAAATCTGCAAAAAAGAACGGAAGACGAAAAGTCCAGGTTTATGGGTATCGCAAATGCTTCTATATTGGCTGAGGTTCTTGACTGTTTGGATGATTTTGATCGTGCCCTAAAAAACTTGAAAGTTGATGAGGGCGAACAGGTTGGTCTTCGAATGGTTAGAGAAAAACTTCAGAAAATTATTGATACTAATGGGTTAGAGCCTATTTCTAGTGATGTCGGAAACAAGTTCGATCCAAATGTATGTGAAGCTGTTGGGGTTGTTGCTGTCGAAAATGATGATGAAGATAATACGATACGTGAAGTTGTCCAAACAGGATACAGGATGAAAGATAATGGGCAAGTAGTAAGACCCCTAAAAGTAATTGTTTCTAAAAAGAATTAGTAATTTAACGAACTATGGCAAGTACCAAAAATTCAATTGAACAAGAAGCAAATGACAATGTGTCTAGAAGATTCAATCTTTTAAAACACTTCTTTATATTCACGACTGTAAACGGAGTACTTCTTTCATTTGACTATTTGGTCACTAAGGAAGGAGATTGGGCTTATATCCCGCTGTTTGCTTGGGGAGTTGTCATTTTTGGTCATTCGTTGTCAGTAATTTTTAGTGATTTTTTTGCCGGGTGGAGGAAAAAACTCTTAGACAATGAAGTTAATAAACTTAAAAAAAGTAAATAGACTCTTCCCATAAGGGAGGATTTCTTTCAGATCTTAATTATTACTTACTAATAAAATGTCAAGAATATTAGGAATCGATCTTGGAACTACAAATTCGTGTATGGCTGTTATGGAGGGAGGACAGCCTAAGGTAATACCAAACGTCCAGGGTTCCCGCCTTACTCCTTCGGTAGTAGCACTAGATGCAAATGGAGAAGAGATAGTTGGTACTCCAGCTAAAAACCAGATGGTTACAAATCCTGAGAATACAGTTTATTCTGTTAAAAGGTTGATTGGGAGAAGATGGGAAGACGCAGAGGTTCAGAAGGACGTCAATATTCTTCCCTTCAAAATACAAAAATCTTCAAAAGACGGTGTTGAGATAAAATTGGGTGATAAATGGGTCCCGCCAGAAGTTATCTCCGCTAAAGTATTAGCCAAACTCAAGTCAGATGCAGAAGAATACCTTGGTGAAACTGTTACAGAAGCGGTTATAACAGTTCCTGCTTATTTTGATGATTCACAGCGGCAGGCCACCAAGAATGCAGGAAAGATAGCAGGATTCAACGTGAGCAGAATCGTTAACGAACCAACAGCTGCGGCTCTTGCGTATGGACTTGAGAAAAAAGAAGATAAAAAAATAGCTGTATATGATCTAGGAGGAGGTACTTTTGACATTTCCATTCTAGAGGTTGGGGATGGAGTATTTGAAGTTAAAAGCACTAATGGTGACACTCATCTTGGCGGTGATGATTTTGACCAGGCAATAGTAAACTGGCTAGCTGAAAAGTTTATGAAGGAGCATGGGATGGACTTCAAGGATGACCCGGTAGCATTACAGAGAGTAATTGAAGCAGCTGAAAAGGCTAAAGTTGAGCTGTCCTCGAGTGAAGAGACTACAATCAACCTGCCGTATTTAACAGCTGATAAGAGCGGACCAAAGCACTTGAACATGAAGATGACCAGGTCTGATCTCGAGAAACTGGTAAAAGAGCTTGTAGATAAGACAATTGCACCCTGTGAGGCAGCCCTGAAAGATGCAGGTTTGAGCGTAGAGGATATTGACGAGATCCTGCTTGTTGGTGGAATGACAAGGATGCCGCTTGTTCAAAAAACTGTTAAGGAATTATTTAAAAGGGATCCTCATAAAGGAGTCAATCCAGATGAGGTTGTAGGTATCGGAGCGGCTGTGCAAGCAGGTGTATTGCAGGGTGATGTTAAAGATATCACTCTTCTCGATGTTACACCTCTTACGTTAAGCATTGAAACAATGGGTCAGGTAGCCACTCCTATGATCCCAAGAAATACTACTATTCCAACAGAGAAAACTCAGATTTATTCAACAGCTGCAGATAATCAGCCGGCTGTTGAAATTCATATCGTGCAGGGTGAAAGACCAATGGTTGACGGGAATAAAACATTAGGGAAATTCTTACTTGATGGTATCCCTCCTGCACCTCGTGGGGTACCTCAGATTGAAGTAACATTTAAACTTGATGCAAATGGAATTTTGAATGTAAAAGCTAAGGATAAGGCTACTGGCAAGGAACAGGGTATTACTATCACAGCTTCAACTGCACTCTCGGATGATGAGATAGAAAAGATGGTCGATGAAGCCAAAAAACACGAAGGTGAAGACAAGATGAAGAAAGAAAGAGCCGAGGCAAAAAATAATGCTGATTCACTCACATTCCAAGTAGATAAAACCATCAAAGATCTTGGGGACAAGTTGGATAAGGCCAAAAAGGAAGAAATTGAAAAAATCAACAATGAATTGAAAGAGCTTATCACTAAAGATGACTTTGACATCGAAGCTGTCAAGAAAAAGACGGAAGAGGTCAGTCAGAAGGTTCAGGAAATTGGAGCACAGGCCTATAAACAAGCTCAACAAGATGAAGCGTCACAGGAAAAAAAGGCAGACGCAGCGGAACGCAAGTCTCAAGATGATGATAAAAAAGATGATAAAGATGAAAAGGATGCAGAGGAAGGAGAAATAGTTGACGAGGGGGATAAAGGAAAAGAGAAAAAATAAATGGCAGAAAAGGATCAAAATGAGCCCAGTGAGAGGTTTAGGTCTCGTATCAGCAGACGTGCCTTTATGGTAGTACTGGCGGCTGCTGCAGGTTTGGCCACTTATGAATATTTGATACTTCCCCGGCTAGTTGAGCCATTGGTCGAACAGTATCTTCGTGAAAATTTGCTATACTCGAAAATTAGAACTGTCGAGCATCCTCATACAATCGGCATTGATCCTCATCTTGGATATGAGGCTTTGAGCATGAGACCTGTGGGCGCGGAGTATTCTGTAGAGGGTTATCTCTTTCATCCGGGAGCTTGGAAGGATAATGATACGCTTGTTATTTTCCAGGGATGTTCTGTTGACGGCTATATTTGGGCAAACAAGCAAAGTATGATCCCGATCGTGAACAAAGTCGTTGCCCAAGGTTTCAATGTCATAATGCTTTCATATAGAGGCCATCCTATGACATCAACCGAAAGAGATCCAAATACAGGATACCTCAAACAATCCCTTTCATACGGACCAAACGAGATTCAGGATGGGCTTCTTGTGGTAAGATATATTCTTGAAGTTCTAAACATTCCACCCGAAAGATTGCATCTGCATGGTTCATCTCTCGGTACAGCCGTTTCAATTGCTGTAGCGAAGGAATACTCTGTCTCAACACTTTTCCTAGATAGTGTTATCGCTGATATGGCGGAGGGACTGAAATCAGGCTATTGTCGGTTTACTGGAGCTGTGAATATCGATAAAAAGATGGCAGAGATGTTATTGGAACTTGGATATGATATATCGTCAATTGTTCCGATAAGATGGTTTCCTGAAATATTCACCAGGCAGACCAAAAGAGTTGTTCTTACCCATAACTCGCGTGATCCTATTCTGCATCATGCGCAGCTGGCCCAGTATGAACAATTGATCAAAGATCATCCTGAATGGGGCAACAAAGCAAACTTGTTTCATAGAAGAGTCGGTGTTTCGCTTGGGGCTTTTGGTCAGCACTTGGCCTTTCGGTCTATCGATCCTGAGCTCTATGCCTCTGCATTAGTCAATAATATGCTAGGGCTAACTCCAGTTGATCTCTCACATGCTCCAATTTATAAATATCCTGAACAAGTGAACTCAGATTCCAGAACGATATCAAGAAGGGATCTTTTAAGAGGTAGATTGAAGTAGATCAACAGATCTGCATAAAGAGAATTTGACAGGTTGTTAAATTTTGCAGATAATAATTCTATATACAATTATTTTCATAACTGCCTATGGATTTTGGAATCATTATCAATTTTTTAACTGCACTTGCTTTGGGGGCCTTGATAGGTATGGAAAGGCAGCGGGATCAGAAGTCCGGAGGATTTGCAGGAGTGAGGACGTATACTTTGATTTCATTTCTTGGAGGTCTAAGTGCATTTATCCTTCAAGAGTTCAACTTCTCGTTTATTCTCCCACTAGTTTTTGGTTCGATTGTGGTACTTGTCATAAGCTCTTATATCGTCTCTGCTTCTAAAGGGTACATGGGGATTACAACTGAAATCTCTGCTTTTATCACCTTTCTTCTTGGATTTCTTGTTATGTTCGATCAATATAAGAATTATGCTTTAGTTTTTGGTGTGTTGATAACCATTCTTTTATCTTTCAAAAATGTTCTCCATAAATTTGTTGAAGGTGCAAAAGTTGTTGAATGGAACGACACTTTAAAATTTGCTTTGATAGCCTTTGTAATACTTCCTTTACTCCCTGAAAAAATAGAGTTGTCACTGTTCAAAGAGCCTTTTGTCGAGTTGAACTATATATATCCTAGAGAAGCATGGCTTCTTGTTGTATTTGTTTGTGCGATAAGCTTCATCGGTTATTTCCTAGTAAAGTTTATGGGTTCCAAACAGGGGACAAATATGATAGGTGCTCATGGGGGTATAGTATCAAGTACTGCAGTAACTCAAAGTATGGCTGTGCATAGTAAGTCAAAAGTGGGAAATAGATTGGTAAATCAACGCCCTCTGATAACTGCAACAATACTAGCAACTGTTGTTTCTTTCATAAGAATTGGAGTAATAAGTGTAGCAATAAATAGTGATCTATACATGATAATTCTTCCTGTGATATTTATTGTTTTAACTGGTCTTATGTTTTTTTTGATTTATTCACGTGACGATAGCGGGAAAGGTGCACAAATCCGACTTGAAAGCCCTCTAAAACTAAAACCTGCTTTGATCCTAGGTTTTTTGTATTTATTGCTTACTTTTGTATCGAAGTTATCATTTGCATTAAACCTTGGAAAGTCTGGAATCATCATAACATCCATAATCACTGGCTTTTTTGACATTGACCCTGTTATCTTGACTGTCAGCAGCCTTTCAGTTGGAGGAGATATAAGTGCTACAGACGCTATCTGTGCAATACTTTTAGCGTTAGCATCAAATCAACTAACAAAAAGCTTTGTGGCCTATAGCACTGGGTCCAGGCAATTTGGAGTTAAAGTTGCCAGAATCTTAATGGTGTTGCTGATTCTTATCCTTTTATTTATTCTATATATAAAATCTCTTTGATTCTTATCTATCTTGTAGCCAGCATGTACTTGGTTCCTCTCCCATGACCCTCCACTCTTAACAGGCCTTTCTTGACTAATTGAGTAAGATCCCTGTAAGCTGTCATAGTAGAAACATCCAAAATTTCTACGTATTCTTCTCTTTGTATAACTGGTATGTTCTGAAGATAACGGAGTATCTTCAGCTGTCTTTTGTTCAATTCCAGGAATGGCTGTTTGTTATGATCTTTATGTTCTATGATCAGTTTATCTATACTCTCCCCTGTCGTTCTTGTCTCAGTGGAAAAAGTTCTAGTGAAAACCTCAATCCAGGAAGTCACATCATCATTTGAAGATATTGCAGCTCTCCAGGTATCAAAAAACTCGCTCTCATGAAGGGAAAAATTTTTTACTAAAGGTACAAGTCCATCAAGATATATCCCGCCTTTAAAGAACAAATATTTGCATACAGCGAATAGCGTTATTTTATTGCCAAAAATGAATGGAAATATACGTATCAGGCGATAGAGAACTATGGGAATAGTTATCAGTGGATGAATCTGTTTCTGTTTGCTGGCGTACCATTCAATGGTCTTTAGGGCCTGAGCCTGCACTTCAATAGATGGAATGCTTGTATCCAAGAACTGAATCCAGTTATCATCCTGACTGTTTATCTGCTCGCCACCAGTTCTAAATTTTGAATCCCACTCATCAGCAATTCCAGTTATAAGTACTTTATTAAGGTGGAGAAGTATATTTGCCTGTATAGGATAATACGATGATTGAGTCGCCATTATATATTCTACGGCATTTCTGAAATTGGTAAGATATTGGCCCTTGTAATTTTCTATGCTTAGGGTTTTGCCTGAAGCTATTTTTCTAGCTGTTTTGACGCTGAGATTGAGTTCGAGCATATTTGCAAGATGAAAAATATCATCTGCGTTTGCGTTCAGCCTTGCCTTTTGAATGATATCTTCTGGAAACTGTTTGTCTTCTATCCCCTTCTTTTCAATCTCAAATTTTACTATATAGTTAAGAATATTGTTTGTAATTTTGTATGTTGGTTCAGACATAAGAAAAAAGTAATAAATATAATCTGAGCAGATTGTGAGATTTGAACTCACGACCTATCCTTTACATAAATACCGACCTGGAGCCGAGAATGGGATTTGAACCCATAGCCTACGGTTTACGATACCGTTGCTCTACCGTTGAGCTATCTCGGCAGATAATTTGCCATTTTGCTTAAATTTTGTAAAAGTTGGAATTATTTGTTATAAAGTTATAAATAATCTTTGAAAAAGATATCCTATGGCTGATAAAATATATGGTGTGGATCCTGATACAAAGCTGACTCCTAAAATTGTGCTTAAGGCAATTCTGGAATGTTTTTACCAAGCTCACTGCGTAGATACTGACTTCCCTGGAGATGAAAAAACAACAAGAGCATATTGTGAAAGTGTTGTCAGAAAAGCTTTCAAAGAAGCAGAAGCAGATTTTGATAATCCAACAAAAGATGGTCTTATGAATGCCATACAGGAATTAGCTGAATTCTCCAGAGCATTCAGAAGCAAAGATTTGATAGATAAACATTTCAACGAAATCAAGGTTCTGATCGATAAGCTGAATTAGTCGATTTTCAAAGATCATTTTCAAAAGTTAAGAGATTTCATCCACTGCATAAGCTAAAATTGAGAGCCCCTCCTTGCCGTTAAATACGGCTAGGACAGAAAAATATTCATAAGCGGAATACGGGAATTGAACCCGTGACGCCACCTTGGGAAGGTGATGTTTTACCACTAAACTAATTCCGCAGATATTTTGAATGAATATCCTTTGATACGCGAATGATACAATATTGTAAAACATTTTACAATAAATTATGATATAATATTATTATAGGGTTTATTGTTATGGAAGTACTAACTGAACCAGCCTTAGTTTCAAATGAACAACTTCTCCTAAGTCCTGCTTGCGGAGAGGCTGATCGGCGATGGGCCTCTTTTTTTCTAAGAGAAGGTGATTGTGCTATCAAATGGTTTTCTGTTATGACACCGGATTCCCGACAAGTCTTGATTGCCAACGGAGTAGTCAAGGACAAGCCAATTATTGGAGAAAGAACAATTTTTATAACAGACGGACCACTAACTGGATTTATCTGTTGTGATTTATCAGACGCGGATCAACTTAAGCTGATGTTTGATCATCAAAAAGGACGCACTTTTCCGGGTAAATTGGGAATAGTTCTAAAATTCAAAGATTACTCTCGATATGGGATCCGCTTATTAGCAATTCGCCCGATAAGATGTGTTTCTCCTATTGGGCTGGAAGAATTTGATGCTGTAGCAATAAGAAAATTAACCGGTCGGTCTATATATGATTGGGCAAGGCAAGGACAGTTTTGGTTTCCTCAAATGTTTGCTGCAATATTGAAATCAAGACATGTTAGACTGGATGAGGATATCTTTTTCTATAACGTAAATAGGTTTGCAATAAAGTATCCGCTCAGTACCGAAGGCTAGTTGATAATGAAGCAGTTATGATAAAAACTGAGTTGACGCATTTACTTATCTGTGCTATTGTAACAAGGCTTATTCGAGAATGAACACAAAAAACGTAATAATAAAAGTCAATAAACTAAAAAAGACTTATGAAGGATTTCAAGCAGTAAAGGGGGTATCTTTTGAGGTCTATGAAAACGAGATATTTGGTATCCTAGGCCCAAATGGTGCAGGGAAGACAACGACTGTTGAGATGATGGAAGGGATCAGAAAGATCGATTCGGGTGACATAGAGATAGATAACATTGATATAGATGAGTATCCTGAAAGAGCGAAGCGGATATTGGGTATACAGCTTCAGGAAGCTGACTATTTTGATCACTTGAACCTGAGAGAACTTATTGTTTTATTTGCTGAGTTTTATGACAATAAGGTTGATCCAGATGCACTTTTGAAAAGAGTGGAACTTGAATCCAAGTCGAAATCTATGATAAAACAGCTCTCAGGAGGGCAGAAGCAAAGGCTTTCTATACTACTCACCTTAGTGAGTAATCCCAAGATACTTTTTCTAGACGAACCAACAACTGGACTGGATCCACAGGCAAGACGACTGATGTGGGATTTTATAAGGGAACTGCGCGATGAGGGAAAGACTATTATTCTGACAACCCATTATATGGAAGAGGCAGAACTTTTATGTGACAGGATTGCTATTATGGATAATGGTAAAATTCTTAAACTTGATACTCCTGATAAGTTGATTGATGATCTGCTCAAAAAAGGTTTCAAAAAAGAAATGGTACAAAAGGCTGCGAATCTTGAAGATGTGTTTTTGGACTTGACTGGGAAAAAACTAAGAGATAAATAGAAGAAAACAGCAGACAGCTAACAGCTGATAGTAATGAAAATTTGAATTATTTTGATGAAATGATAAGTAAAACAAGTATAAAACTTACAATTGCGTCGATAAAGATGTATATACGCGACAAGAGAGCGCTTATGTTCACACTCCTTGTTCCTATTATCA
The DNA here is from genome assembly GCA_028696515.1 of Candidatus Dojkabacteria bacterium. Classification (GTDB taxonomy): domain Bacteria; phylum Patescibacteriota; class Dojkabacteria; order JAHIVN01; family JAHIVN01; genus JAHIVN01. Next base: position 3,700 of record JAQVGX010000034.1, on the reverse strand, counting down.
CAATGTCTATTTTCGGCATTCTGGATTTCTCAGGAGGTGGTAACTTGAAGCTTGGTATAGTTGTTGCTGACGACGCAGGTGAAGATATCCGATCAACTGTTGATCAGATAAAAGATTCTGGGAATTTCGATATCTTTGAGGGTTCTTACGATGATCAAATAAATGCTCTTGAGGATGACGAGAGAGATATGATCCTCCGCTTTACTCTTGATACTCCCTCAGACGAAGATGTCAATGAGTATGCAAAGTCGCTTCCAGCAAACATAGATAGCATCAATACAACCTGCAATAGAGATATAACCGTTAAGAAAAATTTAGATTGTATAGTTAGCGAATATATTCAGAATAGTACAAAAGTTGAAGTTGATGCATTTATAAATACTTCATCGAAGCAATCAGCAGAATTTGCATTACTAGCTATTCAGCAGCAGTTTACTCAGATGTCGCTCCAGAAAGCAGATGTTGCACCTTTGTTTGAAGTTCAAAAGGAAGAAGTCAATGTCAATAGACTTACACAGCTGGACTTTATACTTCCTGGTATGATCGGTTTAACAATCATGCAGGCAGGATTATTTGGTGTAGCTGGGACAATTGTTTCATACAAAGAAAAGGGAATATTGAAGCGATTATTTGCTACTCCACTGAATAAAGCTGATTTTCTATTTTCAAATGTCGTGACAAGAATACTTGTCGGTTTATTACAAGTGCTCGTTCTTTTTGCTTACCCAAAATTTGCAAACTGGGCTATAGCTACTCTTAGAGATATACCCTTGGAGAATGCACAGTTTTACTTCACGATAGTTGGTAATCTAGGTGAGTTGCTTGCCGTTGCATTCATAGGTAATATTGTTTTCATCTGCTTTGGATTTGCGATATCAAGTTTTGCCAAAACATTTGATCAGGTTCAACCGATCATTATGCTTATACAGTTTCCGATGATGTTTCTTTCGGGTGTATTCTTCCCTAAAGAGGCTTTGCCAAACATAGTTCAGAAAGTAGCTGATTATTTCCCTCTTACATTCCTGATAGACGGGCTAAGGCTGATCATGAATCAGGGAAAGTCTATGTTTGATACAGGCCCGGAGCTTCTTGGTCTTGTGATTTGGGGTTTTTTGATGTTTGTTGTTGCCCTTAAGCTTTATAAGTGGGATTAATTTTTGTTTCGCCAGCCTCTTGAACAATTCCGGTAGAACTTTGCCATTGTTCCAACAATCGAATTTGTAACCTAAAGTTATGTTATTTTCCGATTAATAATAAACCTCACATTTTATAGATATACCGATAGTGTGATAAAATTGTACATCTGGTTGTTATTAAGATGGAACAAGATGAAATACCAAAAACTAAGGTAGCATATTATGAAGGTTTTCAGGCCAGACGAATTCTACAGAGCGAATCCGTTTGTAAAGAGGGCCTGATCCGGGTTTTAAACGCTCAAATCAGGTTCCGGGCCGGAGAAATCACGGATTTACAACCTACCATGCTTGAGATTTCTCACGTCTCGGAAATCATACTTGAATACTTCCCAGACGGCCAATGTGCTATGACTGTGCTTGAAATAAGAAACGATCAGGATACATGGCTTTCATTTAGAAGAGTTTGCAAAGCTACAAGATTTGGGTTCATGTCTTCGGGGAATTTACTATCCCTTACTCAGGCTGAAAGTCTTCCTTATGGCAAAATCTATACTTCAAGTGAAGAACTTCGCAGGATATGTCTGGCTGAAATTTACATGGTCATATCTGACGCAAATCAAAGCTGGTTCTATATGATGAATAGAAATGGAAGCAGAAGTATAGGTTACATTATCAACAGGCAAGGATTTTCAAGTACAGTTCATTTGGTCGTTGATTCTTATGCGGATTATCATATGTTTTCTGTTGACAGGCGAATCAGAGAGGCGTTAGAAATTATAAAAAATATAAGGAGAAATGAAGTCGGTTTATATCTGCTTCGATAGCTGGTAATAAATAATCTTAATTGTAAAATTGTGACAAATGAAATAACTGCTAAAAGCATTTTAAGAAGAAATCGTAGACACATAGACGACTGGTTTTGCGGCTCATACGGTCTAGCACCTTATTATGGATGCCAGCATGCATGTGTGTACTGTGATGGTAGATACGAGAAGTACGGTTTCGAGGGAGAATTCGGGAAAGACGTAAATGTGAAGAAGAATACGATTGAATTGTTAAAGAAAGAAATAAAACTAGTAAAAGAGCCAGGATATGTATTTATAGGAAGCGGTATAACTGATGCTTATCAGCCGATTGAGAAGAAGTATAGGCTGACAAGAAGATCGATAGAAACCATTGCAGATCATCCCCTGCTCTCTTTGCATATCCTTACAAAATCTGCCTTTGTCGAAGATGATCTTGAACTTATAGCCCAAATTGCAAAATCCAAACGGAAGAAAGCAATCATCTCATTCAGCATAGCGTTTGATAATGATGAGAATCGGAAGAAATTTGAGCCAGGAACAGCGGAAATAAGCCAGAGGTGGAGAATTATCACAAAAGCTCAAAAAATGGGTATCAATACAGGGGTATATTTGATACCTGCAATCCCGTTCATATCTGACTCGGAAGAAGAGATAAGGAAGACATATGAAAAATGTGTCAAACACAAAGTAGATTTTGTTTTATCTGGCGGGATGACATTGAAAATCGGAAGACAGAAGCAGTTTTATTTGGAATTCATAAAGAAATTATTTCCGAAGCTTTATGAACCGACTGTTAAGTTATATTCAAATGCAGATCATTATGGCTCTCCTGTCTGGCAATATTCGAAGAATCTCTACACTCTATTCAATAAACTATCTAGGGAGTACAAGCTGAAAGTTAGAATTCCCCAGCATTTATTGAAGGATATCCTGCCTAATTATTACGAATCAGCACTGATGCTTTCTCATATGGGTGAATATCTTCGACAGCAAGGAATAAATCGAAAAGCCTATGCTTATGCCGGGCATTCTATACAGAAATGGGCTTATGAAGCGAAAAAAGGCAGAACCAGGAGAAAAGACTTTAACTATGGGGTTATCGAAAAGGCTTTTCTAGAGGAAGTACAAAACGGGGAGATAATGAAACTTCCATCTATCGGTGATAAGATCCAGAAGATGCTTATGGAGTTTGTTGAAACTGGGAATATTAAATATTATAATAAATTATCTAGTTACACTAATTAATTCTACAAAGTACGTAATCTAATGTCAGAGCTATCTGGACAAAGAAGCGAGTTAAGACCTGCGAGCTCTGCTGTCTGGTCATTGGTTGATTTATTGATTCAGCGGTCAGTAGAACTAGGCACAACTCCACCTTTAAAAGCTGCTTTATTCAACTTAGCGGCTTTTATGCTTCAGGGGTCACCGACTCCAAGGATGATTGCTTGTGCAGAAGAAGCTCTAAATAGGGCCCGGAAAATTCCTGGAGGAGATGGTGATAGATATTTTGACGCGGCTCAAAGACTTATTCATGATATGTAAAACTATTTAGTTTAAGCATATTAACCTGGTTTGGTCGGTTCCCGAGTTCTTTTGATCAACAAAATGAAGGTATCCCATACTGATAGAGTTAAAGTTGGCATAATTAAAAAAATTTGTGGGTAAAAGTAGCATTTCGTACCGTCATTGTGGTATAAAGCATAATTTCCTTAAATTTATGAATAAAAAAGTGTACGAAATGTGGATCTTTAAAAACTC
>JAQVGX010000110.1 GCA_028696515.1 Candidatus Dojkabacteria bacterium | reverse complement strand
AATATATTTCAATAAGTAGAGTTTCTTTGTCCATTTCGGGCAGTATTAATAGTTTAAGTCCATTAATACTATAGATTCTCTACTTATTTTTAAAGTTCTTATCTAATTCACACATTAGGCACTATATTTATCTGCATATTTTTTTAGTTTCAAACAATTAATACCTAAGTTCTGAAGCTAGATCGGAACGCCACATATTCCCTGAATCGCCTGCAATTATTACTTGTCCACCTTTGTGTAAAACCTCTCTTACTATCCAAGGATTTACACATTCAGTCAGCTTAGAATCTCTTACAGGATAGCTGTAGGGTAATACTTTTCCAGACGATTCTAACAAATATCCTTTTTTGCATTTCAGACTATTCATAAATAATCTTTTTACCCTTTCCTGCCTCACAGCTCTAGTAACCTCATTCAAGCCGGACACAAAATCATTGTTTCGTTCTCTGGCTTTCTCAAGAAGCTTCTTCTTGATATTCTTTACGATTCTTTTCATACTATCAATAGATTCTGCACGCAAATCGCTTATCTCCTGAATATTTCTAGCAATTTTTAAAATAGCTAAATCGTGATTAAAAGACCTTAAATCATCAAACAAATCGACATTTTCGCGTACATTCTCCGAATGAAAAACTATCAGTGCACTATAATTTTTAAGATTTATCTTGTCACTTATATAGCCGACAACCTTATCCGTAAACCATCGGACATAGGTTTCTCGTCTCCTGTCTAAATTGCTTTCACCTGTCCCCTTATATAAACCGCTTTCTTTTTGATCAGCAATTGGAGAGTACTTCTCCATATATTCTTTTTCTTTGATAACCTCATAGTCAGAATCCAGCTCGAACAGTTTATGTAATTTATTATTTGACAACTTAAATCCGCTGCAGTCTTCTCTATCCATTCTGATAATCAAAGCTTCGCCTTCAAAATTCTCTTGATCAGACAGCTGAGCCAAGTCAAATATCCTTGACAATACAATTTGCTTTTTAACCCTTCGATCCAGGAAAATAACCTTCAAATATTCCAGCTTCTCTCTATTCTTTGCAAACTTCTCCTGTTTATTTGTGTCGAACTTTAGAAAAACAGCTAACCCTTTTTTTAGATTTACCTGTTTTAATAGTAAAGGCTTTATCTCGTTGAAGATTCTTTCATGGACACTTTCACTATTCTCAAAGAGAGAACTTCTACGAAATCCCTCATATATCAAGGACTTCAGCTTTGTTACGTACTGGTTCCGTTGCTCTTTTGAATACGGCAAGTATAAGGACATAAATATTTCCTTCTTATCTGCTTTTTGGTAAACAAGTTCTTTTATTAGTTTGTTCATGTTCTCTCTTCTTCGAAATAATAGGTAATTTACTAATCCACATACATTAAAATCAATTTATTCTCGAGGATAATGCTGATATATCGCCTGACAAACTAGCTACCGAACTCTGTATCTGGCTGAGACTTACATTTGCGGCATCTATTGACGAACTAATCTCATTCAACTTTGCTAGAATAGTATTTGCTTTCGATAAACTGTCCATGTCGGACCTCATCTTGCTGTCCTGCTGTATGTTTCTATTGATCAGCCCCTTTATATCAACAAGAGCTGATCTTATCTCTCCTAGCTTTGCTTCAAGAGATGATTCAACAGAACTTAGATCCGCCTTATTTACTGCCATCACTCAGTTATAACTTTTAAATTATCTTTTATTTCATTTACACCATTTGTATAAAGAGCAGCCTCATATGCAGAATTTCTTTCTATCAGGCTTCTAACCTCCCCTGAGAAAATCACCTTCCCATTTTTAACATTCACATTTACATGATCAGGATTTACAACATGTACTCTTCTTAAAGTCTTCATAATTTCCCCTCCTATTATTTCATCTGTTATTTTGTCCGTATGTACCATAACAAGCCTGTTTTTTACGCCCTTAACACCTTCAACATCTTCTACAATATTTTCTGCCCTCTCTTTTCTCCAGTAAGTATCAACTTTCCCTTCCAGTGTAATTTCACCATTCCTGGCGGTTACTTCTAATTCGGTAATATCAATATTTGAATTTAGTATCAAGGAAGTTCTTACCCTATTCTCAAGATCTTCGTCATTTATTGATGACTTTGTTCTCACAGAAATCATATTATTTACCTCGATAACGCCCGGTATCAAACAAACAACTTCGCCTGCAGATCTTTTCTGAAAACCTGAATTGACTTCCCCTGTCAACGTGACTTTTCCTTGATTAACAAGCAATTTTATTTCTGACGAGTCAATTCTTGTATCCTGATACAAAGAATCAGTTGCCATTTTCTTGATATCCTCATCTAGAGTTTTCATAATGTAGTAGTTTTTAATAATTTAAATACCAATTTCAGTATAATCTTCAAGATTAATATTTTAGTTTTAATTCTGTAATAAATTGGTAAGAAAAGGAGCAAATGTAAGTTTTTCAAAGGACTACACATCTATTGTATGATTTAATTTTTAGGTGAAGAATAAAAGACGGAATCTAGAACTCTCATTTATGAATTTATTTTCATACCAATACATTGACACATACAACACAGCAATTATAATGATTATCATTCAAAGTTAAGAAAATATGTCTCAAAAAACCTCAAAGTTTAAGAAAAATCATCCTAAAGCAAAGAATACTTTTTTGAAACTGCTAAATAAATACTCAATAGTTTTAGTAGCAGCTTCATTTATACTCTTGATAGCTGTTACTATTTTCTTATACATTTCCAATAGTACTTCAAAGACATACACAGGGATAAATACTGAACTTGGTTACAATACCCTTACCGGTCAGTCCAGTAGCTCAACTAGTAACACAATCTCAAAACAGCAAAGCACCAGGAATACAGGTAGCAGAACAGAAGCAAGTAAAGATAGTATAACTGCTACGAGCTCTTTGAGTAGTAGTACCCTTACTACTTCAGCTCAACAGGATACGCAGTCAAGCACCACTAATTCATCAACTATAACCAGCACGACCCCACCGACGCCGGAAGTCCCCTCAGCGATTGTAGCCTTTTATGCCGATAGTCAGTCCGACACTGACCAAGAAGATGTCTATCATCAAAACACCGTAAATCACATACTCAGTTCTGGAGCAAATCCGGTCTTTCATGCAGGTGACCTCATGGAAGACGGGACACAGGACAGTTTAAACCGATTCAATAATGTCACTGCGACTCTTAGATCAAGCAGAAATTTTTATGCAGCTCTTGGGAATAATGATAGAAAAATTGGAGACTCCAGTACTCCTTCTCAGCTCTGGCTGGACAACTTTGTTTTTCCAAACAATGAAAAGTGGTATTCGGTCAATTATGGCAACCTTCATGTAGTAGTACTCGACAGCGCATTTTCATCAGGCAGTCCAAGCCAGCTGGGCTGGCTTGCAAGCGATTTACAAAGTAGTGCTTCTCAATCGCGTATAACGTGTGTCATGTTTCACCATCCTACTTTTTCAGATACAATCTCCTCTTACTTGATAAATAATGGGGTCGACTTTGTGATAACTGGACATTATCATTCCTACCAGCACTCGATTGCAAACGGCATCAATTATTTCGTCCTGAGCGGACAAACCTCGCTAGGTTATATGGTAGCAAAGATATATAGTGATAAGGTACATATCACCGTATATAACAATGGAAACGGTGTCGTTGACAGTATTGACTTCAACGAGAGATAGTAAGACT
>JAQVGX010000109.1 GCA_028696515.1 Candidatus Dojkabacteria bacterium | reverse complement strand
AAGTTGGCGAGATCCCCGAGGCTTTAGCCCGGGGATGAAGCCCAGGAAATTTTGAAAGATTTCAAAATTTCCATTATCTGTGGCATACTTGAATATGGGAGTCAAGTATTGGACAGGAGCACATACAAAACACAGGTTGACATATCATCTAGTATTTATACCAAAGTATAGGAAGAGGGTACTGATAGGCAAAGTGGCGTCGGGAGTAAGGAGATTGATGTATGAAGCGTGTGAAGTGAACAAATGGTGGATACATGAGATAGAGGTGAAGAGAGAGCATGTACACATAATGATACAGATAAGGCCAAGGGAGAGTTTAAGTGAGGTGGTAAGAATACTAAAGGGAGGAAGTAGTAAGAAAATGCAGGAGGAGTACCCGGAATTGGAGGAATTTGTGTGGGGAGGGAAATTCTGGTCAGACGGCTACTTTGCCGAGACGAGTGGAAAATTAAGTGAATATAGGTTGAGACAATATATTAAGAAACAACGTTCAAGTATGACACGCGAGGGCTAAAGCCCTGGGCTTCAGCCCAGGGATGGCTTACTTTGCGCCAAAAAATCTGAAAGATTCGTAGATTTCACTTGCGAAAGAAGTAAGGTAGCAGGTCACTAAGTACATGGGGTATTAAAGGGTATAAAATTCATTTCTCACTGAAGTTTTCTACTTTATAGGTACAAATTCTCACTCTATTATTCTTCCACATATCCTGTGGCAAGCAAGCTTTTAGGCAGAGTTGGGATAAGAATTCCCTTGGAGTTTCTAATTCTTTCCAGACTTGGGGTAGGAAAGTAGCAGAATGTAATCCCATTTCCAGTATTACACCAGATTTTTCTTTTGACAGAAATCTGAGCAATTCTTCAGGAGTTGTTCGGTTATAAACTTTTGGTTCTGAAAGGATAGATATTTCAATTTTTATTTGTAGTAACTCTTCCTCAGTTAACTGCGGAAACCTTGGATCATTGAACGCAGCGGAGTAAGTATTCGTTATGATATCTCTGTATAGTTCTAATTGGGGTACAAGTTTACCTATACATCCTCTGAGCTGTCCATTCTTGGTAAGAGTAACAAATGTTGCCTTCTTTTCCTTATACTTGTCCGGAATGTCCGAATTATTTTGTGTTAATTCTTTGCCAGTTTCAAATATATGTATAAGTGCTTTTCTAGAAAGTTTAAGTAGAAACTGTTTGTCTTTGCCGGTTAGGGTCATGATTCAGATTAAGCTCAGTTGATTTAATGAGACTTGGTAATAATTGCAAGAGCCATTTTGACTATCTTTAATTCCGTTTTTGTTATCAGATTGTCAAAATCGAAAGTATTTATGTCAGCCCATTTAGAATTCTCTATATCAGCTTCATCTTTTACCTTTTTTATCATTTTTTCTTTGACGAGGGCACATACCCTGAAAACAACTATTATGTCGTTTAGTTCCGTTTCTTTTTTCACAATCCAGCGTGATAATCCTATCGGGTCACCCGGTAGAATAGTTACTCCAGTTTCTTCAAAGCACTCACGTATTAGGGAGTTATCCAGATCCTCTCCAAAGGCAATTCTTCCACCTGGGCAGCCATACCTTTGGCTCAATACGCCTGAAGTGCTCTTATATTTATAGGAGTCATATTTTACTAAAAGCATATAGATATGCCCGTTTTTCTTTTTGAATACTATTGCTTTCTGTGCTACCTGAATTTGTTTTTTCATTCTTGATTGGGCTAACTGGCTGAAAAGCCGCTAAGCTCAAAAGCTTATTCCTCATAATACACAATCGAAGCGTACCCTACAACTTTTTGCTTATCACCTGAAGTGTCTCCAGAATTTCTGTAATCTAGAAGTTTTGCTTTCCAATTATTCATTTTTGCTATCTCGTTTAGGATCAAAATCCCGTCAACACCGCAAGCTTGTTCCGGCTCGATAAATGAATCAAATGCCAGAATGTTATCAATTGTTTCCTTATCTGTTTCCTGGGCCTTTCTATAGGGCAAATAGTGTGACAGGTCAGAGCTGGCTATTATCAACGAATTAGCATCCAGCTTGTCATTGAGAATGTATGCTGCCTCTTTATGATCATTAACTCTTCCTGTTGCCAGAGGGGTGATCTTGAATTCGTCTAAAACGCTTTGCAGAAAGGGGAGTTGAACTTCTATACTGTGTTCAAAAAGATGAGCCTCATTTACGAGGCTGAAATCAGATTCCTCCTTCAACTTGTTTGATAGGGGAGAGAGCGCAACTATTCCAAGAGGTGTTCTCCAGAAAGTGTAGCTGGTTAGGGCAATGTTTGAAAACATCACTTTATGTGACGGACCGAGAATTTGGACATTGGCTGATGTGTATTGGTTTTTGGCCTCATGCAGCAACTTATAACCGAAAGCAGCTACCGGTCCAGAGTACTCATAGCCTGCGTGTGGTGAAATGAGTGCCTTTATCTGTCCTGGGACTGCTTCTGGGTTAGCTTCATGGATGTGTTTTAAAATGCACTTTTTTAATTCTTCCTCGTCTTCGGGGTAGAAACTGCCTGCAAATGCCGGCGGGCGAATATTCATCATGCTTGGGATTGGGTTAAGATTACAAAGACAATTATCCTTTAAGTGCAGAAAGTTGTCAATGCTGAAGTTTTGGCTGAAAAATAACTACTTACTGCTCTAAGATTCTACTTCCATACTCCTTCTATTTTTTCACTGCATTTGCCACATTTTCCATTCTTTAATTTCTCAATGCTTGTATATCCCCAGTCACGTTTTATCAAAAGCTCCCGGCACTCCGGACAGTAGGTGCTGTGTCTGTCTTCATCGTGTATATTGCCTGCGTAAACATATTTTAAGCCTGCCCTTCTGCCTATCCTATAAGCTTCCTTGATTTTGGCATCTGGAGTTGGAGGAATATGCCTCATTTTGTAAGTCGGAGTAAAGCGGATAACGTGCCACGGAATTGCCGGAGAAACTGATACAATAAATTGCGCAATCTGTTCTAATTCTTGGGTTGAATCGTTTTTGTTGGGTATTATAAGGGTGGTTATCTCTACCCATGTATTCTTTTCGTACAATATCTTGATGTTCTCCAAAACTGGTTCTAATTTTGCTTTACAAATTTTTGTGTAAAATGTGTTACTAAACGACTTGAGATCTATGTTGATGGCATCTAGATATGGTGCAACCAGATCAATGGCTTCTGGTGACCCATAGCCATTCGAAACGAAGACGTTTTTTATGCCGGCTTTTTTAGCCAACTTAGCTGTGTTATATGCATATTCGATAAAGATAAACGGCTCGTTGTAAGTATAGGCTATGATCTTTATATTTTTTTCTTTACAGGAAGTTACTATTTCTTCCGGCGATAATTCATAGAGTGGCGGGACTGGTATTGATTTATCCTTTGAACACTGTGACATCCAGGCATTCTGGCAGAAGTCGCAGCCAAAGTTGCAGCCGATCGTGCCGATAGAAAAGACTGGACTTCCCGGAAGGAAGTGGAACAAAGGCTTTTTCTCTATATTATCTACCCCGGATCCTGATGTGAGTCCGTAGACAAGGGAGTGGAGTATGCCGTTTTTGTTTTGGCGTACTCCGCATATACCGCATTTATCAGGTGCTATTTTACAGTAATGATTACAGGCAGTACATTGGACGAGTTCATCCTTGAGTTTTTTGAAAAGCAGGGCTTTATGCATACCTAGTTTAGTTTAACATATTTTTTATAATGTGAATATTAGAAAAATTTGGTA
>JAQVGX010000033.1 GCA_028696515.1 Candidatus Dojkabacteria bacterium | reverse complement strand
ATGTGTGGTGTTAACCCAAACCTAGACCAATTACGAGTTACAAAACCAAGTACTGCGTTATCCAGTCTTCCTCCTAGCCCTGGGATGATGATAACATGGTGAGTTGTTTGTGGAATCTCAGAACTTTCTGGACTCATGATTTTCTATATAAATTGTTTAGTTGTTCCCTCCTGACCTATCAAAGCACACTCTCTATTTCTCATTATACCTATACATATAAAATAGGGCTGACCATCAATATTTTGTTTTTCGTATGTAACTTTCCTTCCAACACATTCACATGATCTGATCTGGAAATCGTGGCCATAGACATATCCCTCAAATTTATCACATTTGGGAAGTATTGAGGATAGCGACCCAAAGGGTGTGAATGCTAGAAACAGAATAATATCAATATTGCTAAAATCCTTTTTATTGCAAAGACTATAGTTTTTTCTCTCTATTTATTCTAAATCTAACATTTACTTCCCAAAAAACTGCAAGCAGTTTCCTTCGGGATCAAATATCGTGAAAACTCTTCTTGTTTCTTTCGGGTTGAATTCCGACATATTTATAGGCTCTTGTTCTATCTTGATGTTTTTATTGTCTTTGACCTTATTCCACCAGGTATCAAGTTCATCTACATAGAAAGTAATGATGTGACGATATGGGTCTTTGTTGCATCCTTTCACTTCAGAATGTTCAGCAATCCATATTTCATAATCGTTGTTAGCTAGAACATTATAACCATAATCTTTAGGAAGCTTGAGAGTGTTTTTTATCTTAAATCCTAGAACCTCATTATAGAATTTGACTAACTTGTCCGGATTCTCTGAAAAGATGAAGATTTTGTATTTATGGAGCATAGTTAGTTATAAAGTTAATTAGTAAAGTAGTTAAATATCAAAACAGCAAACAGCTAAGAAGCGAAACAGTCAGATAGTCTTGATGCCCTTGATTTTAGTAAACTCTTTTTATCCCAAGTCCACCATCAACTACAATATCCTGACAAGTGATTACTTCGTTTTCTATTACATCTACTACAGCTCTTGTAACTTCTTCAGGCTTAACAAAACGCTTGATTGGAGTTCGATTTACACATTCTTTCTTTTCTTTCTCGCTAAACGCATCCCACATTTTTGTAAGAGTATAACCGGGTGAGATAGTTACAGCTCTGAGTTTGTCAGCGTAATTGTAGCCTAAGTTTAGTGTAAATTTATTCAGAGCGGCTTTGGCGGCAGCATAACATGTCAATTCTGGATATGTAGCTATTTCCTGCCGGCCCATAATTGAGTAAATGTTTATAATTACTCCACCATCTGAGAGTAATGGTAATGCTTTTCTGCATATCTCGACAATACTGAAAAAGTTTACCTGGAAAGTTTCTTTCCACTTTGAAGTGTCAAAAGGATCATCTGTGTCTGATTCTTCTATGCCAATTGTATTGATAACAACATCTAGTTTTTTAGTATGAGCCGCTAGTTCTTCAAACAGCTTGTCAATATTTTTTTGTTTGGATAGATCAGCTTTGAGCGGAGCAAAATTTTCTCTCTTAGATAACAGGGGAAGTGCGTTCTTGTTGTGATGAACAAAGACGAAAGCTCCTTTTTTAAGTAGATTTTTGAATATTGCAGATCCTATTCCTCCTGAAGCTCCTGTGATGAATACCTGCTTTTTTAGGAGGTCCATCTGATGAAAAGTTTAAAAAGTAAGCCACATAATTATAACTGTAATCCCTGAGAGTGTAAATGTAAAGAAGGGGAGTGATTCTTTTCTCCTGCTTACGATTAGAAGTCTCTTTTACTCATATGAGGTTTTGAGATATGGCAAAAAATACTGATTTTTCCAGATCATAAGCCGGATAAGCTTTCGAACTTGGGACTGTAAAGGTAGTAGACTTGATATTGTTATTTTCATTTGATTCTTGAATTGTTTTCGGTTTATCTACCCAGCAGTAAACGGTATGTTCTCCAGGGCTTAATACAAAATTGTACTTAGTCCAGGAATAATAACTTCCAGGTAGCAGGTCAGTAAAAAGTCCATTATCATAGTGTTCGGAATATGATGTTGGATTGCTCGGGGGTACAGGCTGAGGATCAATGTAAAAATCTGTATAAATGTTTCGTGTTTTCACGACACCAATATTTGTGATTCTCAATGTTATATCAACCGTTGCATCATCATTTATTTTTGGATAGCATGTAGTAACTGTAAGATCGGGAAGTTCGCTGGGAACCAGAAACGTACTATTTTCAATGTTATTGTTCTCGTTGCTTTCATCTACCTGGTTTTTTCTGTCTGCCCAAAAATAGATGCTATGATTTCCTGAGGAAATCGGAATTCCATTTTTAGAATATGTGAAAGATGCTCCGGGACCAAGGTCTGTGAAAATTCCTACACTGTCATAATAGGTATAGTTGTATGGGTTCTGTGGTGGGGCGTTGGTTGGATCTATATAATAATAAATATAAAATCCCTTAGTAGCAGAGGCGTTGCCTATGTTCTTTGCGACTAAAGTGACATCGACTGTTTTATCATTGTTAACGTTGACATTAAAGGATTCAATTATCAGGTCAGGTTTTATAATAGCTTCGAAGTTACTTATAGTTATGTTATTCGTTTCTTTTAGTTCATCGACAGAATTGTACCTGTCGGCCCAACAGTAAGCCTTGTGTTTGCCGGAAGGAATACTTATCCCGCTTACAGTCCAAGTGTAAGATTGTCCTGGAAGCAAATTGATAAAGAGACCATGATTATTCTTATAAGTGTAGGTTGAAGGACTTGTAGGAGGAGCGGGACTAGGGTCAATATATAGATAAGTAATGAAATCTCTAGCACTAGCTGTTCCTTTATTCTTTACGGTTAAGGTGAAATTTACCTTGTCATCACTTCTGACAACTGCTTTGCAGGAACTGATCATCAAGTCAGGTTTTTTCGATGCTTGAGGCAAAGGTGCAGCCTGGTCGTTATCATCTGGGGCCTGATGTGGTGTGTTATCGTCTTCTGGATTGATGTTTCCGGTGGTTATGTTTTCTTGTTCTTCGGTTTCTTTAAACTTATCTATTTCTGTACTATCTGAATTGTTAGCAGAATCCTGATTGTTTGCGTCTATATCTATATCAGTATCCTCTCCCAGAACTTCGGAATTTTCATCGGCTGCGTCTGTATCTTTGGAATCGGATTCCGATGGGAGCTGTGGATTTAGAAACAGGTATATTCCTAAGCCAATGGCCCCTAGAATAAATATCGAAATTGAAAATGAGGATATAAAAACAATAGGATTTAAACGCCTGAACATATCAGAAAAGGCTTAAGATTTATATGAAATCATTATACCATACAAATTGCTATGGGGCTAGGGTTTTCAGTTCTCCTTCTTTAGGCTTTGATATTTCTTCGAAGAAGGAATATTGAGAGAAGCATGAATATTCCAGCGATACTAAAAGTAAATCTGATATTTATCACATCGGCTAAGTACCCAAAAATGATAGTTCCTATCATTCCGCTGGCAGAGCCTGCAAACGAAAAAACGGATAAAATAGTAGCACGATTAAATTGGATATTATCATTCAGCATTTTTTGTCTTTGGATTTCAAAAACAGCAAACATGCCTACTTGTATTATCATTAGTAGGAGAATCATATTTTGGTCATTGTATATGCCGATTGAAATAAGTGAAAAAGCTCCAATCAATGCACAGATGAGATATAGTCTTTCAAGAAGTTTTTTCTTTTTTAGAATCAAAATCAGAAGAATAGAGAATATACTGGAAATGGAAGTTATGATTCCCACATTCGCGGATCCAAGATTATCTGCTAGCAATCTGCTGCTGAAGCTGTTAACTGCTATAAATCCACATGCTGAGAAAATGAGGCTTAGAAAGAATTTCTTGAGTATTTTGTTACCACACACTTCTTTTATGGATGATACACCGATTTTTTTGAGTGCCTCCAGCCCTTTCAGCTCTGAAATATCCTTATGAATAGATGACTTATTCTCTTTCATAAATAGTAAACCCGATAGAACTATAAATACAGATAATAAAAATGAAATGAAGTAAGGAAAACCATAAGAGGTTTTTTCAGCTATGAAAATTGAAATTGCTGGAATGGTTATGACACTGATTTTCCTGATAACATCACGAACGACAAATATTTTCTGTCTTGAGCCCGGATGTACTTGATCTACTATCCAGGCTTCGAAGGCGCCAGATTCAAATGCCATTCCCAGCGCAAAGACGATAGAACCTAGAACTAGAACA
This sequence comes from Candidatus Dojkabacteria bacterium, assembly GCA_028696515.1. Lineage (GTDB taxonomy): Bacteria > Patescibacteriota > Dojkabacteria > JAHIVN01 > JAHIVN01 > JAHIVN01. Next base: position 11,990 of record JAQVGX010000033.1, on the reverse strand, counting down.
AAGTAATGGGGAGAAAGGAAGTAGATCAAAAGACTTACAGCAAGAGAAATGCGGCCGAATATAAAGCTAGCCTTTCTACCGTATTTATCTCCGAATATTCCTGTGGGCAACTCGAACAGAAAAATCCCAACGAAAAGAACTGTATCGAGAAACATCGCCTGAGTATTTGTCAGTCCTAAGGTTGTTGTAAGATAGATATAATAAGTTGTATGGGTAAATGTCCCACAAATAGCAAGGAGTGCCTCCAGAATGTAATACAATTTCAATTGATTTGTATTTTGTAGTTTTTTAAACATTATTTCAGTTTACCTTTACAAAACAATATTTTATGAATATTCTTACATTAAGATGTTATCTTGAGTTAAACAAGATAGTTCAAATTTTTGTTTTATCTCCGAGACTTTTCATTTTCCAAAGCAAATTTATGTCCATAACAATCTTGCGATCTCTATACCGGGAACTCTTAAGCCTTTTCCTGTTTCACCAAATTCCTTATGATGCTCACCGCAATTTGATATATACCAATTTTCTTTTTCTTTAATTATTTCCGGAGCATGAGCATAAATAGTGTTGATATGATCTTTTTTAATAGAAAAATTCAGAGGATCTTTTGAAGCCCAGACTTTAGTTCTATGATAATTTCTGTAACCAACGTGAGTAACGAACAGATAATAATAATCCATATGCTTAATTAGTTGAGGCGATTCCCCATTTCCTAGTGAAATAGTAACTCTATCTTTGATTTTATCGTCATAAAACAAGTTGCGAACAACATATCCTAATCGATCTGACCAGGAAATCAGGTCACTTGAAACTCTATACGCAATACCACTCTCTATCATCCTTTTATTTTCGTAAATTCTCTTTGCATACAGCATAATCCATAATTTTCTATGTCTGTCGTAAAAGATGAATGGATCTCTCGCTCCGCCATCCTCGCTGAAAAGTTCTCTTATTATTCTTATTTTAGAGATGTTAATAGCCGGTGCTTGTGCAAGTACTATTGAAAATAACCCTCCATTTTCAACATATCGTGCGAAATTCTTCCAGTTACTTTTCCATTTCATTTTAGGCACGGCAAAATAAACATAGACCTTGTTGTTGAAGATCACTGAGCAGGGTGCCCAAAGCTCATACTTTCTAGCATAGGGTGTAAGTCCTTGAAGCCTATAGGTTAGCCTGATTTTATTTGTAATGGATTGCCCTCCTATTCCGTGAATTCCTTGATAGGATAAAAAGTGCCATCTATTCCTATGAAAAAGAAAGCAATGATCATTGAGCTTGCCTTTTTTCGGACAGATAATATTTATAGCCTTATTATTTATGAAAGCATTGTTTTCGATAAAAGGAATTCTCAATTGTCTGTTGATAATAAATTAATTGCAGGGACTATCCTGTTACGATTGATATCAAGAAATTTTGTAATGGAAATCTGTTTCAAATAGTTTAAGTCATGAGATATAACAACCAATGTACCGGTAAATTCTTTTATAGCATCTGCAATAACCTCAACCGTTTCAATATCCAAATTGTTTGTTGGCTCATCGAGAACTAAAAGATCAATATCTGAGCTTGTCGCCATGGCAAATGCCAATCTGGCTGTTTCTCCTCCGCTCAAGATTTTTGCTTTCTTAGTAACATCTAAATCTGAAGGGAAGTTCAGATTTCCCAAAACTTTTCTTGTGTCCTCATATCCTATGTTAGGATTATTTCGAATTATATTCTCGAAAATACTTATTCTCAGATCAACCAAATCATACTTCTGATCAACAAATAGAGTTTTGTATTCATTGCCATAATTAATATTCGACAACAAGGAATTCTTTTTCTTGAAGGAAAGTTGCTTGACTAGGGTCGTTTTTCCTGAGCCATTATCTCCGAGTATTGCTATTCTATCACTATGATGAACATCGATATCAAAATCACGTAGAAGTGTTTTGCCATTCGGTAATGTTAGTTCAGAATTGCTACAGCTAAACAACAGCCCTTGTTTTTCCTGCGAATTCAGTTCAAGATGAACTAACTTCCTTCTGTCGGCTTTTAGACTTATTAGCTTATCAGCTAGTTCCTCTATTGATTTTTCCTTTTGTACTTTTGTTCCACCAAAGTTGGTCTGAATCTTTCGCTTAACAGAATTCCTGACTATTTTGGGCAAGCTTCTGTCGTCTTCTTTCCCCATCCTCCTTAGTTTTGCTTCCTTCTTTTGGTATCGGACTGTGGTTCTATGCAAAGCTCTTTTCTCTTTCGCTAGCTTTTTGCGGGTGACTTCATGTTGTTCCCGTTGCGCTTCAATTAACTTGTCCTTTTCTGTTTTGTAGAAATCATAATCACCTCCGTATACAGTCAGCTTTCCTTTTTCGATTTCCCATATTGTATTTACTACAGCATTTAAGAATTCAATGTTATGACTAACTATGACAAAGGGTATATCAAGATTCTGCAATACTTTCTCAAGCTCAGCAAGCGAACTTAGATCCAGGTGATTTGTCGGTTCATCCAGAAGCAGGATATCTGGATCTTTTGACAATGCCGTTGCAATATTTAGTTTCACTGCCTCCCCACCGCTAAGAGTATCTAATAGCCGGTTCTCATCAAGACTTGTTTTGAACAGCTTTTCGTATTCTGCTAGTACAAGCCACCATTCTTCCAGCTTACCGCCAATAAACTCATATAGATGACTATGTCTACGAAAAAGATCAAAATCTAATTGAGGGACATACTCAATCTTACAAGCTGTTGTTAATTGGCCGTCATCAGGTTTCAGAATACCAGCTAGTATCTTGAGCAATGAGCTTTTTCCGCAGCCGTTGATGCCTATCAGCCCAATTCTATCATCGTGCATTATAGATCCTGACACTTGAGATAGGATTTGTTGGCCGTCATACCCGAGAATTAGGTTATGAAATTGTAGTAAAGTCTTATTCTTAATACTCATTCGATCTAGTTAATGATAAATAATATATGCGTAAAAATACAACTAGCCAGAAACTAGATGATTGAGTGTTTAGGGAAGTAAAATGACGCAAAGATACCAACCTCTGTCAAAGTTTCTGACTAGATATTTGATATTTTGCCTGCCATTGGTTTAAGTGAATGAATTAAAACTAGTATATTATATCCTATCGGGGGTGATGTTTTCAAATTTGAGTTATGTATTTACAGGGACTTTGGTTATGGTGGGGAGACCGGTATGATGATTAGGTTAGAGTTGGGAAAGGAGAATAATGATTGCAAAATCTATTATATCGGTGTTGCTCTAAGAGGAATATGTGTTATCAGATTTTCAGTGACAATCCGACAGCTCTTAGATAGCTTTGGAAAACTTGCCAGTATTCGACGTTGAGTTGTGCTCTGATTAGAGTATTATTATCTGGAGGAGAATCTGACGTTTCAAGCAGAGCCTTCTCGGTAATTGCAGCGGTCATTCTTTCTCCGACAAGCGTCTCAACTGCTTGTACGCATTGAGGGCTTAACGCCCCACCTCGAGCGAACTCTCCTGCTAGCTGGGCTCTTCTTAGAAGTCCTTCTTTTAGAGTAGCCGCTGTTCCGTTAGAGCAAGCTCTTACTGTCTCCTCTTGAGCAATTCTGTAAGCAGCTCTTTGATAATCATTCCAATTCCTACAGGATTCTGGTGCTAGGTCAGCAAGGTTGTATTGATGTAAAATTGTCTGACGGTCAGCTGATTCTGGCATTTGGCAACATAACTAATCTTAGTGTTTTGCAGTATATGATCATAACATAACAGAATCTTGACATGAAATGGACACTGGAAAGTGACTTCTTTCTTTTTAAGCTTTCGAGATGGAACTTAAAACTTGGGTATTTCATGTGAACGATTGTTTGAAAATAGATTAAGTTAGAAGGGGAAGACAGGTATCTGTTACTAATTGAATAGTTGTATTATACAGTTTAAGGTTATTTTTCTTGAGCTTAATTCTAATACAAACTATAATTAACATATAAGTAATAATATAGTGGCTAGTAATAACATAAAAGTAGTAATTTTATTACTTCTTATATTTTTTGTGTTGATTCCCAAGGAGAAAGTTAATGCTTGGATTGAAGAAGGGTGGTCTTTCAGACAACGCATTGATATAAATAACTCTGGCTCGTCACTTACTAATTTCCCGGTAAAGTTAAATATTGATACTCAATCGTTGATTCTGGCAGACAAGATGAAATCTGATTGTAGTGATATTCGTATAACTGATAGTTCAGATATAGAGATGTCATTCTGGCTAGAAGAAGGTTGCAATACATCTACAACTTATATCTGGACCAAAGTACCCTCTCTCCCGACGGGAGATACAAGTATTTATTTGTATTATGGTAATGAGGGTGCAACCACTTTAAGTAGCTCTGACAATACATTTGCAACTTTTAATGGGATAGAAACAGGTTTAGATAGATTCTCTAGTTATTCCCATGTTCCCCCCAGTACCTCGACTAATCAGAGTAATACGGTTAAAAGAAGCGGAGAGTACTCTGTTGAGTATGTAGCTGCTACAATAAATAATGAATCAGTTACAATATCAACCTCCAGAACATATTCACTTGTGAAGTTCTCAGTTTATCCAACAGCAAATGATAAAACAATTGATATTTTCCTCGGCGATCCAATAGGATCCAATAGGATAAGGCTTCATTTTGGTGATTATGGAGAGATACGTTATTGGGGAGATCTGGCAACTTATATTATGGATTACGAAGCTAATCATTGGTACAACTTTGAATTTAGGACCAATGCGGGGACCGATAGATTTGATCTTTGGGTAAATGGGACATTACACGTTACAGGTGGCGAAAATGACTGGCCTGGGAATGGGATCAGCAGGATAACGACACGCATGTATTCCCCCAGTAATACTGTTTATATGGATGATATAATACTTGATCAATCAGCGTTGAGTGTTCCGACTGTAAGTGTAACAGAGCCTGAAGAGTATCTCAATCGAAATCCGCAAGTTGAATCTATCAGTAAGCCGATAGTATTAAGTGATAATGAGGATATAAATCTAAATTTTCAAACTATATGCTCTGACCCACAGGGAGCTAATGATATAACAAAGGTCTACTTGTATATTGATATGAACAAGAATGGAAGTCCAGATTCCTCCGATGTCTATTTAGAAATTACAGATGCAGCAATACTTCCCGAGTTAAATGTAATTTTCGGAGATGACCTGCTGGCCTGCGATCCAGAATATGAAATTGATATAGGAGAAAATTTAATGGTTAATTGGGATATTACGCTTCCTGCATCATCTTTTCAGACTGGTTCACAGCTATTAGATATCTATACCAGATGTGAAGATAGCCAGGAGGCCTCAAGCGATTGGTCTTCTTTCTCTATAGATGTAATAGTTGAAGAGAAAGGACAGGGTGAATTAGCAGATACGGGAGAGAATGTTCGGCAAGTTATTAAAATAGCTATTTGTTTTTTAATGATTTGTATGACACCATTTCTCTCAAAACTTTTAGGGAAATCAATAGCTAGAGTTGATTGATATAAAGTTTTTAACAAAACTCAGAATAAAAATCATTTAGCTCCTTTGCCTAATAGGTTTTGGAGTTTGTTTCCTGCGAATTATCAAGACAGCACTGAAAACTCCATTTGCAATCACCCAGGTAACCGGATATGACCAGGTAAGGATAGAGTAATTTGTAAGCGAGATAAAACCGAGTGTATGACGGAAAGTATTTGAAAGATAAGTTGATAGGGTTTCAGTATATGGATTATTCCAGGATTTACGAATCGTAGGGATGTAACCAAGCAGCTCAGTTGCAGATATCAGAATAGCCGAAAGAACTGGCTGTTTAGCAAAAATCCAAATAGCAAGAGCGACCAGTGCTGAAATGAGAAATATTTTGTCCGATTTAGTTATATATTTCTTTCCAACTTTCAGTCCGAGGATAAATATCACAAAGCTGATAGTTGCCGCTGACACTGTTATGATTGAGCCAATACCTGCCTTGTCACTGATTTGGAGTGCAAAGGATATGTAAGTTGCCAAACTCCAGACAAACCAGCTATAAGCATGAGGTTTAGTTTTACCTTTGATTATATCCCTGATGTAGGGAATATAACCGACAAAGGTCAGGACAATACCTATCGTACCCAATCCTGTTTTAATTTGATAAATCAACATCGAGGAATACTTTGAATACTCTTTATATTTATATTATTTGTGTTTTATCTGTAATCCTTTAGTCTGCTTGAAGCAGGAGATTAGAAGTATTGTTAACCCAAAAGTAAGTTGTAGAAATAAAGATTTTCCGGTTTGTGGAAGAATATAATCTGTTACTTCAACTGTAAGCTCATCAGTGTTATCGGCAAGTGTGACTTCCTGTGAATTTGTTTTTATCTCTATAGTATTTCCCAGATATGGATTGTCTTCAAAACTTTCTCTGTCCCCATCGGTGTTAGTTATTATCAGAAAAATTCCTTCTTCTCCTGGTTGTATGTGAGATCCTTCTGGGGAGCAAAGGGTCTCGGCATCTTGTTGAACACAGGCTACATCTAAATTACCCCAGATATTTATAGCTGATGAATAAGACGCTCTTTCGTTGAGTGTATCTGTTATTTGCACATCTTCTGCTGTGATACTACCGTTGTTTCCAATACTTACTACGTAGGCTAATTGATTTCCATATTTTACAGTATTCTGACCGGTAAGCGTGATCCAGACATTTGAATAGTCACCTATGATAGTGCTTGCAGTATCTGTATTATCTGAAGTAACTGATTCATGTGTGTAGGAATCAATGGAAACATTATTTATGACAATTGTATCGTCAGGAATGTCTTCTACTAGTGTTACTGTTATTTCGACTGTCCCGGATTCTCCAGGCGCTAGTGACCCTCCTACTGATAAGGTCTTTATCCAAGGATAAACCAACCCCTTCGAATTATGCTCAGCTAAAACATCGATGAAATTATAGTTATAGGGTCCTGTTTCTGTGATTTCTAGTTCGATTATATTCCCCCAAGATTCTTCTAGGAAAGTCCCATTTCCTTTGTATATGAGAGCTGAAGGGGGACTATTGCTTGGGATTGGGTCAACTGTTATCAGATCGCTTATCGTCTTTGTTTCCAAATCGATGATGTTTATTTCTGCCTGTCTTCCGGAAGCATAGTAAAGTTTTCCATCATCTCTGTTATATGCGATAGCTACACCGCTTTCGTTGGTCCTACCAGGTAGAGTAAGGAATTCGGTTAGCTCATTAGTTGTCTTGTTGATAGTGTAAAGTGTGTAGGGGGTGTCTGCTGCAGGACCAGTGACACCATATAAAGTCCCGGTAGCATCGAAAGCAAGAGATGCTATTCTCTCACTAAGATTACTGGATCCTCTGAGACTTGCTACGCCTGTATCAGGATCTATAGTCACGAGATACCCAGGAGTAGTCCATGGCAGTTCTGATAAGTAAATGACTGCCCATATAAGTCCGGTAGTAGGGTCCATACTCATACCCGTTCCTCCTTCAACTGTATCCTCCGACCAATCCGCATCAAGAGTAACATTTGATGTTGTTGACCAATCGTTCTGATCGAGAATTCTAAGTTGATCATCTCCCCATCTGTTTGTGATGGAATACAAAGTTTCATCATCAAAAAGTTCTGTTCCCGAGGCTGTATTACTGCATAGTACAGAGTGTGTTGATTCTTGATAAGTACACTCAATATCTGCTCCGAGGTTGGTTTTAGAAGCTGTGATGTCTATAGGGGCACTAACTTCGGCTGGGAGAAAGTCTTCTATATACCAATCTAGGGCTGTCTGATTGCCGTTATTTTCAAAATGTAGAGTAAAAGTTAATGGATCTCCTGGATAAGCAGCTAGAAAATCTACTGTTTTTTCTATAGACAGATCTGTTGAGAAAAGGTCCAGATTATATATTGATGAGTTGTTATTATATTGTGATTCTGAGGAATCTGTTTCTATGGTACTTGAGGCAGTAACTTTTGGTCCAGAAACACTTTCGGGAACATAAACATCAAAGTAAAAGTTGTACATATCATCACTTTGAAATCTTACTTCCCAGGAGTCTATGTAGGCACTTATGTCCTGGTCGGTAGATGAGAAGCTAAACTGGACACAGATGGCATTGTACGTTTCCGAAATCCCTGAGATGTCAATAGGATCATGGACTAATTCCAGATTGTTAAAACTACCAATAGGCGTTGTACAATCTGATTCCATGATACTGTATCTAACTTCTGCTTCCGGAGGACTCGTAAACTCAGCTGAAAGTACTTCCCAGGTGTTAATGTCCATATTGGGCTGTATTAGCCGTGTATAGTATGCTGGGATTTTGTATCCATGAGGTGTAAAATAGACAGTGTATTGGGTACCAGCATACTGGCAGGAGACTATGTCATCATAACCATCTGCATTATAATCTCCTGTGGAAATGAAGTAATGATTGTTGTTTGAGTATGAATTATCCCAAGGTTCAAGGTATGTTTCTCCAGTTCCTAGATAGATATTTGGGGGGAATTCTGAATATACTGGTCTTGCGACTACCAGGTCAGGATAAACATCATCATTTATATTTGCTATTTCCATTTCAGTTGCGACACCCGAATCAGTCCAAACCGAAAATGTTCCATCTCCGTTTGAATAAAAGATTTCTAAATTTAGTCCTCCGTATAGAATGTCATCATATCCATCCAGATTTAGATCTGCCATCTTTGCCCTGTAGTAAAGTTTGTTTGTCTCAGGAATAGTATAGCTAGTAAATGTTCTTGCCTCACTCCCACAGAAGACAGAATTTAAGACAGTATCATTATCCGTCATCATTTATATCTCCGACTCCAATCCTCGAGTCATAATGAGCTGTCCCTATAATTGGCCCAAAATCATCTATAATTGTTGTTTTTGTAAAAGTTCTGCCTATGCCATCGCTAAAAAATATCTCGGCAGAGCCTTCCTTTCGTGCTGCTATGTCGGGGTAACCGTCGTCATCAAAGTCTCCTATCCCGACTCCGTACGTAAAGGTGGTTAACGAAAGTTCGGTAAATGTTCTATTACCATTCGAGAAGTAAACATATAAACTAGCGCTGGAGCCAATAGCAATATCCTCAAACCCATCCTGATCAAAGTCCGCTACCCTTGCTTCTTTTGACCAAATTCCTGATTTTGTCAGACTTACAAGGCTAAATGTTCCATCGCCGTTATTGAATAGAACTCTTTCATTTGCTGTTTGGTGCTCAGCTAAAATCAGATCCTGGTTTCCGTCCTTATCAAAGTCTCCAAGGTTTACATCATAATTGTAGCCTGATGTATTGTATATATTTCTCGTGAAGGTTTCATCGCCATCAGAGTAAAGAATGGAGTCGTTCATAGAACAACCACTTGTTGTGCATCCTCCTTCTGCAGTTATGATATCATCAATCCCATCGTTGTTTATATCAGCAGAGGCAAGGTCATAAATCCAGTTAGAGGAATCAACAAAACCTGATGTCGAAGAATACTCAGTTATTGGTGTAGGTTGTAGGACATCTTCATCAGCCAAATCATACACTTCCAGGTCTGTAAATGTTCCCTTAAACTCACTTGATTGATCCTCAAGATGTTGTTTGTAAGAGCTTTCAAGGTTGTAGCTATATTCCAGGCGATAGTCAGTTACGTTACAATCATAGCCCGATTCCCCTTCTACAGGGGTATATGTCCATGTCCCTCTGTTATCATCGGAGTAACTGAGTGTTGTCCCGGAGGGCTGGTTTTCTTCGATCGAATCCAGAATGTAGCAGGTCCCCTCGGGGATGCTTCCCGTTACGATAGGGTTTTCTGCGCTATCGGTACCGATATTGTCATACCCCACGCTATATCTTATTTTTTCGGTGGGATAGACGTTATCTGTTCTGTTGTCGTCAGTTGTAGTGCAATCACCGTCTGGTCCGCAACTGAAACCGGACATCTCTGTCACTAGATCAGGGCTATCGCTAGCAGCAAAAAGAATTCCCTTCCATACAAGACTTGCTGCTATTGAGATAGCTAAGATAAATATGGCAGTCAGTAATAATTTGTGTAGTGTAAAATATGTGATTTTCACATTCAAAATATAACAGAAATTTTCTGTTGTGTCTAAGGGCTGTTCATATAAAATGTCAGGCCTTATGGGGAAGAGTTGGATACGTTTAGGCTTTTGAAAAATGATGGCTCGAACCTGTTTAGAGTTTTAATTTTCAGAAGTATTTCAACTTCTCTTTCTAAAATTGCTCGCAATGAGCTTCAACTTCGATCGAGCTCAGAAGAGGTCTCGAATTGCCGGGCTTGGACTCGAACCAAGATTAAGCGCTTCAGAGGCGCTCGTCCTACCATTAGACGACCCGGCAATTGATATTAATCATACCTTATTTAAATGTTCTTTCCTTTTTGTCCTACTCCGCCTACGCCAATGCTTCGGCGGACTAGTTTGACTATAGATTTTTCTGTACTGCACTTGAAAAATCTAAGTCTCATTGAGCATTAGACGACCCGGCATTCTTTTAAATTGTTAAGCATAAGAGGTCACTTTCTTTCTAAATTATCCCGCTACACCAAGGCTTCGCGGGACTAGGTCGAGCTTTGACTCCTCTCATTTCGTTCGAAGTCGTCAATTCTCGCCTTGAGGACGACCCGGCATTCCATTAGCTTTTGTATTTTACCAGAGAATTATGAAAACAGTAAATACAAAATTGTCACACATCTTGTTTAAACATATAGACTGTATTTTGACTTAGTTACATATTACTGTTATAGTATATTTAACTGTTATTTGTTTGCGATGTCAAAAAACAAATCTACTTTTTTTATCACGTTGTTCACTCTATCAATGCTACTAATGATGCCACAAAGGATTAGGGCAATTGAGGATTTTACCCTTTTATATGATCTTGCAAATTCAGACGCATCCTATATTGCTGAGGATACGGGAGATTGTGTAGGGGCAGGAGCTGAGATAATCAATGACGTAAATGGAGATAGTTATTATGATTTCCTAGTAAGTGCCTGGTGCGCTGTTTCGGGAAATTTTTCAGGCAAAATATATCTTGTTTTTGGCAAGGCTTCCGGCTGGGAAAATAATGTTAATTTATCTGAGGCAGATGCATCGTTTGTTGGCGAGAATGCTGATGATTGGGCTGGCGTCTTTAGTTCGGTTTCATCAGCAGGTGATGTAAATGGCGATGGCTTTGGTGACATTTTGATCGGTGCATATAAATATGACAATATTTTAACAGACGAGGGTAAAGTATACATTATATTTGGGAAAGAAACAGGTTGGACAATGAATATGAGTTTGGCGAACTCAGATGCGTCATTTGTTGGAGAAGAATCAAATGGTATCGAATTGGGGTATTCAGTAGATAATTTAGGAGACGTAAATGGGGATGGACTTGATGATATAATATTGGGCGCTGAAGGTGGTAATGCGAAGGCATATCTAGTATTCGGGAAAGAGAACAGCTGGCAGAACAATGTAAGTATTTCAAATGCAGATGTGATATTTACTCCTGAAGAAAATTCAGGTTTATTTGTCGCTGGATTGGGAGATGTAAATGGCGACGGAATAAACGATATGGCTTTTGGCCAGGATTTTAATAATGAGCATGGAATTACATCAGGTCAGAGTTATCTGGTATTTGGGAGAGATGGTGGATGGGTTTCTCCTTATAGTTTGGCAGACGCTGATGCATCATTCTATGGAGAAGTTGCTGGAGACAGGTCAGGGGTGGAGATTTCTAACGGAGGAGATGTTAACGGAGATAGCTACAATGATTTTCTGATAGGTTCATATTTCAACGACGAGGGTGAAACGGATGCAGGACAGATATATCTGATTTTAGGAAAAAGTTCGGGCTGGGCAATGGATACAAGTCTATTAGATTCGGCTGCATCATACCTGGGTGATTCAGAGAATCAAATAGGAGATCCAATAAGGCTAGGAGATTTAAATTCTGATGGGTTTTCGGATATTATATTTCCTGCTCCTTATGCTCCTAGTGCTAC
>JAQVGX010000032.1 GCA_028696515.1 Candidatus Dojkabacteria bacterium | reverse complement strand
GAACTTATTAAGGCGAAAGATTACTGGCCATATAGAAATACTGATGAATATGTCACGAACAAGGTCGAGGTGCAGATATCTTTAGAAGCAGAAAGATTGAGTGATGTAATAATAGTTCAAAATTCGTTGAATAATGAACCAATAAGGGGTAAGGCGGATAAAATTGGATATTACTTATCAAAGATATCTTTAGGGAAAAAAACGGGGAGCAAGGAGGACGGGTGGTATACATTTTTACTGGTTTCAGCTGATTCGGCCGGAAATAAATCTAGTACTCGAAATCTAAAAATATTGAGAGATACAATTGCTCCAGAATTTAAATCTGTATCTGATCCTTATTATTGTGGAGAAAACATCTGTGTAAAGGTTGAGGGGGAACCTGGAACATACTTATTCTCAGGATCAATTTTCATTACAAAACTTGGTTCTGGTATTCGGGAAATTGAACTGACTCATGAATGGGAGTATGAAACATATTACCAGTATGAATTCTATCTTGAGGATGAAGCAAGAAATCGGTCCAAACGCATACTGAGATGGTTCAAAACCCCTGAGGCTGGAAAAGGCGATGTTGAAGGGACAAGTGATGAAAATCCATGGGGATATAAGAAGGGAAGTGATCTTCCGCCGGTAACTTTTGATGTAAAGATAAATAGTGATAAATCATTCTTTATCTCTAATCTGAAGATTCCCTCACCTAGATTGACAAGAACTGTGAATGAAGGATCAAATGAAATAAGTGTGTATGGGTATGCTGTCCCCAAAAGCCACAAGCTTATAGCAAATATAACAAAAGAGTTCAATACGTTTAATGAAGCAACGACTATTTGCAATGCCGGTTTTTTACTGAATGATTCGGATAAGAAATGCATGGCGGAGGCTATGGGAATTGAGAACCTGAACCAATGGATATGGGAAATGCAAACTGATTGTGTTTTTTCTCCAATATGTTTCAACTCCAGAAAATCTTATTTGAGAAATACGGAGAGGTATGAGAAGTTTCTTCCAACGGAACATGTAATGGTATCATTGTTTAAGGAAGCTAGTGATCTTCCAAATATATCAAATCTTTGGAACGATAACCCTGAGGGAAGGTTTAGATATAGAATTAAACTGAATGATGATATTAAGATAGGGGATTATGTAAAAGCGAAAACGGTTATCTTCGGTGATTTTGAATCCAATGGAACGCTAATCAATTATAGAGGGCTGAACCAGAATGACTCAATGAAGAACGAAGGCTTAAAAAGTCACTTTAGTAACTCGCTTAAAATCCCTAAGAGTCCTTTTGCTTTTAGTAATGCTGTTAGTCCAGTTTCTGATTCAAGCTGTGAAGGCTATCTTGTCTCGAGTTTGTTTGGATATAGGAAAGATCCCTTCACGGGAGAAGACAAATTTCATGGTGGTGTGGATATTGCTAAAGCAGGCGGCTGCAAGATCGTTGCAGTTCAAGATGGAGAGGCCTCGATTGGATGGTATGCCGGCAATACAGTCTACATCAGTCATAATAGTCGTTTTGAGACACGGTATGGTCATGCAGAATACTATCTCGGCGAGTATCCAAGAGAAGTCGATAGAGCAGAAAGGATTATGTATATGGGTGCATCAGGGAAAGCAACAGGAGTTCATATACACTTTGAAGTTTGGGACAAGGGAACGGTTGTAGATCCTCAGAAGTATTTCAAGTTATAACACATCTAAAATATGAAAAAATATATGCGGTTATTGGTAGCTTTAATTATTACTGTAACTGTTGCAGTTCTTTTTTACATTTTATATAAAAATAGAAATAGAGTTCCGGTAGAAGAGTCAAATCCCACAGTGAATCAAGACGAGTGCATCAAAGCTGCCGGTAGTCAATTGGTTGGATCTTGGGAGAGTTTGCCTTCAGAAGATCCTGTTGAGCTTGGTATAGAATTGAATGCTGAAAATAGGTTTGTATATAGAGTAGATTCGGATAATCAAAACAGTTATAAGATGGCAGGCCGGTGGGAATATGATCGGGAAAATGTCGGAATAACCTTTACATTCGATGATTTAAATGATTCTTGGCAGAAGATATTGACAGATCCGCAACTTAAGGAAACATATACAGGAGTGATGAATTATAGTCTTTTATCTAAAACAATAAAACTGAAGATAGGATATATGGAAAGGGAAGCTTTTCAAGACTGTGAGGTAAACAGGTACTACATTGATTTCTTGGGCTATAGAATATATAGAAAAGATTAAGATTTTCTTGGTTCAGCTCCTTTACCTTGATATCTTTTTAAACTAAATCTTTCCGGAACAGGATCAAACCCTCCTTTTGAGAAAGGGTTGCAGTCTATTATTCTTTTGATTCCCATTATACTGCCTGGTATCACTCCATGAAGTAATATTGACTGTCTTGTAAACTCCGAACAACTGGGATGGTATGTGCAAATTCTAAATGCTTCGGGCTTTGCCCAGAATGAATGGTCCGTTGATAGAAAAAACTGATAAATTTTTATTAGTCCGGAAGCAAGGTACCTCGGTAACAACAATATTTTATTTCCTATATTTTTGTGTTTTATGAAAGTAAACATTTTTTGAATAGGGTTTTATTAAGAGCTAAGAGTGAGTTTATCAGTATTTTCGGGAATAGTAAAATTCATGTATGAATTTACCTTACAGGAATTTTGATAATTCTTGTGTATATGAAATTGTCCAAGAAAAAACATAGATATTTGAAAAGGATGCCTTCGCTCCTTGTAGTTAAGCAACTTCGGCAGAAAGATTAAGCTTATAGAGCTTTTAGTTAATGTGAGCTATGTGCCCTAATTTACATAAGATGCTTTTTAGCATAAAATTATCAAAGATTAAAATATTAACATTCATTTATGGAACTGGAAAATGTTCTGATCACATTAGCTATCTCTCTTATAATTCAGCTAGTTTTCTTTTTGATTGCTTTTTCATTTAAAACCGATAAGCTAACTGATTTTACCTATGGTCTTACTTTTATTCTGCTTGGAATTTATGTTCTAGTAAACTCGAAAACGTTTGGTGCTGCTAAATTTATTCTAATTTCGATGATAATAATATGGGCTTTAAGGCTTATGATATATTTATTTTACCGTATTTTGGCAATAAAAAGTGATAGCAGATTTGACGAAATCAGGGGAAATTTGGTTCGCTTCTTATCATTTTGGGTTTTTCAGGGCATTTCAGCTTGGATAATTATGTTGCCTTCGATTGTTTTCCTATCTTTTGCTGAAGAATCAACATTTAAAAGTCTATCTGTGATTGGCATATTCATATGGTTTATGGGACTTACGATAGAAACAGTAGCTGATATACAAAAATTTAGGTTTAAATCCGATACTAGTAATAAGAAAAAATGGATCTCTAGCGGACTTTGGAGATATTCAAGACATCCAAATTACTTTGGTGAAATCTTGTGCTGGCTTGGTATTTATCTTTATGTCCTCTTGATCCTGGGGCAGAAATATTATTGGCTTGGTCTTAGTCCTATATACATTTTTATTTTATTGAGGTTTGTCAGCGGGATTCCTATCCTGGAGAGAAATTACGCAAAGAGATTTGCTGATAATGAAAAATACTTTGAATATAAGAATAAGACAAGTATGTTGTTTCTTCTTCCACCCAGAAATTAATTGGAATTGTAAATAAATTAAAATCCGACTATTTTCTTTATTGTTATGAAAATTACAAAAAGTCATTCTGTCAATATTCTTAAAGTAGAACAGAAGATCAGAAAATTCAAACAGCAAGGGAGAGGAAAAATTATGGTTGTATCAGACTTTGATGGTACATTGTCAATAGCCTCCGGACCTGGTAGAAAGTACATGACCACCTTCGGTACAGCAAAACGTCACCTGGGAGATGAGCACGAGGCTAAGTCAGTTGAGTTATACAACCATTATCACCAGTTTGAATATTCAAGCACGATTACTGAAAAAGAGAGAAATATTAAGATGAGAGAATGGTGTCAGAAATCGATGGGCTTGATCGTCGAATATGGTTTTTCTAAGAACACTATAGATAAGATAGTTAAAAGTAAGAATATATTGCCAAGGAAAGGATTGGGGAAATTTATAAAAACCCTTGCTGATTTGAATGTTCCCACGTGGTTAGTCTCTGCCGGGCTGGGGGATGTCATCCAGGCATTTATCTGTGACTACTCTCAAGCAGCTAATCTCCACATCCACTCAAACTTTTTCGAATTTGACAGTAAAGGAACGGTATCAGGATTTGATCCGAATCGAAATGTTTTCATTCACGATAAGCATAATTCACTAAGACTTGAGAGGCAATTTATGCAAGATGCTAGGTCACGGCCACTAATGCTTGTCCTGGGAGATTCTCCGGACGATTTAGATGTTATTAGTGATGAGCAGAATTCATTGAGTATTGGTTTCTTGGATGATGATATTGAAGGAAGAAGAAATGAATTCATTGAAAATTTTGACATTGTATTGGAAAGGCAATGTTCTCTCGATGAGGTTTTAAGTTTAGTTTTTGAGCAGTGAGACTTAGAAGTTCAAATTTGTTATGACATATCCTTCAATTGATTCCCCGTTATAACCTGCTCTGTGATTTGTCACACTTTTCATAACAATATCAACCTTTATATCTGCTAATTCTGGGATGTTGCTTAGTTCCGGATTTATGGTAAAGCTATAATCAAATACATAGCCGCTAGGATCGATTGCAACAGTATAACCATATCCATAGTTGCTTCCTGTATAAGTTCGGTAGGCCTTTTTGTGAGGACCCCTATCCAGATAGCCGAATACAAATAACGGCAGTCCATAGGTATCGGTGAACTCTTGGTTTGCTTTGTCCATTATTGCACCGAAGGTGCTTACGGTCCAACAGACTCCAGAGGCATAGACAAAATTACCGCCTGGTTTTGTGTAGCCTTCTTCAGCCTTCATAGTTAAATAACCATCTCTTATGATCCGAACTCTGTCTCCAGGAGAAAGCGGAGAGATTTTATTTAATTCTTTGACAGCTGCAGTTGCATTGATATGTTTGCCATAATAATAATCTTCAGGATACAGGGGTAGTGCGACGAATCCTCCTTTATAATCCAATGTTTCTGGAAGTTCCTTGACTGTATCGTAACTTGTTTGTTCTATGCTCGTGTTGGTCTCATTCTCAGAGGTCTTTGTATGTGGTTTGGCAAGTACAGTGTTTATCTTTTCAGCAGTTAGATCGGTAGGACTTGTTTCTTCTTTAAAAAGGTGCAACTCTTCATACAAAAAGTACGCAAGATAAAAACCTGTTTCAAGGGCAAGCAAGCTGAGTATGATCGTTATAAATACCATTAACTTTTTCATGCTTTTATCCATAAGTTTGCATGAATAACGTAGAAGTTACCAAAAAGTGACATAAAATCTTGCCCCAATCAACAACTTATCATTTTATGAGTCCGGGATCAAGATGTTTATATTGAGAAGGATTGCGGAAGCTTCTTTCAAAGTACTTCATGTTCAGATCTTTATCAATTTCAGAATTTAAGTAACTGTCCAAAAATTCCGTCAGATATGCTTTCCTGGTTTCTGATTTGGAGGCTGGGGTAAAATTCTTCTCAAGTCTTTTGAGGCTGATTTCTACTTCTCCCTTATTGTTTAGAATAGTCATTCTAAGAGCTTCTTTTCCTGGAAGGAAGGCTTGAATCTCGATGAGATCAAGCGAAGATTGAAATCTTCTTGAACTTGTTGCTACAATTCCGAATTCAATATTCTTGTATCTTGTCCAGACTCTTATAGAATCATTTTGATTTGAAAAATTCCCTAGAATCTTCGTACCTTGCTGAAGATCAGTTTTTATTTTACAAATTAATTTGTCAGAAACTATTTTTTGTAGCTTCATACAGTGCTATCCCAACGGAGACACCTAGGTTAAATGAATCAACATTATCTGACTGAGGGATTCTAACTGCCTGCCCAAGTCTTTTCGCTGACTCCGGTAGTCCCGGGCCTTCACTGCCAAATACTAAAGTAAAAGGTACATAGAATGTTAGCTTTGATAATATTTGTTCCCCGTCAGTATAAAATAGATAGATACTAGTATCCTGAGGCAGGCTTTGAATGTTATCAAAATATTGGAAATTGATTCTGAAAAGCGCTCCCATAGAGGCCCTTATGACTTCGGGATCGAAAATGTCAACTCCGGGAAATATCATTCCAATGTTTTTCACATTGAAACCTAAAGAAGTTCTGATTATAGTTCCAAGATTTCCAGTGTTTGTGGGACTCAAAAGGACTACTCGATTTTGCTTTTTCTCAATGCAAGAATTGTATTTTTTGAATAATCCTACCGCATATACGTTTTCTTTGAAAGAAAGCCTCTTGATAACATTGTCATTTATTGAATAACTGATTCCGCTTTCCTGACAAATCCTTAATATCTCATTTGAACCTTTGTTCTCTATCAAATTTGATTTTAGGAATATTTCAAGTACCTGATCTGGTTTGTTTCTTAGTAATTCAATTGTTGGATAAATGCCAAGAGTATAAGAATAATCAAAATTCTTTCTGTATTTTTTGTATGCTTTTGCCATAAGATCTATTATAACATACAATTAACATCATCAAGGTAAGTACGAAATAATCAATTCCTGAGACGGGGTTATTGGTTATTGGAACTAACTTAACTTTTGTCAGTCATAAAGGTACAATAAACTTATAAGTAATTAGAAGATGCAGAATTATCTATCTTTCTATCCAAAAGGCTTTGAAACAGTAGTTGAAGATGTCCTTCAAAGAGTCTGCAGGGATTTGAAAATTAAGTATAACAAAGCAGGCCGTGTGCTGTTCGAAACGAATATACGCTGGGAGTCAATTTCGAGGCTATCTCATTTTGATGCTTCTTTTTTATTGATTAATTATTCTTCTAAACCAGAAACTAAAGATCTTGCGCATCTGTTCAGCTGGGCGGAAAGTAATAAGACCTTCTTCAAATTTATTCAAGATTATGCAAAGGGGAAGTTATCTCTGAGAGTTGTTGATTCAAGCCCAAATTATCCGAAATCCCACTTCAGGAAAGTAAAGTTAAGGGTAGAGGATAAGTTGAGACGCTTATATGGGATAAAGATAGATCTAGCTCATCCGGATTCAGAGATAAGATTTATAGAGCGTGAGGATTTTGGCTTTGTCGGTATAAGGGTGAGTAAGCCTCCTCAATATAAAAGGCGCAATTATCGAGATAGGTTACGTCCTGATATAGCGAGTTTGCTGATCGAACTCTCAGAACCTAGAAAATCGGATGTGTTTCTTGATCCATTTAGCGGAAGTGGGATTATTCCTTCCTTGAGAACTAAACTGGGTCCTTTTCATAAGGTCTATGCAACTGACAGGTACATCTTGAAAACTGAGTTTATGGTAGAAAAAGGAGAGAAATCATATGTGAAGATTATACAGTCAGATTATAAGCACCTTGATAAACATTTTGATAAAAGTATAAGTAAAATAGTCACAGATCCTCCCTGGGGAGCTATCGAGACAAATCTGGATATCGAGGCTTTTTACAGAAAGTTGTTTACTCAGTTTATAAGGATTTGTGCAAAACGCGCTTTGGTAGTACTGATAACGAGTCAAGTAGAAATAATGAAGAATATACTTGACTATAACAAAGAGTCTTTTTATCTTGAAAACTGTATTGATACAGAGGTGTCGGGAAGGGAGGCGAGTGTCTTTAAGATAAGGAAAGTGAAGTAGTACACTAAGGGAACATAAGGTTCTTTGTGTGCATTGATGGTGCAGCTTTTATACTTTAGTTTTTATTTACTCTCTATGTTTAGCAAGTACAGAATCCTGATTTTTTCGGAAAATCCCGATGAACTGATGAAATTCTACAGGGATGTTTTAGAATTGAAGCTTGAAGATAAGCTGGACATTCCGAATGATTACGGCTACATGTTTGAAGTGAACGGAGATATGAAACTCTGGATTGGCAGACACTCGGAAGTAAAGGGGAAAAGTAAAGAGCCTGTAAGACATATATTCAATCTCTACACAGATGAGGTGCAGAAGTGGTACCAAAAATTGAAAGCTGCTGGAGCAGAAATCCTATGCGAGCCTGAGTTAACTCCTTTTGCCACAAAAGAAGAGCCATTTTACGTCAGTACCTTTCTCGATCCTGAGGGCAACTGCTGGCAGTTTATGGGGCAATTAGGAGAATGAAAAGTATTCAAGAATTCTCACTCAATAAACTAGATTCTTTTCTTTTCATCATGCCGCATCCTGATGACGAGTCCGTGTTTTGTGCAGGGCTAATTTCACGATTAGTCTATAAAGGCCATAAAGTAAAAGTTGTTACCCTGACTAAAGGAGAGAAAAGTACCTTGAGATATGGACTTTCTTTTGGAGAAGATTTGGCTGATGCAAGAACAAAAGAAATGAATAAGGCAATGAAGATTCTCGGTGTTGAAAGTTTTAGGTTATATGATGTTCCGGATGGTGAGATCAAGTACAAAGAAAAGAATGTCGAAGAAATCATAAAAACAGAAGTAGAAGAATCAAAACCTACTTATATCATAACACTCGAACCATCCGGAATTTATGGACATCCGGATCATATCGCTCTATCAGATTTTGTTACGAGAATAGTTTTGCAAAACCAAAGATCGGATTTGGTATATGCGACTGTTGGTTCCAAGTTTAAGGCATCAGCTGGGGCAAGGGCTATGGCTGAAGCGGAAATTGTTCCGCTGGAGCCAAATATGTACATAAAACTGAGTCCAAAAGAAATACTGAAAAAGATATCAGCTCTTATGGCCCACAGATCACAATTTAGAAACAAACTGTTACCTAGGATATTCAAATGGTTCAGAAAAGAAATAGTTACAAAGGAGTTTTATGTAATAGTTGAATAACTTCTCAATTTATGTAAAATAAGTATTGGTTTAATTGAGTATTTCATAACTTATGAATAAGAAGAATAACAAAGAGCTAGAGAAAAAACTTGAAGAAGCTGTTGAAAAAACAGCTAAAAATGCTGAAAAATTTGTAGAAAAAACCCTAGGAAAGATCATAGGTTTTATTGTCACTATTGTTGTAAACGTGATAATTCTGGCTGTGATAAATTATCATTATGATAGATTTTCATTTCTTACGACTGAATTCCCGGAGTGGCTTCCTTATGCAAATGCATCTATCTTTGCTAGCATTATTGCTCAGGTATTATTATTTGTTATTCCAAGCAAAACAACTAAACCTTTATTTGAATTGTTTTCAAATATTTTTTCACTTATCAGTATCATTTTTCTGCGGTTAATCTATCCCTTCGACTGGTCAATGCTGATCGACAAAAGCTGGGTGGATATTTTAGCGAAGGTAAGTATGACTGGTGTTATAATTGCAGTGTTTATAGCTACTGTAGTCAATGGAGTCAAATTTGCAATCGAGGCTTTCGGACTGAAAATAAAGTGTAAAGAAGAAGAGTAACATAGGGTCAATGCCCAGCAGACAATAACCCAGCATTCGTTGGATGCAATTCTTTTTTTGACTGAGATTATCGGGAAATAAACTTGATATATTTCCACTATTTCGTTATTATATACTGCCTCTGCCCGATATTTAAACTCTTATTACTTATTTATGAGTAATAAATCCCACATTCGTGTCAATGATTCTTACGGTGCTCATAATTATCATCCTCTTCCAATAGTTATCTCCAAAGCAAAAGGCGTTTGGGTCTGGGACGCAGAAGGTAAAAAGTATATGGATATGTTATCTGCCTATTCAGCTTTAAATCAGGGACATAGAAATGAGTATATTATCAAAAAAGTCAAAGAACAGTTGAACAGAGTAACTTTGACCTCAAGAGCTTTCCATAATGATAAACTGCCGCTATTTTTGAAAAAAGTTTGTGAGTTCTCGGGATTTCAAATGGCGCTTCCTATGAATACCGGAGCCGAAGCAGTGGAAACCGCTTTAAAAATGGCAAGGAAGTGGGGGTACTATAAGAAAAAAGTAGAGCCAAGAAAAGCACAAATCATTGTTGCTGCAAACAATTTTCACGGTAGAACGATTTCCATTATCAGTTTTTCTACTGAAGATCAGTATCGGGACGGTTTTGGGCCTTTTACCCCAGGGTTTAAAGTTGTGAAGTACGGAGATTCTCAGGCTATCAAAAAGGCGATCAATAAAAATACTGTAGCTGTTATGATTGAACCGATTCAGGGGGAAGGTGGAATCATTATTCCTCCAAAAGGCTACCTGAGGGAGGTGAGAAAAATCACGAGGGAAAATAAAGTCCTGCTTATGCTCGATGAGATTCAGACCGGTTTAGCAAGAACAGGTAAGAACTTTGCATATGAGTGGGAGAATATCAAACCGGATGTTCTCATTCTTGGGAAAGCCTTGGGAGGCGGTATAATGCCCGTGTCTGTGGTATTATCTTCAAGAAGCATCATGAGTGTATTTAAGCCGGGGGATCATGGTTCAACATTTGGAGGTAATCCTCTGGGATCAGCAGCTGGAATTGCTGCTTTAGAATATATTGAGAAAAATAAATTGGCACAACGTGCTCTAGAATTGGGTGATTACTTCGTAAGAGAGCTGCGAAATATAAAATCAGAACACATTAAAGACGTCAGAGGAAGGGGTCTGCTTATAGGAGTTGAGCTTGATACAAAAGCACGAGAATATGCAGAGAAGCTCATGAAGGACGGCTTACTTTGCAAGGAAACTCACGATTACGTCCTAAGATTTGCACCGCCGCTTGTGATAACAAAAGAAGAGATTGACTGGGCTTTGGGGAAGATCCGTAAGTTTTTTTGAAGTCCTGAGCTTATTGATGTTTGACAAGAGGTCTATTCTCTTTTTATTGAAAGTGTTAAGACAAAGTCAAGAATTTGCATTAGACTAGTTCTTTGTTTATGATATCTCGGCTCTAATAGTTTAATTATTATATATTTGTGAGTATGAAGAAAAATAAAGTGTTAATTCTCGGTGCTGCTGGCCGTGACTTCCATAACTTCAATACGGTTTACAGAAACGATGAGAATACAGAAGTTGTTGCATTCACTGCGGCTCAAATACCAGATATTGCCGGCAGGAAATATCCGGCGAGCCTTGCAGGCAAGTTTTATCCAGACGGAATTGATATCAAAGACGAGTCAGATTTAGTTGATATTATTCAGAATAAGGGGGTTGATGAATGTGTTCTTTCTTATAGCGACCTTCCTTATAACTTTGTCATGCATCTAGCTTCAAAAGTTTTAGCGGCTGGGGCTAAATTCTCAATGTTGGGAGCAGAACCAACTATGATCAAATCTTCAAAACCTGTTATCTCTGTATTAGCTGTTCGTACTGGTTGCGGTAAAAGCCAAACCTCCAGGAGAGTAGTTGAAATACTTCGGGAAGCGAATAAAAAGGTTGTTTCTATCAGACATCCTATGCCTTACGGGGATCTTGCGGCTCAGGCTGTTCAAAGATTTGCAGAGCTTGAAGATCTGAGGAAGCATAAGTGTACTATTGAGGAAATGGAAGAATACGAACCTCATATAGCGATCGGGAGTGTTATATATGCAGGGGTTGATTATCAAGCTATCCTTGATGAAGCTGAAAAAGAAGCGGATGTTATCATATGGGATGGCGGCAATAATGATATGTCATTCTACAAACCTGATTTGACAATAGTAGTTGCTGATCCATTACGGGCTGGACATGAAATTAGCTACTATCCAGG
Source organism: Candidatus Dojkabacteria bacterium (assembly GCA_028696515.1). Lineage (GTDB taxonomy): Bacteria > Patescibacteriota > Dojkabacteria > JAHIVN01 > JAHIVN01 > JAHIVN01. The sequence goes on along the minus strand of JAQVGX010000032.1, from coordinate 4,569 downwards.
CGAAGTGAATTTTAGACTAGCTGATGTTATTATCATCAACAAGGTTGACTCAGCTAAGCCTGAAGATGTTCAAACAGTAGAGAAGAACGCTCAAGAGTATAACCCGAAGGCAAAGGTTATAAAGGCGGAGTCTATAGTCACAGTTGAAAATCCTGAATTGATCAAAGGGAAAAGAGTTCTGGTAGTAGAAGATGGCCCAACTCTGACTCATGGTGAGATGAAGATAGGTGCAGGAGTTGTTGCAGCCGAAAGAAATGGAGCAGTTGAGATTATAGATCCAAAAGAATATGCGGTTGGAAAACTCAAAGCAACCTTTGAGCATTATCCGAATATAGGCGGCATTCTTCCGGCAATGGGCTATGGCGAACAGCAAATGAAGGATCTCGAAGAAACCATTAACAAGGTTGACTGTGATGCTGTTGTTATTGGAACGCCTATTGATCTTGGCAGATTCATCAAAATCGATAAGCCTCATACCAGAGTAAAGTATGATTTGTCAGAAGAAGCGAAGAACGAACTAAAGGACATCATTAAGGAAAAAGGGATGATTTAATTGGCCAGCATTTAAACAAGCTGCAAAGCTACGCTTTGCAGCTTGTTATCGCTTTGGATTATAGAAACTTGTTATAAAAAACCTTCTATCTTATCAACATACTAACTCCTGATGCGAAAAGAAGTCCCTTTACTATTTTTGTATATGCTCCTGACTTTATCTTCGTATCTATTTTGATTGACAGGTAGAGTCCAAATATCATAGATGGTAGGAAGAATGCAGCGAATTGCAATAATAGTGAAGTTGTGATCAATCCTTTGTAGCTATACAATGCAACTCTCCATATGCTATCCATGCTGAAAAGTGAAAGCAGTGTTGCTCTAATAGTATTCTTATCTTTTAAGACCTTTGACATATACATGATGATTGGGGGGCCGTTAGTATTGAAAATTCCTCCACATACACCTCCAGCTAAGCCGGAAAACAGTCCAAGAGCCGTTTTATGTTTAGAAGAGTAAAGCTTTGATATAAGAAAAGGAAGAAGAACATACATAATTATGAATATTCCCAGCAGTTTTTTTAGTATTTCACTGTCTAAAGAGTTGAGTATATTAACTCCGATCAGAGTACCTATAAATAGACCTAGTCCGATCAGCCTGACTTTTTTCCAAAGTATGTTTTTGTTAAATTTTAGCGCAAGAGAAAAACTAGAGAGCAAGTCGGCTAATGCTGAGAGTACAATTGCTGCTTTGATATCCATAAATTGAGAGAGGATCGGCATGAGGATGAGCGATGTTCCAAAACCACTTATACCTTTTAATATAAAAGCTATAAAAATAGATATAATTGTTATAAATAAAATGGGCAGTTGATCCATCATCTTTAAATTTCTAAAACACAAAACGAAAGCCCTATTAGAAAATAAGTTACACTTATGAATGAGGCATTATTAGGTTTTGAGAAATATACTGATTTTAAGTATATCTCTCCGCTTATATAGCTTCCCCAAGCTAACGGTTTAAGTATATACTGTGTATATAGCCCGGTCAAGGAGTCTATAGTACTTTTTGTTTATAAAGGTTGAACATAACAAGTGGATTATCTGGATTTCGGGTAAGTGTACTCGCCATATATTTGAGATATACTATACGCTAGACCTACTATATTGTTTCGGTGTACAAGCCTCTTACTTAGTTCTGTTTGTTTTTACTTACAAGACTTGGATTCGTTCAATGATGGTGAACACTGGTTTATACATAAAGCATATGGGCTGGTTTTGTCTTATAGTAAATGATACTTCAAAGAGGAAAATATTCTAGTTAAAAACATGAATTTATTATCTATCTGTGAAGAACTTTTTGAGTGATAAATACGTACAGGAATTTGAAGTTTCGCTTTATGAAGAAAGCAAGCTTATTGCGCAAACTGACAAACCTGATCTTTGATTGGCTTAGAAGTTTTCTGGGAATAAGATTCGAAAGAAAAATCTTATCTATAATTCTTTCTAAAATCTTTGAAAACGGTTTTGGTAATTTATAAGCCAGTTGATAGGCTCTAAAAAATTCTCTGAAGAAAGTAGCGGCAAAAAGAACATGGTTTGGCGGGAAATCCTTCATAACACAGCTGACATATTGGTCTCTGGGTTTATTTGGACTGTAGTATCCTGCCGCAATGGCCATTTCTGTTAATTCTGTTCCCGGATAGGGACAAAAGATCATCGGAATTGACTGTGACGGCTGAATCTCAGCATTAAATTTTAGTGTCTCAATCATATTTTCGGGTTTTTCGTGAGGTATTCCTATGATGTTATATGCGATTGTTTTGATTCCGTATTTCCTGCAATTTGCAAAAGCATTCCTCATAATATCTAGTGTCATTCCCCGCTTGAGTATATCGTTAAGAATTTTTTGATTTCCGCTTTCAACACCAAAAAAAATATATTTGCAGCCCATGTCTTTAAGCATTTTTGCAACATCTTCTGTCAGAAAGTTAGCCCTGAAGTTACAGAAGAATGGTATATTGATTTCTTTGATATATTTTTCTTTGAATTCTTTTCTCCACTCTGTGTACATAGGTAAAATATCATCCAGAAACTTCAGTCTCTGAACTTCCGGAAAGGTTTTTACCAGTTTTTTAAGATACGATATGGCATTTGCAGCTGAGCGGTATCTGACAAACTTACTGCCTTTAGGATAAAGGCCTGCATGAAAATTATTCCAGCAGTAAGTGCATCTGTAGGGGCAACCTCTAGTGATGATAGCCAAGGCGCTTTTCGATTTGGAGCTTAGCAGCTTATTGAAATCAAATATATCAAATTTAGGAAGTGGAAGTTTATCAAGATCCTCTGCTAGGGCACAAGGTTTATTCTTGACGATCTTTCCGTCTTTTGTCTTGAACCAAAAAGAACCGATTTTGTAATCTCCAAGATCTGGGAATCTTTTTAAAAATTCAATTAAAGGCAGTTCAGCTTCTCCAATAACTAAAGAATCTAGCCCCTTCCACTTGATGACCTGATCAGGATAAATGCTAGGATGGTAGCTCCCTGCCATGATGTGTATTCCTTTTCCAGCTAGCCATTCAGCAACCTTTTCGCAGTAAGGATAGACATCAGTACGCACATTCATTCCCACGACATCAGGTTTGATTTTCTCTACTTTGGTCAGAAATTCATCCTTCGAAATAGGTCTTGTTATGTGGATCATGTCGACATCCCAGCCTTCATTTTCTACTATTGCAGCCAACTGAGCAATTCCTTCATTATACCAGCCTCCTTTTTCATAGACTCTTGTTTGGTTTTTCTTTGCATCTACCCTGTATTCAAAATCAGGATACACGAATAGGTATTTTCTCTTCATAACTTTCAAAGATTATACTCTAAATTTTTGATTTGCTAAAGTCAAGTATTTAAATTAAAATAAGACAAGTAATTATATAAGTTGATAACTAGGAGAGCTGATAATGAAAGGGAAATTAGCAGTAACATTGCCTCGAAATCTGACCAGAAAGATTGAAGATATTCAAAAACAGATGGATTTAAAAACACCGGGCGAAGTAATACTCAAGGCCCTTTCATTGCTCGAACTGTCAATGGGAAGAAAGGTTGAATTGAAGGACAAGGACGAAACATTTGAGATAAAATCATTTGAAAATCTTCGTCAGAGTATTAAGCTCGATGACGTTGAGAAAGAGGATGATAAGTAAAGTATATTTTTAAAATGTATGGAAACAAACGAGATACAATTTAAAAGTGATTTTAAACTTGAGGGGAATGTCCATAACATTGAAGATGTTGATCCTGAGAAGGATCTTGATGTAGAAGTGATTGAAGAGCTTCGAGATGTCAGCACTGAGGAGCAGATTGAAGTTACTCTAAAGAAAAAACGAGAAGCTACAAGAGAAAAGTTAGCGTATGTGTTTGTCATTGGTGTATTCACTTTGCTTGTTATTGGAGCAATATTTGGTTTTGCCTCAAACCAAGATCAAGTAAAAAATATCACGGACCTTTTACTGGCTATCTCAGGAATTCTTTCCGGCCCATTGGGGTTCATTATCGGGTACTACTTCAAAAGACAAGAAGAATCTGAAAAGTAAAATTTTATAATCTACTTTCTCCTCGGCATTTGTACTTTTTTACTGAAAGTTATATATTTGATAGAGTTAGCTTTGCTTCGTATGTATAGTTACATAACAACGATAAGTATCATCCTTTTTATAAATTCGGTTATTCTTTTGTCCCTTGGATATTATATGTTAGGCAGAAGAAAACTCCTTGGCGGCTTTTATTTTGCCCTGCTTATGCTTGCCAGTTTCATCTGGGCATTTTCTATTGGAGTTGAGAGTATCACAATAGACATCGATAAAAGAATTCTTTGGTCCAAGATTAGCTATGTCGGGATAGTTTTTGTTGCTCCTCTTTGGGTCTTCTTTGCTTTGAAATTTAGCCAAGCTAAAAGCTCTGTACTAAAATTACTAAGATACTTAGTATTGATTGTACCTCTAGTTACTCTCTTTGCAGTTCTAACGAATGATTTGCATAAGCTAGTATGGCCTGATGTTTACTGGGCAGGTGAAGACTT
>JAQVGX010000108.1 GCA_028696515.1 Candidatus Dojkabacteria bacterium | reverse complement strand
GGGTAGATTTAACCATTTCCTATGACTAGTTCTAACATAGTTTGCAACGACTTTACTTGGAACTATATAAAAGTCTGGAGGTTTCATGTTGTTATTCAAACAAACAAATATGTAGAAATGATTATCGTTATAAAACTTCTCGGCCTTCTTGTTTAAAATCCAAGAGCTCTTGTCCGTTTTGTTAGTTTTTACCTGTAGAGATACGGTCTTGTTTCCCTCCTGATTTGAACACAATATATCTATACTATATCTATACCTTTAGAATTGCGTAGAGTAATAGTTGCTACATACCCTTTACGTGATAACTCTCCAGCTACAGAGTACTCTCCTGCGACTCCAACAAGAATTGAATCGGAATTAGTGTTCATATGAACATATGATATCAGAAATATTTGCATATAACTATGCTTCTCTTTGTAATAAGTAGATCTTCTTCGGACCGATGACATTTCTCTGCATCAGTTTTTAGTCACTTTTTCACCTTACAGGCTATATTTTGAGTTTGAGAGTTTTAGTGTGTGGAATTTGTCAGTTAGGATAAGAGTTTCTTGACCAGGGGAACGGGGCTTGTCGCAACATTCGGTTTAGAGCGGAGAGAGAGGGTTTCGAACCCCCGGTCCCGCAATGCGGGACATCGCTTTTCGAGAGCGACCCAATCAACCACTCTGGCATCTCTCCAATTAATTACGTTTTTCAAGATATGATTTTAACAGATATTTTCTTCGATCACGACCCTTCCCTGTCTTCAGAAATCTTTCTTCTCTTATTGCATCTGACTTTTCAACGAAAGCTTCATAATATACTAGTTTCCATGGAGTACCCATCTTTGTGTAAGGAACAGTCCCGCTATTATGGGCTTCAAGTCGGGATTGTAAGTTAGAAGTACTTCCGATGTAAAATCTATTCAGTTTTTTGCTGTAGAGAATGTATGTGTAATACATAACAGTTTATCGCTTTTCCCCGCCCCAGGCGGGTGCGCCTCAGGCGCAGAGAGAGGTGCTTTCAGCCATCCTTCCTATACTTTTTACCTGAATATGATTTTAACAAAAGTTCGTGTCTATGGCGATATTCAGATAGGCTTTTGACAAATCACTATTACTCCGCTCGCATCTTCCAGGTTAAATACAAAGTTCTCTGTCTGCCATTGTGGTTTCCTGATTTTTTCGATCAACTTGGTAAATGGGAGGAGAGCTTTTTCCTCTATTTTCACGCTGATGTCGGGAAAGGTGCTTAGGAATTTGCTTGCAAAATTCTTATAAAGAGGTGATTTTGCCGGATTGTTTATTAAATACCATTTTATAACGAAACCTTCCCTTATAATGAGATCATAAAGTTCGTTTGCCTCATATCTCCTTACGTGGTTAACCTTTGTATCAAACTTAGTCCAGTATTTCATGGACATAGGAACAGATATACAGAAAATTCCCCCCGGTTTAAGTACTCGGAAAACCTCTTGAGCAGCTTTATGGTCATTCTCAATATGTTCAAATACTTCTGCTGCGTTTACCAGATCAAAAAAATTATCATCGTATGGAAGATCTGTAGCATCCCCATGCCTGCATATCCCGCCATAATAAGCAAGTGTTTTAAGAGCGGGCTTGCTTAGATCTAGAAAATAAGAGCCTTTTATAGGAATTCTTGGCCGGATTCCGCAACCTATATCTAAAAGCTTTGGATTTTTTACTGGAATAAGATCCTTGAACTTATCCCAAGTAATCCAGAAAGTGTGGCTTCTTACTTTTTTTATCTTCCAAAGCTCATTATAAAGTTTTTCATTTGCATTCATTTATCTTCTCGAAGTATTAAGGTAAAGAAAATGCGCCTGGCGAGACTCGAACTCACAACCACTACTTCCGCAAAGTAGTGCTCTATCCATTGAGCTACAGGCGCAACTAAGTTATCCATTGCCAGCCAAAGGCGCATGTCAGAGATTTATTCCAGCTTCCGCTCTGAAGTGATAAGCTTCAGCTTTCGCGATCTCCTCCTTTAAGGTCTAACTCCCCTTGGTCATTTGACCTTTATTTCAGAAACAATTTAACAAAGACCTATTCCGGCTTCCAGAATTTTTTCTTTTCATACACAAATTCCTCTCAGTTATTTGTGTCTCTTGAATAATTCAAAACTGATCTCCAGCTTTCAACAAATATACTATAGTATTTGCTTCTGCCTATTTGATCTTTATTTAGAACAGATATTCAAGGTCTATATTAGCTTTATTGATAATTATTGAGAAGATCTAAACAAGCCTTTTCCAGCTGATTTGCAATTATACCAGAATTTGTGAAAGTGTGGAGAGTTGTTATTTCTTATTTAACTTTTTTGATTTCGCCTTGAATCCGTCTTTTGAGAATAATTTGTAATATCTCTCAGGTCTAATGATTTCTCCATCGGTCATTTTTGAAATCCATCCCTGTTTTTCAGGAATCTCTTCATACTCGATTCTGTTTCCAACGAGCTTTATAATCTTTTCCTCATCACTTGGATCTATAAGCAGTTCAAGTCTGGGTGGAAATCTTAGTGTCGTACGTATGTTTAGGATAAGGAAATCGTTCTTTTTGTTTACCCTAAAATGTTTCAGATCAGACCATTTGTAGAGTTGATCTATCGAGTAAATTCCTTTATTAGTGACTGAGTGTTTTACACTTTCCGGTGGGATCGAGGCTAGTAGAAAAGCTATCAGCACTATGACACAGATGACCAGTATTACTACAAAGTCCTGCAAGAAGGCAAAAAATAGTATCAGCAACAGCGCTATTACTGCTACCTTTAGATACCATACCTTATTTCTTTTAACAAAGACTCTTGCGGGCGACTCCCATTTAAGAAGAACTTTGTTTGGGGCAAAGCTTTCTTTCGGTTTGATATCACTTTTTGTACTTTTTTGAGTTTCCTCGAGCTTGTTTTCGAGCTCTGAGATTTTTCTTTTTAGTTCCTCTATCTTTCGTTCCATATTTGATTAAACTAGATTTAACTTTTTTAGTTTTATGTTTCCCGAAGATCAAAATTAATGGCAAAGGCATAGCAAGCAGAAGTCCGACGAATGCCTTGATATAAATAAGCCCCTCTCCTGTATTTATGAGAGATGCCCCAAGAACTTTTATATTATTTACAAATTCTTCGATGGGATCTTCTTCCTCAATATCTGGAACAGTCACGATAGGCTTTATATCGGTAACAGCTATTGTGCAGTCGTCACTGGCAGGACCAAATACAGCTCCTTCTTCATCAATCCAGGTGATTTGCGCAATGGAAGAATAGTTATCAGCAACGCATGTATCATTTGTACGGACTTTGTATTTCAGTTCAAGTGTGCTCCCTACCTCTAATTCTGTAAACTCCCAAAGAAGAGTATAGGTTCCTGTTGGATCGTTGTACGATTCTCCGTTCAGCGTAGTTGATCCGGGAATATAATCAAATTCTTTGGATAGTGCGTCCTCAAGAATGAGTTTATAGGCGTTTGAACTGCTGTTATTGGTTATCCTGATAGTGTATTCGATCTGATCCGTGAGCTCGTAGGTTGTTTTATCTGATATCTTAACGATGTCTAATACCGGATCAGTAGTTGCGATGATCTCATATGTAGTCTGGTTATTTGTCGTATCAATATCTGGAGCATCTGATTCCACAATAGCAGTATTAATTATATGCTGGGGGATTTGCGCGAGAGGATTCTCTACTCGAGCTTTATAGCTAAAGCTTTCAACCTCTCCAGAATCAAGACTGTCAATCCCAAATACTACTGTTCCGTTGATAATTGCAC
>JAQVGX010000031.1 GCA_028696515.1 Candidatus Dojkabacteria bacterium | reverse complement strand
TACAATATATTTCAATAAGTAGAGTTTCTTTGTCCATTTCGGGCAGTATTAATAGTTTAAGTCCATTAATACTATAGATTCTCTACTTATTTTTAAAGTTCTTATCTAATTCACACATTAGGCATGATAAATAATATCAAATTTGAAGGGAAGAGAGAATAGAAGTCTGAGAATTTTGCATTAGTGGGCATTAAGTATATTATGTACATACTGTAAGTAGAGGCTGTTGACGTTTGTAATTAATTCTGATAAACTAATACCAAATTACTATTAGTTCTAATGTACTATGACAACAAAAGCATCTGAAGTTACAAAGCAGGATGAGCTTATGAGAAAACTTGGCTATTCTGATAAAGGGATAAAGTACTATAAGCAGAAGTTAAACTTCAGAGAGCTTGATATGCCAAGTGTTAAAGGGGAGGAGCTAGGTCATTGCGGTGATTATATGTCAGTTTCATTAAAATTAGACGAAAGTGGTGTTATTCGAGAAGCTGTATTTGAGGCCTTGGGATGTGCAGGAGCGTGTATTTCTGGATCGGCTTTGACGGTTATGATAAAAGGAAAAACGCTTAAAGATGTCAAAGACCTTGATGAGAATGATATCCGTGAACATTTGGGTGCGCTACCTCATAATAAGATGGAATGTGCACAGCTTGCAGTCAAGGCACTGAAGAATGCGATAGAGAAATACGAAGAGAATAACAAATCAGCTAATCAGCTAATTAGCTAATCAGCTATTCGGCTAATCAGCTAGATAGCGGGAAATAAATAGCGGATGAACTTATGGGCCGATGAATAAACGAGTAAATAAACTGATGGGCTGAAAAGCTAATTTGCTGACAAGCCGACAGGCTAATATTACCTCAGATATCTTTTTGCAAGATAGTTTTTTAAATCCTGATAATCCAATGTATTTATGACATCCTTCTTTTCCAGCCATCCACGTCTTGCCATGTAAACTCCGTATTTCATATTCTCCATTTGAGTTGTGCTGTGTGAGTCTGTTCCGAGAGTAAATTTACACCCGATTTCTTTGGCCATCTTTGCTGATTCTCCGTCAAGATCGAGTCTTTCGGGGTGAGCGTTTAATTCTAAAAGAATATTTTTCTCTTTCGCTTTTTTACAAATCGCTTCGAAGTCAAATTCATAAGGGTCTCGTCTTAACAATAACCTTCCTGTTGGGTGTGCGAAGGCATGGACGTATGGATTTTCAAAGGTTGTCAGAATTCTTTTTGTCATTTCGTTTTTGCTCATTCTGAAGTGAGAATGAACGGCAACCAAAACAAAATCAAGCATCTTTAAATATTTGTCAGGAACGGTCAGCTTACCGTCTTTGGCGATGTTTATTTCGAGGCCGGCGAGGATTTGGCATTTCAGCTTATCAGCTTTGCTACTTTTCAGCTTGTTTATATACTCAGGTATTTCTCTTGACGATACTCCTCCGGCGACTTCGAGGCCTTCGGTGTTGTGTTCAGTGATCGCTATGTATTCATATCCTAGTTTTGCACCCATTTTGGCCATTTCTTCTGCAGAATTCAGCCCATCGCTCATCGTAGTATGCATCTGTAAGTCACCCTTTATATCATTTACATCAATTAGTTTCGGCAACTTGTTGTTTAGTGCAGCCTCTATTTCCCCAGTATCTCTTCTTATCTCAGCCGGCGGTATCTGCATCCCAAGTTTTGTGTAGATCTCCTCCTCAGTTTTTCCTGCAATAAATTTTTTCGACTTATTGAACAGACCGTATTCATTCAGCTTGAATTTTTTATCGATAGCAATTTTTCTTACTTTGATGTTATGAGATTTGTCCCCGGTAAAATATTGAAGAGCTGCCCCAAAAGTTTTATCGTCTATTATTCTCAAATCGGCTTGAAAACCATTAGCGAATTCGATCGTAGCTTTGGTTTTACCCTTTCCGAGAACTCTAGCGATCTCCGGCAGTTTTGTAAATGCATCCATCGAAGCTTCAGGGTCTTTTGAGGAGATGAGAATATCGGCATCGCCTATTGTTTCTTTTCTTCTGCGAAGTGACCCGGCTAGTTCTACACGGATTGTAGTAGGATGCTTTTTAAGATTTTCGACTACGGCTTCGGCATAATGCAATGCCTCATCTATTCTAAATCTGCCTTTGTGTTTTTTGAACGATTCTATACTTTTGAGAAGATTCTGCTCGGTTTTTTCACGAAAGCCTTCGAGTTTCTGTATTTTCTTTTCTCTGATCGCTTTTTCCAGATCCTGAAGTGTCTGAATCCCAAGCTCGTCATAGAGTCGTTTGATTTTTTTAGGTCCTAAGCCTTCTAAACTATTCAGTGTTGTGATATCGACAGGGATAGATTTTTTTAGCTGTTCATAGTATTCGCAGGTTCCTGTTTCAGATATTTCAATGATCTTGCCTGCTATGCCCTCTCCTATACCCGGTATCTCCTGCAGCTTCTTTATATCATCGATGTCAGCAATTCTCTGCGGATATTCTTCAATCTCTCTTGCCGCTCTTTGATAGGCACGGATCTTAAATATCATTTCGTCCCGCATTTCGAGAATGTCTGCTATCTCGGCTATGATCGTAGCTATTTGTTTGTTGGAAGGTTTTTTCATGATTTTGAAGATAGATTGTTATTTGTAGATTACCATAAATATCATACTTTACATATGAAAAGAAAACAAAGAACCAAAATTTTCCCAAAATGTGATTTAAATGTATTATGAACCTTTAGAGATTGCTATGGGATTAAAAACGACCGGGAGAATTGCTATAATCACGATATTATATAAAATCTAATACATTTATTCATGGCAGCTGAAGTTACAGATATAGAAGTTTCGAGGACATTTACTAGTTCAGATACCGTTCAGTTAGTTGATGCAGTATCCCGTGTGATTGGTGTTCCTATGAGTTTGGAGTCTTCAAGATCTGGGCAAGCAACTACTGTACTTCGTAAAATTATTGTAGATAAACAAGATAATGTAGTTGCTGCCCATCTTATTATAAGTAGATGGACTTCAGAAGTAGTTGTAGTAGAAAGAATAAGAGTCGGGGGAGAGTGGACTGTTGGAAGAGTTTTACATATATCAGCAGGTATAGAATATTCTAACGAGAGAACGGCATCTATTCTTAAGAATCCCGATGATCAGGAAATGGCGGCTCCGAGAAGTCCTCGGGCCTTAAGGGAGATTGATGATCTAAGGGTTCCTAGAAGTCTTGAGAGGCAATTTGATATATATAGGCTTAAAACAACGAAAGAAAGGCTAAGGGACGCTTTGATTGGTCTGTCAAGGAAAATTCTAAAGAGGATACTCTAACCTTTAATATTCCCGAGCGGAAGCAGTTTGACTACACGCTTTGAAATGCCTGCCAGCTCAACTGCTTCACATACATCGTCTACATTCTTATACGCCAAACCGGCTTCTTCTGCAAGTCCTGCGTAAGAAGCACTTCGAACGTAGATACCCTTCTCAGCTAGATTTTTTTCCAATTCTTTCCCATGTACTTTTCTTTTAGCGGCACTTCTGCTCATAGTTCTGCCTGACCCGTGAGCTGTTGATCCGAATGTCTCTTGTTCTGCTTCGTTTGTTCCTGCCAGAAGATAAGAGCCAGTTTCCATGGAACCCCCAATGATGACAGGCTGGCCGGTCTCTTGATATATTTCAGGGATCTCAGGATTTTTCGGTCCGAAACTTCGTGTAGACCCTTTTCTGTGGACTATCAATCTTTTCCCGTCATATTCTTCTACCTTTGCTGTGTTATGAGCTACGTCATAAATAAGCTCCATTTCCATAGACTTAGCTGTCCCCTGAAATTCTCTCATAAATACTTCTCTTATGAAGTGAGTGATGATTTGTCTGTTTGCAAAAGCATAGTTGATCGCGCAGTTCATAGATTTGAAGTATTCCTGACCTTCGGGGCTTTTGAATGGAGCATATGCCAGGTCTCTATCCGGGACAGTGATGCCGTACTTCCTCATAGCAGAATCAAATTTTCTCAGATAATCCGTTGCAACCTGGTGGCCAAAGCCACGACTGCCGGTATGTATCATGATCAGAACCTGCTCTTCATTCAGATTGAGCAGATTCGCTAGTTCTTTATCGAAAATTCCATTTTTGGGAATATATTGAATTTCGAGGTAGTGATTTCCGCTGCCAAGAGTTCCTAATTGAGGCATTCCTCGTTTTATCACACTATCGCTTAAGAATTGCGGATCAGCATCAGCTATACAGCCTTGACTCTCTATTCTCTCAAGGTCTTCATCCCAGCCATAGCCATTCTTCAAACACCATCCTGCTCCGTCTGTTGCTACTTTCATGAGCTCTTCTCTTGCAATCCTAATACCTTTCTTGCCGACTCCGGTTGGAATATCACGAAACATTCTGTCAACTATATCCTTTATGCGGGGAGCAACTTCTTTTACTGTCAGATTTGTCCTGATGATTCTCATGCCGCAGTTGATATCAAAGCCTATGCCTCCCGGTGATATGACTCCTTCGTCAAGATTGAAGGCAGCTACTCCTCCTACAGGAAAACCATAGCCCCAGTGACCATCCGGCATGCAGAAGGAAAACTTCTGGATACCGGGCAAGGTTGCAACATTGGTCACCTGCTCAAAGACACCCATGTCCATATCATCAAGAATTTTTTTGGTTGCTATGATGCGTGCCGGGACTCGCATCCCTTTTTTATATGATACGGGGATCTCCCAAGTAGTAGCATCAATCTTTTTAAATTCTGGAAGCGGAATGTTTTGTTGCTGCATGAGAAAGAATTAAGAATGTAAAGTGTAGAGTTTAGAGTTAAAGGGCGAATTAAATATCAACAACTACTCTGGCCTTGTATCCGTCTTTAGTCCTCTCGAGTTTAAACATATGCATTGTTATAGCCTTGATGTCGATTTTTACCTTGTGCTTTTCAGGATCTGTCTCCTCTCCGGACAATTTGGCTTTTAAGATCCATTTAGAATTCTTCTGAGTAATTTCTATATTAAAAGATGAAAAGATCAAATTCTCTGAATCTTTAAGTAGTAATAATTCATTTAGATAGTCGAAGAGCAGGGTATCCAATGATTCAGATTTTAGCTCAACCATCTTGTGTCTCGACGGCTCAATTTTCCTGATCTCTGCCATAGATTGTATAAGAGCGATTGAGGCATTTTCAAAAAGCCTGCTTGAAGTTTTCCCCCTTACAGTAAACGCTGTGTCGGCTATAGCTATGTCATCGTGGAATTGTATCTGTGGCAAGGATTTAGGCATAATGATATTATAATGTAGTTTTGATTTGGAGCAAAGGGCGAGGGGGGCGAATTAGTCTTTTGGCTTATCAGCCTATTAGCTAGTCGGCTGATAAGCCTGTTTCTAATCATTAAGTCAAACGTTGCAGTTATGGTGATGAAGTTCTTTTCCTAGACATTTCCGGGAAACTCCACTATATTTACTCAGGAGGAATTTATGAAAACTGTAAAGTATTCTGAATTGTCAGGGAAAAAAGTGAAGAAAACAGTGAAAGTCAGGAAGGGAAGATTTGCCCTTCTGATATCTTTTATCCTGCTAGTTGTTGTGGATTTGTTCCTTGTTGCTGAATATAAAGCAAGAGGCTCTGAAGCGATAGGATATAAACTGATGGAAAAAGTAAATCAGGTGTTTGAATCGGGGTCGGACCTTGTAACGTCTATTTGGGAGCCGCAGCTGAAACAGGACGAAAGTCTGACCTCGGTGTTAATCGTCGGGATAGATACACGAAACGTTGAATTTACAGGGAAAGAATTTGTCAGCACAAGCCCTGAAGGACAGGCAGGAACTCGAAATGCTGATACTATAATGCAAGTTGTCTATGATCACACAAGCGGAGACGTCTTCATGATCTCAATTCCTCGCGATATGGGGGTTGATATTCGTAAAGAATGTCTAGATTTCCACGGTAGCTTGCACTGGGTGTATGATAAGGGACAGGCTGCTAACTGCCCGGGAGGCGGAGTACAAACGATGTCTGAAGTTGTGGAAAGCGTTACCGGAATTCCGGTCCATTATTACGCTTTCATATCGCTTGATGCATTTGTCGATATCATAGAAGCTGTCGGAGACGTGGATGAGAACGGTGAAAGAGGAATCTGGATTGATATAGCAGAGCCTGTTTATGAGCTTTATCCTGCCAATGACTATGGCTGGGAAAATGTTTATTTTCCGGCAGGCCATCAGTTCCTCGATTCTGAAATGGCATTGAAATATGCTCGAAGCAGGAAATACAGTTCTGACTTTGCACGTGCAGAAAGACAGCAACAAGTTATCTCTGCAGTGAAAGATAGAATTTTATCCTCAGATACGCTATCAGACCCAAAGAAACTTTACTCGCTTTATAAGGCATTCAAGAAAAACGCTTTGTTTTCTGAGTTAAGTGTCGAAGATATCCGTGCTGCGTTGAATCTAGCGAGAGATTTTGACGAAACCGATATTACACACATTGTTCTAGACCCAACATTTGGCGGGAAGGAGGTTTTTCTAAATAAAATTCCTCATGACAGACCCGGAGGTCCTTACTACATGGTGCCAACAGCCTGGAAAGAATGCGGTGAAGGAAATGAATTCTGCAAGGTGAAAGATTTTATTCATAAAATTAAAAAATATCCTGAGATATATGCAGAAAGGGCAAGTGTTTTCGTATATGCCAGAGGGTATGATTCTTCCTGGCAGCCGAACTTGAATAATGAAAAATATCAAGCTCTCAAAAATAACGGTTTGCCTATAGTCTTGATTGAGAGTCAGTACCTTGCAAATATTCAGGCTGACGCTGATATTGTGATTTACGATTTTTCGGACGGCAATAAGTCAAAGGCCCTAGAAATTCTCTCAAAAGAATTGGGTGTTCCGACAACTCCGGGTTCAGAAGCCAGCTGGGTGAGAATAAATAAGGAAGACATAGCAATAGTGATAAACGGGAAATAGTATTAATAAGTAGCAGTATGGAGTATTTAATAGTTGGCGTTTAAGAATTCACAAGTTTTGTATTCTTCTCCTTAGAATAGAATCTCCAAAGTCTTTCAAATAGGGCTCTTTCTGCATTTGCTATTGTTTTGTCTTCTGTTATCACTGCTATCAGATTATCGTGGGAGATGTAGGATACTTTATTCGCGTATATGCATTTATCTACGTGATCTATCTTGATGATAGGCTCAGGAGGGATGAGGATAATCTGATTTCTTCCTGATTCGGTTTTTATCTTATAATCTCTATTAACAGAATTGTCCTGCAGAAGCTGTCTAAGTTTTATTTTCCTAATTCTCTCTTGCTCCATATAATCAGCTAGAAATTGCGGCTCATCCATAATTGACTCCTTGCCGGTTTCGTGTCCCTGACATATAGCTAGGGACTCCGTCTCGGCAACAAGGGTATCGTATAAGGCTGTCTTGAGTCCTTTTTCCCCTTCAAAGTAGGTAACCTTTGGGAATTGCGGGGAATGAGACTTGTATAAAGTGCTTAACTCTTC
The DNA here is from genome assembly GCA_028696515.1 of Candidatus Dojkabacteria bacterium. Taxonomy (GTDB): domain Bacteria; phylum Patescibacteriota; class Dojkabacteria; order JAHIVN01; family JAHIVN01; genus JAHIVN01. Next base: position 9,261 of record JAQVGX010000031.1, on the reverse strand, counting down.
TAGTTCGCTTTCAAATTTTACTATATTGCTTTTCAGCTCATTTCTTTTCTGCTTTAAAAGATCGAGGAGGATTTCGGGAGGATTGGGTGTAAATATTTTCTTACGTTCGCCATCAACGATTGAGACGAGTCCAATTTTCGAAAGGTCGTTTAACAAATTGTAAGTTGTACTCCTTGGAACCTTTGTTTCTTTTGAAATTGTTGATGCTGGAGCAGATCCTATTTTCAGACTTGCTGTGTATGTGAGTGCATGCTCGGCGGATAGCTCTAAGCTTATCATGCATTTTTTTATCAGCTCTGTCGACATTTGTGACAACATTTTGTCTTATTCCTGCTTAGAGTGAGATAATCGTGTCAGAAATGATAACATAATATTATAGTAAGTGCAATATGAAAATCAAGATTACACGAGAACAAAAGGCATTGCTGGAGAAGAGTATTATCTCTTTATCGACAAGCAGTATAAGATGCCGTCCGAACCTTGTGGCTGTATCTTGTGTAAAAGTTGTAGCGGCAGATAAGATTCTTATTACCGACAACTTTTTTGGCAAGACTAGGAAGAACCTACTTGAAAATGCTTCAGTCTCATTAGCTGTTTGGAGTCCAAAAGGAGCCAAGGGGTGGCAGTTCAAAGGAGTCGCTAAGTATTATTCGAGAGGTAGGTGGAAGAGACTGGTCGACGAGATGAAAGAGAACAAGGGACTGGCGCACAAGGCGGCAGTAGTAGTGACTGTAAAGGAGGTTTATAACCTGGCCAATCCGGGGAAATAGTTATATGAAAAATATGGTGGCAGTATAGTGTATTCAGTATGCGATTAATCCTTATAGTTCTCTATAAATTGAAGCACCCAGCTGGGTAGATGATTTTTGTATATATTTTGTAGTCGTTTACCAAGTATATTATCCCACCTGACAAATTCTCTACAGTTTTTTACTCCGCAGTTGCATTTGAATCCAGGCAGCCCCTCTGGATCGATATCACTTGTGGCATAGTCGTATGTTACTTCTTCACCTGGATGAATATCTTTTCTCGCTACAAATTTTTCATCTCCTTCCCACCAGACGTTTGGATCGCAACTGTGGTTTATGTATTCAGACCCGTCAGTAACTACTATAAATTTATCATTTTGCTGATAGGCCAGGTCTTGCACGTTCTTCGGGAGCTTCAGAAGTTCCTTTTTAGTGAGTTTTCTCTCAGTTCTATCCAGTTCCCAAACCAGTTCGTCCTTTTTGATAAACTCTTTAGCGATAAGACCTTTGCCTGATATTTTACTTTTGCCAACTACTATCTTGGGTGATAACATGATTTTGAAATGTACTTTTCTATTATAGCAGTTTTTTGATTTCAAGATTCGTCCTTGCTGCAGACTTTTTCTTCAAGAGTCCTTCGAGTCTCCAAATCTCATTTTGATCTTCCATGATTGTTAGGGTTGGGAATTTGTTTATTTTAAGAATTTTGGCTAATCCGGGGTGTTTTTGAGCATCAAGCTTATAAGTTACAATTTTCGCTTTTATTCCTTTCAGTAAATCTTCGAACAATACTGAATATGCCCGGCAGTCGAGAAAGTCATAATGCCAGATATCTATAAGTTTATAGCCTTTCTTTTTCATCATAGCCTCGAAATTACTTGTTGTTAGAATAGTAGCTTTTGGCGTAGTTTTTGCAGGCTGGCAGCCATAGCGTTCCTTCCAAAGCCACTTTGCAGTTCTTGGATCTTCTTTTATTCTATCCCTTATCCTTTTTTCTTCTTGTGTATTTCGGGCATACAAAATGCAGCCGACTGGACAGCAGTCGGGCAGAGTGCATTTGAGACACTCTGTACACTTTGAGCGATCGATACAGATACGTTTCTTCTTCTTATCAAAGTTGAAAGCTCCATTCGGACAAACTTCGATTCCCCCGCATTCGGGAGCTTCGTCGCACAGGTTGTGGTTTATGATGATTGGCATAGCAAGTAACTAATATGTAATAGGTAGTAGTTAAAAGCTCTAGGCTGTTTCCTAATCCTGGGTAGCCTGGAGAGCTTCATCGCAAATTATACCAAATTTAGTACATGATTCTTTACAGATTATTTTTCGTAGAGAAATTGCCTCCATGACCTGCGGAAATTTTATAAAGACGCTGCTCCAACCTGTCTGGACTTCAATGAGATAACTTACACAGGCTCTACAAAAATTCAGATCACATTTAAATAAGTGCTTTGCTTTATGAATCGTAGTTACTCCGGTAGCTATCAATTTTATAGTTCCAATTGCAATTCCTTTTGCCGGATCTTTGGCATAACGCCAAGCCTCAAGCTTCGGTGTTGAAAAGACTTCTGTTCCTCCTAATATGCTAGCTGTTTCCGGGAAAGAGATTCTTCTTATTTGACAAGCAAAGTTAGCAAGCTGATTGAGTCTAGGAATTAGCTCGGAAGATTTATTGGCGCGGTTTATTCCGATTGAATGCAAACTTCTTTCGAATTGTTGAGAAAACCTAGATTGTTCCATTTTCCCACATAATTGGCTTCGGAAAACAAGTCTTGTTCATCTCAGGGCACAGATTACAAACACATATGTATCCTTTGGGCATTTTGTTTTCTCGGATATATTTGAAACCATTCCTCAAATACAAATGAATAGACTTGTCTCCTATATGACAGTACATACTTTTTATTTCTTCTTCCTTTGCTACTTCGACAAGATTCTTAACTAGAGATTCCATTATTTCCTCTGGAGAGTCTTTCCCCCTTGGCGCGAAAAGATCGATTATTCCGTATTTCCTATCCCATTTGCAAACTCCCAGAATTCCTTTATATCCTCCAGTTTTATTATCCTTGGCTATCCAAGCTCTTGTGATTTTATCAATGTTGTATAAGTCCGCATCAAATTTATCTGCCAACCTTTTTATCAATTCTGTATCATTTGAATCGATAATTTTTACCTTGTTCATAATAATCTAGATTTTATTACCAACTTACCTGTCGACAAAGGCGACAACAATAAGTTATAATTAAAAGTTCAAGTTTCCCAGCCAAAGGCTGGTCCGTCTTTGGCGGAAAAACTCAAATATTATAAATAAGCTATGCGCAAGACTACGAACTATCTCAAAAATATATTCAGTGAGCTTGGATTCTCAGAGGAAAGCGGAGTTTTCTACTATGAAGCTCTTAAGCTCGGGAAAGCTACAGTTCAGGATATCTCAAGAGCTTCAAATCTTCCAAGATCATCCTGCTATGATATATTAGACCGCTTGAAGCGCGAAGGGTTTGTTTCTACGATCAGTGAAAAGGGAACGACGTATGTGGTTGCCGAGCAGCCTGACATGTTGGCTGCACGATTAAAGAAGATTCAAGAGAAGAAAAAAGAAGCTTTGAAGAATTTTGAAGAGATTTCAAATCATTTGAGTATTCTAGGAAAAAGGCGAGGAGGTGATCAACCTGATGTCCGTCTATATGAAGGATTTGAAAGTATGAAAAAGGTGTTGCTAGACGTATTGAAGGAATGCGATAAGAAAGGACTTGAAATGGTAAATGTTTGCCAGGGAGAGGCGGATAAGTTTGCAGGTCTTTCCCGTGATCCGGATTATCTGAAAGAATATATAGCAATCAGAAATAAGATGAAGATAAAAGAACGTGCAATCATGGAAGATGTCAAATCGGCTAGAGAATACAAAGAACGCTATGAGACGAGAAATTATCAGATGCTTCTTAGTCCTCAGCTTAGTCGAAAAGACACTGCGCATATTGATAAGATAGTATTTGGTGATACATTGCTGATCCTGAATTTCGAAAAGGATTATGCCGTTGTGATAAAAGACAGATACATAGCGGAGAATGAAAAGATCAGCTTCGAAGTGATGTGGAATGCTTTGATGCAAGGAAGCTATAAGTATTAGAATTGATAGTTTGAACACGGAGGTTCAAACTAGCTTCGGGTGATCGAGTGGTCTCAGGCGTTAGTTGAGACCTCAGTGTCTCAACAATTTCCCTCAATCTAATTCTCCTGTTGTATCTATTCTAAGAATTCTGTGATCATTAAGTTCGTAATTTCTAGCAGATGAGTATTTCCAATCAGTAGGGTCTTCCACGAAACCTTTTACTACTGGATTATTATGGATATAATTTAACTTCTGTTCAAAAAAGTAATCACTTTCAACTAGTACGGGCCAATTTTTATAGTTCCAGATGCTGTATTTTTCTCTTCTTTGATTTAATTTGGCCTTTAGGATTAGGTTCTTTAAGTAAAGTCTATTATCTTGTTTTATTAGTAGTTTAACTTGCATAGTGGAAAAGCTTTTAAATCCCTTTAAAAACTTGACCATATCTGAACATTGTGCAATCAGATGTATATGGTTAGTCATAAATACATATCCGTAAAGCCTCAGCTTGTTATGTAGCTGGTAATATTTGAGGATACTTATCAGCAGGAGAAAATAAGATTCAAACGTGAAGATATCGATCCAATCAACTACTGTTATTGTTATAAAGTAACATCTGTCTTTCAGCTCTTTGTCGATGTATAGTGTTGGCATGACTTAGTTAGTATCTTGAAATATCTGGGTTGTTTGAACACAGAGGTTCAAACCAACAGAACAGAGGTTCAAACCAACAGAACAGACGGTTCAAACCAACGGAACAGACGGTTCAAACCAACAGATATAGCTCCTTCTTCCTCACATTAGCATGATTTTATCTATACCTTAAGGGGGATTTCATGTTTATGACAGAGTTTTTGATTATACCTCATTCCACAGCTCCAAATATTCAGTCTCAACACTGCCTCCAAATTTATTTCTAATCTTCTTCATGAGAGCCTTTACTCCAAAAGTTTCAGTAGCATAGTGACCACCAGCTATAAAGTTCGATCCTATTTCTCTGTATTTTTCACGAGTGCTTTCGCTTGGATTTCCTGTAATATAAAGATCAAGATCCAGATCAATCACAGATTGGAATTCACTTCCGGAAAGTGAACCGCTGCCGGAAACGGCTCCAATTTTTTTCACCTTATCTTTACCGTATTTGTAAAGAATTATATCTTGTCCAAACATTTCTTCGCATTTCTTTTTTATATCAGATAGATTAGTGGATGTTTCCAATTCTCCGTACCAGCCCCAGTCTACTAATTGCCCTTTAATTGTGATGTTAAGTTTCTTTAAAATTTGGGCATTATTCCCCACTACTGGATGAGAATCAAGAAGATAGTGATACCCAAAAAGAGACATGCTATTTTTAAGCAAATATTCAATTCTATTCTGGAATATAGAGTCGTAATGAGGGGAGTCAGGCATTCTCAATCCATGATGAACGATCAAACATTGACAGCCGGCCTTTTTTGCATGTTTGAAAAGTTCTAAGCTTGCACTAACTCCAAAACCTATTTTCATTATCTTTTTTTCTCCTTTTACTTGAAGCCCGTTACCGTTTTGTTCATCCATGCTTCTAACACTTATTTTCTTATCGTAATTGAGATAATCGCTTAGATATTTATTGAGATCTTTGAGGTAAATCATGTTGAATGAACGCTAATTAATGTTAATCCGGGATTGATCCTATTTCAGCACTGAAATCATCTTTGTCTTTTGGATTTGACAGCAGAATCTGTCTTATTTTGTTGATTATATTATGCCAGTTTTTCAAATTCTCAGGTATATTGGTCTCAGCAATATTGATCTCAATTGGGATTTCAGTATTTATCGGCAAAGTTGTGCTCAGACTCAGATTTTTACTGCTGTTTATCTTGAAGTCATCGCTTATGGGGATGTTAAAATTAATAGGAATTTTAGTATCGATCGGAATTGTGTCATTTATCGGAATTGTCGTTTTGATAGGTATATCTATTGTGTCAATAGTTCCCAGCGGGGGAAGCTCTATTTGGGAAGAAGTTATTGCATCGATATCCAGATCAGAATCGATCTTAAATGAAGAATCAACTGGTATATTTGTTTTTATCGGGATCGAATCCGGGAGATTGTTTAATCCCCGAGCAAGTTCAGTCGTAGGAAGTTCTGTCCCGATTTTTACACCCTTGGTTGACTTTATAGTCGCTTCAATATTCATCGACTCGATTCTATACAATTCACGATCAATGTCATCCAGGATATCCAGAAACTTCGTCCTCAACACTCCCAGTCCTGCGATTATCAAGATAAGGATTATAAGAACTGTAAATTTGCTCAGACTGGCAACCTTATCCTTGAGCAGTTTCCTTACCTCTGGACCGAGGTCCGGCTGGGGCTGTTGCATCTGAGGCTGAGTATTGTAAACAGGAGCAGACTGCTGATTATCCATATGAGAACAGTTAAGCTTATTTTATTTATTATATATTTAGTATTAAATTCTTACAATGGGCTGTATAAGCTGGGTACCTGTTATGAATGCCTATTTGATATAGAGAAACTCATATACAGACTATACGTAAATGCTAAATCCGAACTTCTAAATACTAAACAAATTAACCCGATTTATAAATCAGATTAACAGTTAATTCCACAAGGTAATTCAAACTAATTAGAGATCGGGATTTTTTCATATGCTTACCCACATTTAGGCTACTTTGAAAATGAATTGTCAGGATTTTCAGGCATTGTGACGGATGATCACAACTTCACCTTCTTTGACTATATAATCTCTTCCCTCAAGTCTGATTTTTCCGGCCTCTTTGCATTTCTGCCAGCCGCCGTACTGCACAAAATCATCGTAGTGAACAACATCTGCTGCTATGAAATTATCAGCAAAATCTGTGTGAATTGTTCCGGCAGCCTGTACTATGTTGTCTCCGTTTCTTATCGTCCAGGCCCTTGCTTCCTGCTCGCCTGCCGTAAAGAAGCTGATAAGTCCAAGAGCCTTATAACTAGAGTTTATCAGTCTATCAAGCGGCCTTTCAGCTAGGCCGAATTCTTTCAGCATTTCGTCTTGCTCTGATTCATCAAGTTGAGATAGATCGACTTCAAGCTTTGCATCGAGAATGATCAATTCACGATTATCCTCAAGTTCTAATTCGTTTCTTATTTCTTTGTAAAGCTCTTTGTTTATTTTCTCGGCCCCTTCATTTATTACGTATATCATTGGTTTGTCAGTGAGCAGGAAGAGCTCTCTGCGAAATTGTTGTAAATCCTTGTCATCAGGTTTTTCGATTTCATAAGCAAGTTTTCCCTTGTTTAAATTCCCCAGCAGATTTTGAGCTAGATCCAATTGTTCTTCTATGGTCTTATCTGTTCTAGCCTGTTTTTCTAGTTGCGACAGTTTTTTTTCAAGAGTTTCTGTATCTTTTATGATTAGCTCAGTCTCTATAGTTTCGATATCTCTTTTGGGATCAACCTTTTTGTCGACGTGTGTTACCTTGTCATCCCTGAAACGCCTGACAACCTGGACGATTGCGTCTACTTCACGGATATGCGAGAGAAACTTATTTCCCAGGCCTTCGCCTTTTGATGCTCCTCTTACCAGGCCGGCTATGTCAACAAACTGTACAACAGCCGGGACAACTTTCTCACTTTTTTCTATCTGGGCAAGAGCCTTGAGTCTATCATCGTTGACAGGTATTACGCCAGTATTCGGATCAATTGTACAAAACGGATAATTTTCAGCCGGAACAGAATTGGCTGTAAGTGCGTTGAATAAGGTCGATTTACCAACGTTTGGCAGGCCGACGATTCCAATTGAGAGATTCATGAGATCTATGAAATAAAGTAACCTGCAGATTGTATCATGTTTTGGGAGCTAATGAGCAAATGAGCTGGTTAGCTTATTTGCTTTTCGGCTCATCAGCCCATTTGTCAATCAGCTTATTAGCTCAATTAATCAATCTGTCCATTAGCCCATCGGCTCATCTGCCCCCCAGCCGTATCTTTGCATAATATTCTTCTGTTGATAAAATAGGTAAGCTATCTTACATGCAGAATGAAAAAGACAAAACGCGACTATCCAGTGCTTGATCCAGTAATCGTAGGTGATGAAAATGAGAATATCAAAAAGGATTGGATAAACGATGTCCAGATTCCTGAGCCTATTTCAAAAGTTATAAAGAAAAGAAATAAGGCTGTTGTACTCGTTCTTTCGGGTGGTGGGTTGAAAGCCTTTGCTCAGGTTGGAGCATACAAGGAACTTCATAGAATTGCCTGTGAAGCTAGTGTCTGCAGTAAGAATTTTACATTTGTCGACGCTATAGTAGCTAGCAGCGGAGGAGCCTTTACCGGATCAGCTATATGCAATGGACTGAGTTTAAGTGAATTGGAAAATAGCGCTGCAGTCAGTATTGGATGGGGTACTCTTGTAGAACTCGACATTGGAAACAGGAAAGGGCTTGTAAGTATGAAGCCGCTTGAAAATCTTGTACGAAAATGGGGAGCGAAGACCTTTAATGATCTACATTTACCCGAAGCAGTGATTGCATACCAGATGGATCAAGGAGCGGTTCTGGGATGGGGTGACAACCCTGTAGCACCATGGGTGAGGGCTTCTTGCAGCATGATTTACCGTGTTGGTCCTCTCAAATTCATTGATAAGCAGGATCAGAGAGTATTTGAGCTGGTTGATGGGAGTGATTATTCAGATAAATGGAAAAATCCCGTGGAAATAGCAAGAGACATTTTTCCTCACGCTTTACTTATAAATATTGACCTTTCCAGGAAGTCGGCAATCAGATATTCAGATGAGAAAGTTGTACATATCAGACCATTTACAGGGATCAATCCTGTAGAAGATTTCCGGTATACATTTACGAAGAGGTGGAAGCAGGCGATGAGCAGAGGAGCTGATTCTGTAATAGAGCAAGAGGACGATATTCTCAGAAGAATATCGTCCTCAGCTTCATCTATGTGACTCCTATTGTGCAGCTGCTTCTTCCTGTATCAGTCTAAGAATCTCATTCAGTTCACCGGCCAGCGTATCTTCAATTCTTTCTCTAGTCAGATCTGCGAAATAAGGCTCGTTATACAATTCTGCTAAAAATCTCCCTGTGTGTCTAAGTATTGTATCGCCACTGATGCATATAAAGGCCAATCTTCCTGGGCCTATAAAATCTGCAAAACGCTCCTTGTCATAGTCACTGATCTCGATGCCTGAAGGAGGATTGTCAACATCTATTAGTCGATAGATTCTTATATGTTCTCCTTCTCCCCATTCACGAACCCATATGGCTTGGTTGCTGGAAAGAGGGCGTAATTAAAAAAATGTGTGGGTTTTTAACTACTTTTTTGGCTCAAAAGCTCTTCGATAATTTTCTTTTTTCTATCAATTCTAAGACCCCTGTGTATGTTAACTTTTGATTTCAAATGACAAAA
>JAQVGX010000030.1 GCA_028696515.1 Candidatus Dojkabacteria bacterium | reverse complement strand
CTATTCACTAATTCACTATTTACTGTTTTACTGCTTCGTTGTCTCGCTGTTTCGCTGATTAGCTTAGCAGCTCGTTCGTTCACTATTCAACTATTTGCTACTTTTCCTGCCTCTCCTAGAAAAGCCAAGTCACGAATTCTATTAAACTTCCCTAGAGCATTAACTGGATTATCCTTTCTGAGAGTTTTTAATGCATCATTCAAAGTAACCCATTCAACTATCGGATTTTGACTTGCTTCTTCAGAAGTATATATACGACTGTTCTCTTCTCCTCTAATTTCTCCGATAAAACAGTAGTTAATATGCAGCGTCTCAACATAGTATTCATGTGTAATTATAAATCCAATTCCAGAAGAAATTTTCAAATCAAATCCCACCTCTTCACAGAACTCTCTTTGCAGAGCACCTTTTATTGTTTCACCGGGGTCAATTCTACCTCCGGGAATAATATGATAGTTGTTTTCTCTGAGAAAGACTAGTGGGAACTTTCCATCTTCGCGGAATGCTATAGCCCGAACCGATCTTCGAACAGTCAGTTTTAGCTCTCGTTTTGAGATACTTTTGCCAAATACATCTTTTTCAAAGATTTCTTTAAGTAGTTTCATGATCAAAGCTTTCAACTTATTAGCTTTTCGGATGTAGAATTTGATAAATCAAACTCCTACAACTCCAAATATATATACTGTCTGCTGTTTAACTGCTTTGCTGTTAGCTGCTAGCTTTCTTTCTGTTCTCCCCTCTCCATTTCTTTATTTCCCCATGGTTGCCTGATAACAAGACTCTAGGAACTTTTAGAACTTTTCCCTCGTCGGTTCTAAATTCCGCCGGTCGGGTGTATTGAGGATATTCCAGAACATTTGAGCTTTCCAGCCATAGGCTGGTCCGCCTCTGGCGGAGAGCTTTGAGTTTTAAGCTGGGAACAGAGAATGACTCGTCTTTTAGTGATTCTTCATTTCCCAGCACACCAGGTATCAGTCTCACAACTGCATCTGTCAAAGCCATTGCGGGAATCTCTCCACCGGTTAATATAAAGTCTCCTATTGAGATACATTCATCGACTAAATAGTCATGAACACGATGATCTATCTCTTCATAGTGCCCACAAACCAGGATTATATGATCTTTTCCAGATAATTCCCGCACCTTTTCCTGCACAATTCTAGCACCTTTTGCGGTTAATAATATTCTATGGGCCTTGTGATCCAGATCTACCTCTTCAAGAGCTCTGTAAATCGGCTCAATCATCATAACCATTCCTGCTCCGCCGCCAAACGGTTTTGCATCTACTGTTTTATGTTTATCGCTTGTCCACCTGCGAAGGTCGTGGACACGAATATCTACTTTACCCATTTCCTGAGCACGTTTCACAATCGACTCTGCAAATGGGGAATCGAACATGTTAGGGAAAATTGTTAGAATGTCTATCTGCATACTTAATACTCCCAAATTTGCATTCTTTCCTTTCGGATCTGTTCTCTAATCCAAGCCTTTCGAGCCAAGGCAAGACCTGCTCCAAAAGTTAAAGTCCCTGCCAAAACGACAGTAGCTGCAGGGATATTGTTAAATCTCTCAGCAATACACATAGATACTATGCCCCCAGCTGGTAAGGCAAGCGCCATTGCACTCAATTCATCAACATGAAAATGCGACTTGATCCAGCCTGCTGACCGTCCTGCCATAGACACCAAAGTAGACCCTAATCTTTGCCTTGCAACTGGACTTGCTGTAGGAGTTACTTCTGTTCGCCTTGTTGAAGACTGCTCCATATCCATTATTTATCTTTCAAATGTATCTACTTGATTATAACAATTCTTCACTCCTGTTTCCAGCAACCAAGCAGTTTTGACAGATCATAAGAATCTACTTTCCCATCTTTTTTACTTTCCTTCCCCCAGATATCTGCCTTTTTACATTTCTCTCCTGCATTACACTTCCAGTTGCTCAGCATAAAGGACATATCATAGCCGCTAACTTCTCCATCAGCTTCCCCTCCTGCTCCCCAGATATCTGCAACCACGCATTCTCCTTGTCCTCCAGATTTACACTGCCAGCTGTCCGTATCACAATACTTCTCTTCCGGACAATTTGTACATTTGCCCCCGCAGCCATTATCTTGCCCACACTGTTTCCCTGAACATTCGGGAATGCAGCTGCTTTGTATCTGTTCCGAAACTACGTTAGACCAATTGTAACCGTCATCAATAACTTTAACATTGAAAAACTTATTCTTGTGTTTTTCAGAAATAGTGTAAGTATTACGTTTGCCTATAGACTTCCAGTGTACAATATCCGCCTTTCCCTTAACAGTGCCAATTGATATTTCGATATTATTAACCTGGCTTTCTTCATCCCGAACATTAAAACTTACCTCAAAACTATTTTCTTTTTCTTCCAGGCTCAGATTATTAACAATCGGCTGAGAATCATCATAAGTCTGTCCTATATCTGCCACCAGTTGTTTGTAGCGAAGACCCAAAGGGGTGACCTCGTTTGTTTTGCAGTCAAAAGTATCCACCCAGTTTTCAAGTTCAGGGACTTTTTTACAAAACATAAACGATGTATAGCACCAATCACAGACTGCATCCCAGCACTCGTCAAATCCGAGATTCTCACCCACAAACCAAGACCACTGCTGAACCAGCCGGTTATTATCCAGAGGATTACCTATTGTTCCATCTTTTAAGTTCAAAAACAGGGCATAACTTCTTTCCAGCTCCTCTATTGAAGTGGTCCAATCACCATTTTCGATAGCAGTAAGATTTCCCATCTCTTTCACTATGAGTGGTTTATCTTGGTCTCCAATAGACTTCATAAATTCACGAAACCTTCGAACCGATACCTCTAGATCTCTCGAGTAAGCTTCATAATCATCAGCGGTATGAAATATATATGTATGAATTACATATGCATCAACAGGCATTTCTGTTCCAAATATCATTTGATATTCTTCTCTCGCAAAAGTCAGATAACCTATAAAATTTGTATTTTCAACCTCTTCTCCATGCCTAACTTGATACTTAAAAAAATAAGGGTCTCCCGGGTTGGCACCTGGAGATACTTTTATGTTCGGATTTACTGATTTTATACAGTCATACCATCCATTATACTGTACGGCAAATGTATGAGGGTCTCTTCCATCCCCCCAGCCTAGTTCATTTCCTACCCATATCACCTCCCCATCTTCATACTCAGCCAATTTTTCTTTTACTTTCTCTGTACAGTCAGGATCTTGACCTCCTTCAAAAACCCATGATCCTATCATCCCATGAAAAACAACATTCGGGGGTATCTTTGCTGTCGGATTGATAGCTTCCATTGCGTACTTCGAAAATTCATAGCTAAATCCTTTTTTCAACCTCCAAGTATGATACCATCCGAACTTATAATCATCCCATTCTTCTTCCTGCTCTTTCATAGGAAACATATCCGGAGCCCTGCCTGCTCCAATCCTAGCGAATCCTCTATACTCATTAAAGTCAAATCCTCCTTCTGACGCTTGTCTTCTTGTATCTACTGTTTCTTTTCTACTTGCAAGATATACAGTTGCTGCGATGCATATTAGTACACAAAATAAAACTAGCAGTTTTAAGGAACCTCTTCCTTCTAATTGTCGAAACACCATTACTGATTTCTCCAACATACTTATAAATTTAATACTTATGATTAAATTCTTTTCCAACAACTCAGCATCTTCGATAAGTCATAGCCATTTACTTTTCCGTCCCGATTTCCGCCCTTACCCCAGATATCGGCTTTTACACAATTAGTTCCTCCTCTGCATTTCCAGTTTGCAAGCATAAGTGACAGATCATAGCCGCTTATCTTCCCATCTGCTTCCCCTCCTACTCCCCAGATATCTGCAGCCGCGCATTCTCCTTGTCCTCCAGAGATGCACTGCCAGCTGCCTGTATCACAATACTTCCCTTCTGGACAATTTGTACATTTGCCCCCGCAACTATTATCATCACCGCAAGTTTTATTTGCACAATCAGGAATGCAGACTTCCTTTTTTATCTCGAGTATGACTGCATTGTATTTAGGAACGTTTATGATAAATCCATTCTTTACTGTTTTATCTTCCTCAATTTTTTCAAGTTTAATTTCTTCCTTCTCACTGCTCAGCAGGGGTGCATGAAGCAAATACATATCATATTTAACTCTATCAGAGTAATCTATCAGATTAACAGTTGTTTCGATGTCCTCTCCGGTATTTCTATTAATGATTATAGAATGTATCTCATCTCCTTTTTTAGCAGATGAAGCAAAAAGCGACTGAAAGTTGAAACGCGAGTCATAGCCATATGGCTCGTATGAGAAAATCGGAGAATCGACTTCAGTTTTAACATGTTCTGCTGCAAAGTGCTTGACAAAAGCGTCTAGACCTATCCCGGAGGCTGTAAGTTTATACTGTTCACCATTTTTGTAAATGAGATTGCATCCTCCGTATGTCTTCCTATTATCTTCTACAGGGTGGAGCTCATGATAGTTAGTCAAGCCGATATTGTATTCTGACTGCATCAAAATATGTTCAAGGATGTATAAAGTATGTTCGAACTTATTATTATTCCTGTGTGGTCTTCCAGTTGCACTATCAGGCCAGCAGTGAATATTCCATTCTGTATAAGCCGGCCGCTGGAATTTGCCAGTGCTATTAAATGAACTGAAATAATCATCTAAGCCTTTAGATGTGACTATATCTATAGAGACTAGGCTTTCTCCCTCTGGTGCATCTGCCCACACTCTGTCATGCCAATAACTATGAATAGTTATATTGTCAAAATAATTTGCATTGTCAATATATTCCTGGGCTCCCCAAACTTCTCCATCCCACTTACTCACGCCAAGTATTTTGACATAAGGAGCTTCAGATCTGATAATCTCAGCTACTTGCTTCGCTGCATCTACATATTCCTTGGCTGTTAGCCAACGCCCAAGATCTTGATTTCCATATCCCCAATCTTCATTTCCCAGCTCATAAAGACCTATGTAGTTCTCCCCTCTATTTTTACGCTCAACCGTATATTTCCTGACAAACCAACGAATATCCTGCTCATCCCAACGAAACTCTACAACATCACCGCAAGGATTTAAATACGTATCATTACGTATTGTCGGATCAAGAAATCCCATAGGGGACATCTCAAAAATGATTTCACTATTGGCATCGTTTGCAAAATCTAAAACCTGTTCAACAGTAGGAACAGGTTGTTGTGTAGAATCTTCCGGATTTTTCCAATTATACCAAGCAATGTGACAACCATTTGGAAATCTTAGAGTCTTAAAACCCAGGTCTTTATAGATTTCCAGAAAATCGGAATACTCACTTTCTGCTCCTTCTTTCAATATCTTGTCGTAGGATTTGGTTGCAATGTTCACTCCGTAATTTTTAAAAGTATCAATGTCAAAATTATCTTTATTTGGTGAGATACGTATAACTGCCACTGTCGACTCGGCACTGCTTCTTGTATCGAAGTTTTCCTGTTTATAAAAATAGAACACTGTTGCTCCTACGACAATTAGCATAAAAATAGTTAAACCCCCTGCAATGATTGAATTCCTTCTCATCATGATCGTTATTCTAACTGGTAAAAGTAGAAAAATCAAAAATTAAGGGTTCTCAAGGTTGAGTATCTTTCTGCATCTTGGAGTCAATGTTTCACGATTTTTAACTGCTAATCTTCTCAAGTACCCAAATCTGTTTATGGACGCAAAATAAACTGCAAATCCACCAAAGGAGAAAGCTGTTCCAACCGCAATCTCTGAGTGCGGGGAGCTAAAAACAAGAACTATTCCAGTAATCGTCATAAGAGCTGAGACAGCTATTGTCTTCGCATTTAAGTCTAGAGTTGCTTCTGTGACAACTGGTTCTATTCTGTCTTCCTCCATAATAATTCTTTTCGACTATTTCCCGCATATTTTCCTCACAATTTCCGCATAAATTACAAGATTTCCTAATATCAAGAAAATCATTCCCGGCGACTAGTTCCTGTGATTTTCTGGAAATAGATCTGAACTATTTATCTCATCATCTTGATCAAATCCCCACTACAATTCAAATATAGAATTCCAATACAAAATATCTTATAAGTTTGGATCTAAGATTTGAGTTTATTTCTTTTCTTTTCCCAATACTCTCCTCTTCTGCAAAGCAGCCTCTCCGCCTGTGAAGGATTTTTCATAAGCCCTTCAACAATTATCTCTAAAAACAACGTGTTCTGAGATCCTTTAACAAGAATCGCCTCACCTCCTTGAATGAGTTCATTTTTTGCAAAATCTAAGGCTTCCCAGGCATTGTCGCAGGTATGGAGATGCGACTTGTTAAAGCCGCTCTTAACAGCCTTAGGAAGAAAATAACCCTTCATGTCAGGGCCGATTAGAATCATTTCATCGGCAATTTTAGCAAATCTGACTGCAATTTCCTCGTGCTCCGATTTTGACTCCTTTCCAAGTTCACGCATATCGCCAAGAACAGCAACCTTCTTTCTTTCCTCAAACAGTGAAAGAATATCAGCTGCTTCAAGCATGGAGGTTTTCGATGCATTATACGAGCTATCAATAATAACTGTGTCTTTTATGCCGTCAACTTTAGATAGTCTTCCTGCTGGCATTTTTATACTTTCAAGAGCAGCTATACAATCCCCAGCTCTTATTCCGTATGTAATACCGACTGCAAACGCTGCAAGAAGTGTAGTAAAAACTCCTTTACTGACAAAGAATTTATCTATTTTTATTGCATAAACATCATTCTTATATAGTATCCCCCCTTCGAATAAATCAGAAGATACATTCTTTACTATTCCTTGCACATCTGGTCCTTCTGAAAGTCCAAAAGTGATCACTTTTGCTTTAGTTATTTTTTCAAGGTCACGAATCAAAGGAATATCATAATTCAGTACAGCCCAGCCGTCTTTGTCCAGCGCTCTGATGATTTTCGATTTTTCTTCGAATACCGCATGCAGAAGATCTTTGTCCAATTTCTCGAAATTTTCAGTATGTGTCTTTGATATGGATAGAAATATGCCCAAGTCAACTTTTGTCATTGAAAGGATAAAGTCCATATCACCTGGTTTATCAACCCCCATCTCAATTATAAATTTTTGATAGTCACTTTTTTTTAAAAAGAAATTCCACGTTGCAGTTACCAAGTACCTCAACCAATCTATTGGAGAATAGCCCCTTATGTGAATATTTAAAATCGCAAAGGGAATTCCTGACTCACTATTCAGCCCATGGCCGTCACGATACGTCATACCTACCTTATACTTTTTTGACAAAACTTCATAAAGAGCAAGAGTAAGTGTAGTTTTGCCGACACTTCCTGTAAGGCCGAAAATGTCTATATCCTGGCGTTTTACATAAAGACGAGTCAAGTACTGGAGGTATTCTAAGATTATGGTTGAAAATACTTTTTTCATAATAGAATTTTGTACATAGTAGCAAGCTCTCTTGTCTTATACTTCAACAACCCTGCCGATAAATTGAACTTCAGTCCCATCTATGATTATACCTGAACCATCATACATTCCATATAGCTTGTTTTTTATTCTTTTTTTGTACTTACGAGCAAGTTTACGCTTTGCCACATGATCAAAATGGGGGACAACTTCAAAATCAACAAACCCGAGGGCATCAAATTCGGACAATCGGTCAATATTTAGGACATCAAAATTTCCCAACTGTTTATGGTATTCGACTGTATAGAGAATCGTCGGAGTCATAATGTAGCTTCCGGCACTTAAGCCTATCAGGATACCTCCACTTGAAATGTGTTCTCTTAATATTCTATCAAACCTTCTTTTCTTGATATTGTATAGAAAATGGGGAGTGTTACCTCCAGAAAGATATATCGAATCAGATTTTCTCACCTCATCCAATTTGTCTTCCCTATAATCTTCGTCCAAATCAAAATATTGGAAATTCTTATAACCATAATACCCAAACCAGTTCCTAAATTCTTTGAAATACTTGCCTGTCTTATCGGATTGAGAAGGAATATAGGTAAGAACCGAATCAACGGGAAGCCTCTCAATCAGACTTTTGTTCATCTGCTCATTTTGTTCTCTAGTACCCCCAGAGTAAAGAAATAATCGCATAGAACAGCTAATCCATTTTATTATTATTTATAGCTTTTTAAATATTAAACCTTCATTTCTGTTCTGCCGTTTCACTGCTTAGCGATAAGCTGTTTGCTTGTTGCTAATATCCCCGGCTCTTCTTCTCTACAAGTTCAAAAATCCTCGTTAAATTATATTTTGGGCTAACAGGCAGATCTTTTGCATGTATAAACTGTCTCGGCTCACCCCCGAACCCCAGCTTAAAGAAGCTCAGTCCTTCCCATGGATGGCCTTTTTCCAAAATGTATTCGCCTTTGACTTTTTTTATAGGAGCAATTCCCCAAAAGTTGTACCATTTCAGTCCCCTTTCCTGTGCTTCCCTGATCGCTTCCCACTGAAGCAGATAACTTGCCGGGATCTTAGAATAAGCTGAGAGGCTCCCGCTATGATGGTAAATTGCCTGTCGGCCATAGTAAACTATTAATGATGCTGCAATATACTTCCCTTCGTACCTTGCCAAATACATATCTATTTTATCATCCTTTGAGAATGCTTTGAATTCATTTGTAATGTAATCGCGTGAATAAGCTGTCCATTTTTGTCTCTGGACTGTATCGCTGTAGATTTCCCAGAATTCTTCCATTTTCTTCATATCCTTGGTTTTCTCTATCTCGACTCCGTCCCTCTCGGCCCGATGTATATAATATCTTGTATTCTTCCTCATGCCGGCTAATAATTCTTCCTCACTTTTATCTATATCGAGAACCCACGTAAGTTCACTGTCGTTATTATGCAGCGAGCAGTGCTTAAAACCCTTCAACTCTTCTGAATAGCTGTCTTCCATATCAAGAGGAATGAGAGGACTCATTCTCACAAACCAATATCCTTCGTTCTTAGCTTTTTTTGATATGAAGTCTATAAAGTAGTTCAGAAGTTCTTTGTCGCCGAAATCAAATATGGGTCCATGCCGAAGCTGCAGATATTTCCCCCTCTTTGCAGCCACATGTTTAATAGGTAAAAGCCCGACGAGTTTATCCTTTTTATAAATACCAAGGTTCTCAAACTTGTTCCCTTGATTACGCTCAAAATCCCCCCAGCTCCAAGACTGAAAGTGAGAGTTGAAACGCTGATTTAGCACGAAGTCTTCCCAGATATCTTTTGAACTAATTTGTTTTATATTTATCATAGGTTTACGATTCTACTACAAGAGTGATACAATAGTGAAACAATCGTTTCACTATTGTATCACTATCGCCTCTCCTCAAAAAAAACCCTGGTCAACTCTGCCACTCGTTTTACACCATTTTCAGACATATTTACGTTGAGAGGCAAATTCACTACCCTTTGACAAGCAGCTTCGGCATTGGGGCAACTTCCTAGTTGATATGAAGCAGACAGGAGATTCACTTCCTTCGGAGCAACAGGAACATCATACCAGTCGCCTACTAGTACTCCGTTTGAGTCCATAAATTTAACAAATTCGTCACGTCTTTCTACCAGCAACGGAAATCTAAGCGGATAGATCCTCTTATACAAATGCCATTTAGGTAATCGCGTCCCTGGTATCCTCCGTAGATTATGTTGATAATATTTACTGAACTCCACTCGGACAGAATTTAGTTTATCCAGTTTTTGTAATTGATTTAAAGCAACTCTTGCCAAAGCACTAGGAATTCTACATTTGGCATGAGTTGGAAAGCTGCCTTTCACTTTCTCTACTAACTCCGTTGACCTATTCACAAACTTAAGTCCAAAAGAACTCTGGTGAATCAGTTTGCCGATAACAAATGAGTTGTAATATTTTCTTGTTAGATAACTCGTAACTGTATAGGCAAGCTGTCTTCTAACCCAGCTCTTAGCTGGAAATGACAGAAACCTCTCTTGACCTATCAATTTCTGTCCTAACAACTTTCGTTTCACAACTACTACCCCACCAAAACTAGCTGATATCCCCTTGTCTCTTCCCAGGCTGAAAATAGCCCCATCTCCAAAGCTGCCAAGTATTTTCCCTTGATATTCTCCGCCGATCGTGTGAGCACAATCCTCGATAACATACAGATCGTTTGACTTAGCAAATTCAAGAATTTTGTCTATCTCTGCCGGATAGCCAAAGGTATGCTGAACCAGTATAGCCTTGGTTTTACTATTTATCTTATTCTGCAGATCATTTATATCTATATTGAACGTTCCAGTGTCAATATCGACATATCTAGGTTTTGCCCCAGTCCATTTGATAGGATTGACAGATGCTACACATGTGAAGGCCTGAACAATCACTTCGTCTCCACCCCCGATCCCAAGCTCCTTTAACAGAAAAAAAAGCCCAGTTCTAGCACTTTCATATAGTGTCACATGATCAACTTTCATCTTTTCAGAGAACCATTTTCGCAGCTCCTCGATATCCGCCCCATCTTCAAATTGATTACTCTTAAATAGAAGTTTCCGCGCCAACTTATAATCATCTTCTTGTGTATTCGGACTAAGCGAGGTAAAAATCGTTTTTGCCATTAATTAATCACTTAATCAATTTAGTAAATCGTCTTATAAAATTTATTACTAGTCATTAAGCTATTCAGTTGCTATCTCAATATCTCGTTTAGCAAACGGATATTCGGTCCTTCAAATAATATGACGTCTTCTCTTGACATTTCTTCATTCAGAAACTTAAGCTGCGACTTCAAATTACGATCAAATACAATTCTAAAACTTGGCTTCTGCTTTCTTACTGCTGCAGCGAGACGCTCATCGGAAGTCAACAAAACGTCACAAACGTCAACAATCTTACATGCAAGATCAAGATATACCTCATTTAAACGTTCACCAGCCTCAATTATCCCAATCGTTGCAAGTACTTTTTTTCTCCCCTTTGTGTTTTGTAAAATATTCAGCGCTGCAGCAAAACCTTGTGCGTTCGAATTGTAGCTATCATCAATCACTTGATAACCTATCTTGCTTCTTCTGATAGCTAGTCTTCCGATTTTCTTTCTATGAGATCCTGTTTTCAATGCCTCAGAGATTTCCGAAAGAGACATTCCTAAGGTCAGAGCCGCTCCGGTAGCTGCAAGAACATTCCCGACATTGTGCTCGCCTAGAATTTTCACTTCAAATCTTTTACTCTCTCCTTTATTATGAACATTAAATTCAACATATTGATCCCTGGCTTTGATATCGCTTGCCCACAGATCAAGCTCCTTTGATGTTGAATACAAGATTTCCTTCTTCTTTGACTTTCCGGCAACTCTTAAGACTAAGTCGTTGTCACCGTTCAAAACAATCGTCGCATCTTTTTTAGAATTTTCAACGATCTCGTATTTCGTCTTCAGTGTATTTTCAATATCACCAAAAAGCGCAAGATGCTGTTCCGAAACAGCAGTGAGTATAGCAATATCTGGAGATGCTAGCTCACAAATTTCTTTGATTTCACCTCTTTTATACGCTCCCATCTCAACTATAAAAACATCCGCCAGCCAGTTTAAATTCTCAAGAATCGAGATTGCCACTCCGATAGTAGAATTGAAATTCTTTGGCGTAGAGTATGTTTTGAAACGTGACGAAAGAATCAGATGCAGAATCTCTTTTGTTGTCGTCTTCCCGTAACTACCAGTAATTCCTACTATTTTGAGATTCTCTATCTTTGAGATTTTTTCTTTTGCCTTTTTGATTTTTTTTTACGTGAAGCGGTGGAGAAAACAGAAGTAATAAAAACAAACAAAGCAACGAGAGCGGGCAAGATGAGATCAAATGCAAACAATAGTACAAAGGAGAGAATAATCGTTCCTGTTTCTAGTGGAATAGCATAATAGTCAGTATCTCCCATTCTCTGTGGAAAGAATTCGTCAATATCCGTAATAAGTTCAGGACTGACATTGTCATGTCTTCCATCTATCTCAATGTAGATCGAACGATAAAACGTATATGATGAAATTAGCGGAATAATGGATGCTATGAGTACACAACCAACTATCAACAGATTCCGTATGCTTTTTTTGGGAAAGGAGAGACGTTTCGAAATGAGAGCCGTAAGAGTCCCGAGAGATGAATAAACAAAATAACCAAAACCAATCACAAAGATTATGTAAAGCGGCCTGATGTGACTATATTTAGTTACAATTATTCCAAGGATTGTCAACGCAAAAGCAATGATCGTCGGATAGCTTTTGAGCGACAAAATTTTCTTCTCTTTGATAAAGGCCTGCACCCTATCCAGACGGTATTCTTTTAACTGCCAGATATAGGTATGATTCAAGATTCTTCTGAGAGTATGACCGAACCAGAATAGGAAGACAAATATCAGGAAGTATAGAATTCTGTACATAGGTAATTTTTATCAAATTATCGAATAAATATTAGCATAAATGAAATAATATATGTAGTAGCTGTACAGGTTGCATACATGTTGCGCATATGGTGCTTAAGAATTACGTAACATTTTATATACTGTACCGGTTACCTCATACTACATACAACTACATTCTCTTGAGAAAATCTATAATATCATCCACTATAAGTTCCGGCTTGAACTTAGGCAAACCGTGTCCTTCACCATGAAAGATTTTGATTTTTGAATTTCGGATTTTGAGTTTCATCATCTTCCCATGCTTGAGAGGCGTTGACTTATCATTCTCTCCCCAAAGCAGTAACGTTGGAACTTCAATACGACTAAGTTGCTCCGTAAGATCTTCAGAAAGTATTTTTTTAAATGTCTCGGCTATGTCTAAATGGTCTATATAATCCCGGTTTCTCAGAACATAATAATAGATAAACCTGCGAAGAATAGGGTAAATACTCTTGAAAACGGGGAGATCGGATAGCCCTTTAAAAGCCTGTACTATACTCTTTGCTGTTTTCTGTTGGCTCTTTGCTTTCCTGATTCCAGAACTATTACAAAGGATCAGCTTCTGAATTTCTACATTCTTTCTAATAGCAGTCTTAATCGAAACAGCTCCACCAAATGAATGCCCGAAAAGCACAGGATTCTGAATATCCTGCTGATTTATGAATTCTTCAACTACTTCTGCATAGTCATCCAAAGAGAATCCATCCTCCACTGGCCGATCACTTTTCCCAAACCCCGGCAAATCGATCAATATTACTTTTAATCCGCCCTGACCCTCGAGCCCAGACCCCAGAGCCCTCAAACTTTCCAGGCTTCCACCCCAGCCATGGAGCAGCATAACCGGCTTGCCCTCTCCAAGAATTTCGTAGTTGATTTTGAGATCATTTATACCCGTTATCAAGTCTTTTTTTGTAAATTAAACAATTAATCTGAGTTATTTGGTTACTAAGTTATTGTATTATTAAGCTTTTCGGCTTATCAGCTTATCAGCTAGTCTGCCTTTCAGCTTCTTGCTAAAGAATTCGGCAAATAAAATCGCCAAAAATATTTGCTGCTTAACTGTCAGCTGTATGCTTATCTTACTACATCACCTATTGAACGTAAATTCTGATTTTAGATCACCACGCGCTGTTAATTATGTTGCACATTACTTACATAATTGATATAATGAATCTATGAAATACTCAACTTTAGATACAAAGTACATAGGCTTATCAGAAGAGGAGTATCTGGTTTACAGATCTATTCTTACCAGCCCTCCAACAAAGATCACTTCCCTTTCGAAAGAGCTAGCGATAAATAGAACAACTCTGTATGAGATTTTTGAATCTTTGTTATCAAAAAAACTAATCTTTAAAACATCGAATCCAAAAAGCAAGGTCAAGTACAAAGCTGTAAATCCTAGAAAATTGATCCAGATAGCAAGGGAGTATAAAAAAAAGACAGAAAGGCAGTTCGAAAAGTTGAAACGCGAGATCCCTCTCCTGCTCTCATTCTCAAATGGTGAAAATCTTGACGTAGCAAGCGAATTAAAAGTATTCAAGGGTGCAAATATAAGGAAAGACCTGGATAAAATAATTGGTACCTCTACAGAAGGATTGCTTGGCTTCGGCGGCAATTTTGACTTTGACAATTATTATCAATTCAATAAACGAGGAAAACTGCAACCGAGCGGTCAAGAATCGGTCCTGCGAAAGTATGGAGATCGATTTGTATTTATAGAAAATAGCGAGGATATACAGAAATGCAGGCAATTCTTAAAGAATAATCCGGAACTAAAGGAACTTTATCAGCCGAGATTCTTGAAAAGGTACAAGGGGAACTTCGATGTTGACCTATACTGCTTTGACGACAAAATCATCTTTGCTTACGGTTTTTATAAAGACCTAAATTCCTTGGCATATCTTATCAGAAATCAACGGATGGCTGATTCCATGAAAGCATTCTGTTTACTGCTTTGGCACAATGCAACACCTATTTAATCTATTATATTTTAAAAATGAAAATCCAGTCCATCAATCCAGCAAATGGAAGAGTGTTGAAAGGATTTGAGAATTCTACAAATCAACAAGTGACAAAAGCTGTCGAGCAGGCAGAACTAGCACAAAGCAAATGGACAAACACTTCCTTCTCGGACCGAAAGAAATTATTCTTAAAACTAAAGAAGGTGATGAATAAACGGTCAGCTGAAATTCTTGCCCTTATAAAAGAAGAGACCGGGAAGATGACTCCAGACTGCGAAGCTGAACTTTATGACGTAATCGATGCTGTTGATTATTACTTAATCCAATTCTCAAAGGTAAAAAAATCAGAACATACTTTTAACCCTAAAATGTTCCCAAAGACAAAGGCAGAAATTCACTACATTCCACAGGGTGTTATCGGCCTGATTCTCCCCTGGAACTTTCCATTTTACCCGCCGATGATGTATCTCATTCCGGCACTTGTCAGCGGTAATGCGGTTGTCTTCAAACCTTCGGAATACTCTACTCTGGTCGGACTGCTTTGCAAGGAATTATTTATCGAAGCTGGTTTCCCAAAGAAACTAATTCAAGTAATTGTCGGGGATGAAAAGGTCGGAAAGATGCTGGTCAAATCTAAAATCAATAAACTATTTATGGTAGGCTCGGTTGAGGCAGGTAGAGATATCTTAAAGAATTTCGGGATCCGCCCTGTACAGCTTGAACTCGGAGGCAACAGTGCTGCTATAGTACTTAAAGACGCTGATATAGATTTAGCAGCCGAGTCTGTCGCTTGGGGAGCAACCTACAATGCCGGCCAGGAATGCGTAAGCGTCAAAAGGTGTTTCGTGGTAGAAAAAGTAGCCGATGAGTTTATCAGGAAGGTTAGTGCTATAGTAAAAAATTTACGGCCCGGAATAGATTATGGACCATACATCAGAAAAGAAGCTCTTGAAAAAGTTTACAGAAGAATTCTTGATGCAAAAAGAAATAAAGCACATGTTCTTTGCGGAGGTGAAAAGCTGGATAAAGATAAGGGGTTCTGGCTGACACCGTCGGTAATTCTAGTCAAAAAAGAAAATATTGAGCTGATAGAAAAAGAAACTTTCGGGAATACTCTTCCAATAGTAGTTGTGAGGAACGAAGCTGAGGCAATAGATAAGGCAAATAACTCAAACTACGGATTGTCAAGTTCTGTGTTTACAGGGGATATTGGAAAGGCTGAAGAACTGGCTCAACAATTGGAATCAGGGCTTGTATCAATCAACGAGACATTTATCACCTTCCCGGGCTGGGATCACTGGACCGGGTGGAAAGACTCCGGTATCGAGACTACAGAGTCAAAAATCATGCAGTGTTTGAAAAAGAAGGTTGTTTCAAAGAACGAGAGCAAAAAGAAAAGAAGCTTCTGGTATCCGTACTGATTTAAGCTGGTAGCTTAACTAAAAACGATTTCGGACTAATCTTAAGCTGCTTTTCTCACTTCTTGTCTTACGATTACTTTTTCCGGATCTTTAATAAGACTATGCCAAGTTCGTTGCCCACAATCCGTTACTTCTTGAATAACCATACCACCCCTATAACAAAAATTTGCCAAATCACTATCTGGGGGAAAGCCTGATGTATCAACTATACAGAATCTGCTTGGAAGAGGGAATTGTTTAAATTCTGACACATTCGTTAACCCGACTCTACCAAGGTCCATAACTGCCGGAATTCCTACTAAAGCTCCTAGATTTCTTACAAGCACATGAACAACACCTGGTTGTGCGTCTGCCAATCTAATAGGCTCTGACTTAAGTGGAGATGGGTACTCATTATCAGGCATAGTACAATATTTATAATCTAAATTATGCTCTATCTATTATAACACAGTTTTTCTACTTTCCTTAATACTATAAGTCTTAAACAAAATCAGCTATCAATATTTGCTATAACAATTCCTGTCAGAGACGGTAACTTATCAAAGAGCAAGTAACAATAGTTATTGGTAGATTTGAGTTCCATTCCGATGCTCTCTCTAACAACTTCCTGCAGAAGGACACCTTCTGAAAGCATACTACGAGCCACACTGCCGGGAGGCAAATCCGTAGACATGATAACTCTAAACATAGCAAAGGATCTAATAGATCGTCCGTCTAACGATAGACTTGCAGAGGTATCATCTATATGTAAGTTTGCTTTCACCCCTGTTACACCTCCAATAGCCATAACAACCTGGTTATAATTACAATCCATTATTCTTTCAACGCTAGTCGGTCCACACTCGACAATCATTTTAATTTCAACTAAATAAATAAAATTGGAAGATATAATTATTATATCAGATGTGCATAACTTGTTCCACTTTTTCCATCGAACCTGTTCATTTGCCGGTTGGTGCAGTCTTTTTGCAGGTTTATTCACTTTCTTGACAAGTTATCCACATGACTTTAAAGTATATTCACTGAAAACACTACCCGATTCATTACCCAAATTGCCCTAAAAAAGATGGATAAAAATGCTGTCTGGAAAAAAACTTTAGCGCAAATCGAGATCAAACTCGACTCCCCTGCACAGTTCAAAACCTGGTTTCGAGATACCCGCCTTATCGAAATAGAAGGCAAAAACGCCACTATTGGTGTAAAGAATAGTTATACAGCTGACTGGCTGAACCAAAAACACAAGAACCTCATTCAGAAAACTCTCTCCTTTGTCTATGGCAAAGATCTCAACCCCTTTTTCAAATACGACCGCGAACTTGTAAAAGATGCTCCAAAAGAAATGGAAAAGGACAACTCTGCTCCTATTCTTCAAGTAAAGGACGGAATAGATGAAGACTCCTATCAGAAAATTCGAAATTCTAGTTTGAATGAACGGTATACTTTTGCAAATTATGTAGTTGGTGACTCGAATAGACTTGCACACGCAGCTGCACTTTCAGTTTCCGAAAACCCCGGAAAAAGCTACAATCCCCTATTCCTTTATGGCTCTACAGGAATAGGCAAGACTCACTTGGCACAAGCGATAGGCAGAGAGATAATCGATAGAGACGCTACAAGGAAAGTTCTGTACTGTACAACGGAAAATTTTCTAAACGATATGGTTTCCTGCATCAGATCCAACACAATGGACAAATTTAGAGATAAGT
>JAQVGX010000029.1 GCA_028696515.1 Candidatus Dojkabacteria bacterium | reverse complement strand
TTACAATATATTTCAATAAGTAGAGTTTCTTTGTCCATTTCGGGCAGTATTAATAGTTTAAGTCCATTAATACTATAGATTCTCTACTTATTTTTAAAGTTCTTATCTAATTCACACATTAGGCATATTGTCCTTATGTTGTCAAGAACAATAATCCTTGATAAAAGTTTTTATTTAATGTAATAATCTGCTAATGAACGAAAATTTCAATATATTTAAACTTTTTTTAGGTGCATTAGGCTGTATTATTGTTTTTGCCATTCCTGTTCTTGGTGTTCTTGCTATCTGGGGATTTGATCCAGAAGTAATTAAAGAACAAATTAATAACATTATACCAAAACAGGACGAAGACTCTCAAAACTACAACTTCGAGATTCCAGCCGGTGAGGATGAATTATTAACCTCTACTATTATAAACGAAAGTAAGAAGGCAAAAGTTACACCCAAAGAGAATCCAGCTTCGTTTCTATCAATATCTTCAGCTGATATCGAAGGGCCAATAGTATATGGAACAGATGGAGAATCATCGCTTCGGGAGGGTTTTTGGAATCATCCTATTTCTGTAGAGCCCGGAGAAACCGGAGTCAGCGCAATTTTCGGTCATAGAAGATATCATATTCCCCCTGCCAAGGATACATTTTACAGTCTGGACAAGGTAAACGTAGGAGATCGAATAGAAGTCAGGTTGAAAGACGGGACCTGGCTAGAATACAAGGTTACAGCAGTTGACATAGTCAAGCCGGAAAAAATAGACAGCATCATCACAAAGAAAGCAGACAAATCCATAATCAAACTTATCACTTGCACCCCACTAGGAACTGATGAAAAAAGACTGGTCGTAACAGCAGAAAGAGTTCTCTAGCTAAGAGCAGTTTTTTCCACAACTCTTCTAAGCAATGCTTGAGTAATTTTAATTACTTATGAGTAGATCAGCAGTAATTTAGTTATTGTGTTGTTAAGTTACTCTGTAACTGTGCACTTGAGAATACCTTTCTGTTACCTGATAACGGGACTGCCCAATTAGTATGTATTGTGAATTTTATCTGTAAAAAGAATTTATCCTTGAGGATTTCAGTCTCAAACCTACTTGAACAAGTATTCGAATTAACCTATTGAATTGGTAACAAAGTAAGTTCGAGATACGGCTTAAATACATAGTTACCTGGCTATTTAGTTATCTGCTCCCTCTGATCTACTTCTTCCCCTTTAAATCATTGATCAAATCCCGAAGCTCAGCAGCCTTTTCAAACTCAAGCATATCGCTGAAAAGGAGCATTTGTAATTCAAGATCATTCAACAGTTTTTTCTTATCCTTAGGACTCAAGGCAGCAAAAGACTCTGACCTTTTAAATAAATCTTCATCAACCTTTTTCTCTTCACCCTTTTCTTCAATCCTTTCCAGCTGATCTCTTATCTCTTTTTTGATAGAAGTCGGTTTGATATTGTGCTTTTTGTTGTGATCTTCCTGTATACTCCTTCTGCGTTCTGTTTCTAGTATAGCTTTTTTCATACTTCCAGTGACAGAATCCGCATACATCACTACATATCCCTTTTCATGACGGGCGGCACGACCAGCAGTCTGAACTAGACTTACGTCACTTCTCAAAAATCCTTCTTTGTCTGCATCCAGAATAGCTACAAGAGCAACTTCCGGCAGATCGAGTCCTTCACGCAATAAATTTATCCCGACAACAACATCATATTTCCCTAGTCTTAAATCCCGGAGTATCTCAACTCGTTCAACAGTATCTACCTCGCTATGCAGGTACTGAACTCGAACTCCAATATCCTTCAAATAAGCAGCCAAATCCTCAGCCATCCTTTTAGTAAGAGTAGTAACAAGGGCCCGATTTCCATTTGATGTCACCTTCTTTATTTCAGTTATTAGGTCATCTATCTGATTCAAACATTTGCGATTCTCGAGTGCTTTGATTTGATTTTCAAGTTTTTCATCCTTTAGTGAAGACAACAACCTCTCCTTCTTCTCTGATTCAGAAGGTCTGACTTCTATAGTCGGATCCAGAAGTCCCGTCGGACGTATAAGCTGCTCGATTATTCCTCCCGATTTTTGAGTTTTGGACTCTAGGCGTTTAGATTTCCTTATTTCATATTCACTTGGTGTAGCGCTTACATACACAGCCCAATTGAGTCTCTTGCAAAATTCTTCAAATTTCAACGGTCTATTATCAAGTGCGCTCGGCAATCTGAAACCATAATCTACCAGAATTTCTTTTCTGGCACGGTCTCCGTTATACATTCCACGGATTTGAGGTATAGTCATATGAGATTCATCGATAAAAAGCAGCCAATCATCAGGATAATAATCGAGTAGAGTAGAGGGAGGCGAACCGGGCTTTCTATTTTCTATGTATCTGGAATAATTCTCAATACCAGAACAATACCCTGTTTCTCTTAGCATCTCAATATCATAATTGACTCTCTGCTCAATTCTGTGTGCTTCGAGATCTCTCCCTTCTTTTTTAAAGAATTTAATTCTTTGTTTAAGGTCTTTTTCAATCACAGGAATAGCATTTATAAGAGCCTCATAAGGAGTTACAAATTGCTTAGCCGGAAATATAGTTATTTCTTCTGGAGTATCTAGCACCTCCCCGCTTATTGGGTTTATGATTTTCACAGATTCTACTTCATCACCAAAAAACTCAACTCGAACAGCTGTTTCATCTGCTGCAGTATATACATCTATAGTATCTCCCCGAACCCGGAACTGCCCGGAATAAAAATCATATTCGCTTCGTTCGTACTGAAGATCTCCCAAATGCCTGATCAGCTTGTTCCTGCTGTAATTCTCATTTACAACAATCCTTCGACTTAGATCCATGTAATCCTGAGGATTTCCAAGTCCGTAGATACAGGAAACAGAAGCAACGATAATTACATCTCTTCTTGTAAGTAATGATTGAGTCGCAGCACTTCTATAACGCTCAATGCTCTCATTGATATCTGCCTCTTTCTCGATATACATATCGCGTTTGGGGACATAGGCCTCAGGCTGATAATAATCGTAGTATGAAACAAAGTAGCTGACAGCATTATCAGGGAAGAATGATTTAAATTCTCCGTACAATTGAGCTGCAAGGGTTTTGTTGTGTGAGATGATAAGTGTAGGCTTTTGAATATTCTGGATAACTGAAGCCATGGTAAAGGTCTTGCCTGATCCAGTCACTCCCAAAAGAGTCTGATGTCTGGCATCCGACTTTATACCCTCCGTCAGAAGATCAATCGCCTGCGGCTGATCCCCGGAAGGTTTATATTGTGATTTGAGGTTAAATACAGATATATTCAAATTCGCAAATTGAAAATTTTAACAGAATTATGAACTTGCTTTCAATCGATGGTCAATTTGTATAAATAAGCCACTTCCCATTATAACATCCATAGAGAATGTGGGAAATCTTTATGCTGCTTTTTCGTTTCAATCTACGCACATCAAATAATGAAACAACCCTGTCAATAATTTGAATAACAAATGGTAAGTGACTCTCAAGTATAAATTTATACTGAGCAGGATAGTTATTTACGAACTTCGTCCTGGGTTCCAGTAACTAAATCGTACGGGTAAACACCTTCAGCCCTGAAGGTTGGTAGACGTCTGCTCCAGACATGTTTTCCTGCTTCTCTTCTCAAATATTCGGATGGTTCTTCTCTGGGCAAGAAAATCGAATCAGCAGGTAATATATCTCCTACTCTTAGTTTGGGACCTCCTAATCTTAGCACTTCTCTTGCAAGATCTTGCGTTACAACAGTCCCTTGGGTTTCTTGATCCGGTGCACCTGTCATATCAGATCCTGCTGTATTTACTGAAAATGCGATCCCTTTACCATGAATGGCTAACTGAGATACTTTAGTACTGCTAAAAGATACAACAAGAGTAAATTCATTTGCTTTCATATAACCACCATTTCCATTTGAAAAAATTCGCAATCTGGAAGTCCATAACCCTGTCCAAAGTCTAACACAATCAACGAAGGTTCCTTCGTGCAAAGTCACTCGTTGAGCAGCAAGCAGGTCACAAAATCCCTCAACTGTGCCCATATTTCCTATTATCTGCAGGACTTGTACTGTTGCTGAGTGATCATAATGGTATGATTCAAGCTCGTCCTCCATTTCTTTTTTGTACTACTATCGGGCAATTATAGCAAATTTAAATTTTACTGTATATATGGAAAGGGAATTTATGATGAGTAACTATTATGTTTATCGAACATAGCTATAGAACTAGAAATCCTTAGGGTTCAGACAAGGACTTCAATATCCAAACTTGGGCTTCTCCTGCAGAATCACTTTTAGTTCTCAACCTACCATTTATCTGAATCGGATCTCCATCAGAACCAGGTCTAATAATCGTACTTGTCATTAAAATTGGAACAGCCCCTCGGCTTTCTTGATCCGGTGCAGCTATCATATCAGATCCTGCTGTATTTACTGAAAATGCGATCCTTGTACAAAAAAGACTCTGATATTTTTTAATCGCTCCGGACAACATCAAAATTACTGACTTCTTTCGTAGTCTCGACATAAGACTACGGGATCATAACACGATTGTAAAAATGATTGAGAAGAGTTTGTGCTGAAGTGAATTCCTCGACACCAAGTATTAGTTTAGAACAACTCCTGCAGGATCTATTCGAGTCCAAAGTTGATACTCGTCTTCAATTGGAACTAACTGGTAGGGGCTTCCATCATCAACAGGTTCCATTCCATATGCTCCCAAGGAAAGAAAAGCTACATCATCAGAGAGTCCGCTAGCCTCATTAAATGCCGCACAGGTTATTCTAGCCTGATCAGCAGTCATACCTTTAATGGGGTGACCCCAATACAGTACATTTCCATTTTTTGTCTCTTCAACTCCTATATAAAAAACTTCAAGTGTACCTGGAACTTCAAGCCTCCTACCCAAACCCACATCTAATTTATGGAATCTAAACTGAGTTACTGCTTTAACGTTCGTTATTGTACCATTTTGCCGACCATCAGGATGAAAAGTAGGAAGAACAACTGGCATGCTACCAACAACAGTTAATTCTTGGACTTCAGACTTTGCCACTTCTAACTTATCACAAGAACCAGGGAAAACTAACATTTTTGTTAATGTAAAAATTTAAATCTCAAGGACTTAACTACAACGAAAGTACTTGAAAATTCTTACATTAGTTCTCAGAGCCCCAAACTCTTCACAATAATGATTATATAAATGTTGTATATAAAGTTAATATAATATGTATAAAATATATATACGCTACATGTCGTGAGACCATGAACATGGCAAAATACATGTTTTTGGTTTTGAAAATGGACCGATTTAACGGTAAAATTTCTAGCACGACAATATCCTATATAAGATTTTTGGATATCACTTTAGTTTGATGAAACACAACGCATAAAAGATTTTGGTAGCATCTGTGTAAATCATTTACCCAAGCGAAATATGGCTCTAGTAAGTAGTTACTGCATGAACAGATTTGAATTGATGCTGGATTGAAAAAGTCAGATAGTCGGGTTTATCTATATGATCCCAAAAGCTTGGAATAGTATCTTAGATTATGAATGCTGCAAAGCCTCATCGCAGAAATTTCCTTTGCCCTAAATAGATTATAAAGATAGGCTCTTGATGCTCCGGGTCTTTTATCCCGGATCCTGCAGGCTTCACAGTCACACTCTGGATCTATTTGTCGGTTGTCATACCTGTATTTGCTGCTCTTTAAATTGATTCCGCCAAATGAGGTGTAGCAATAGCCATGTCTTCCGTTTCTTGTTGGCACAACACAGTCAAATAAATCGTACCCCTCTTCAATACAGAACTTCACATCATCCGGCTTGCCTACACCCATACCATATCGAATCTTATCTTGGGGTACAAGCTCCGCAAAGTGGCTCAGCATATCTCTCGTTGTTTTCTTATCATCTTTTAGAAGAATTCCACCATAGCCATATCCGTCGAAACCAATTTCCAGAAGTTTCACAGCGCACTTTTTTCTTAGATCTTTATAGTTACCTCCCTGAATAACCGAAAAGATTAGAGGACGTTTGTATTTCTCCTGATCATCAAATTTTTTATCATCCAGCTGATACCTTTTGTAGAATGCCTTCTTAGCTCTTTTTGCCCATTCTACTGTTAAATCAACTGCCGCCTCATTCTCAACTTTAGTTGCACTGCCAATAACTGGATCGTCGAGGACTACAAATATATCCGAGCGGAGATTGGCCTGTATATTGATAGAATCTTCTGGAGTCAGTAAATGCTTCCTCCCATCGTCCGGCATGATAAATTCAGCACCTTCTTCAGTGACCTTTCCATTTCCGGACTTATGAATGAGAGAAAAAACCTGCCAGCCTCCGCTGTCTGTAAGAATCGGTCTTTGCCAATTTAAGAAATTATGAAGTCCCCCCATACGTTTTATGTAGCCATCCCCGGGACGGATACTCATATGCAGAGTAGTTGTCAGAATCTGATCAATACCAGCTTTTAAAACATCTTCAAACGATAGTGTCTTAACCGCTCCGTAAGTAGCATCAGGCAGAAAAGCAGGAGTTTGAATATCTCCATGCTGAGTCTTGATGATTCCAACACGTCTCTTGTTTTCTTTAGAAAGAATTTTGAACAATTTACTGAGTAATGCTGTTAATTAAGTTATTAGGCTGTTAAGTAATTCAGATTGTTGAGTAATCAGTTTATTAGATCATAATGATACTTAACTACCTTATTACTTAGTTAGCGCCAAAAACGCATCAGCCTCTAGCTGGACCTAGCTTCATAACTACTTCCAAGGATATCAGATAACAAAGAAGAATCAAAGAAGAGAGCTAGACGATTAGAGAATTAGATAAATTAGAAATAGGAATCAAAATGCAAAACACAGCTCATCTGTTTAAATGTTTTTCTGTTTAACTAATTATCTGTTATCTACCCAATTCCAAACTTCACATTCAGCCGAATAGATATCTCGAGCTGGCCAGTAGAGATCTGCGTCTGGACTTCATCAGTACTTTCGTATGATCTAGCCACATTTTGCTGTGTGTATGAAGATGCATAATCAGCTGATGCATCGGAAATAGAAACCGGATCAAGCAGTTCAACATCTGCTAAATCTGCTAACTCAGCGGCTTTCTGTTTTGCTTTGTTGAATGCAAGCTCCCGGGCCTGAGAGAAATAATCCTGTTTGTCTTCAATATCAAACCGTATCCATCCGATGTAAACATTGTTGATCTCGGATACACTATCGATAAGATCTGCAACCTTGGATGCCTTTTCGTCTATCTTTTTCAAAGTGACATTTAATGATTGGGTAGCTCTTTGGCCTTCTAGGTAACTCTGCCCGTTCCTATAATCATACTCCGGGGACAATGAAAGGTTTTGAGTTTTGATATCATCATCTTTGACACCACCGGCCTTCAATTTTTTCTTGATATCTGCAATCTTCTCATTTACAGCATTCAGAGCATCTTTGCTTGTTGGTTTCAGCTCTGAGACACTTACATTAAATTCTACCATATCAGGCTTTGCATATACCTTACCATCGCCGGTAACCGATATCGAGTTGATAACCTCGCCTTCATCGGTTACCCCTGTTCCAATGTTCTTTATATAAAATTTGGTACTCCTAACGATAAGAGTAGAACCAAGAACAGTTGCGCAAATTAGAAATACGACCAATATTGCTGTGAATTGGTTTTTGAAGCCGGAGAGATTCATTCTATCAATAAAAGAACTTAAATATAGATATAAAGACAGTTTATGTTACACCTTTTAAAATGATATGACAAATTCAAGCAAATACAATTAGTATTAAAACTAGTGTATGAAATATCAATTCCTCCGGACTTCTTACACTTTTTAACTTTCTTTCAATGAGGGACTTTTGTGCTGACTTGTGAGGCTTTCGATTATACTTATCGATCAAGTAAATCATCATCCACAGCTTGTTTGGATAATATAAACATCTTATTCTCACTTCGTTGATAATATGTTATAAACATTGAGCATTTGAGAGTCATATGGAATCAAATATTTTTAAGAAAATAAAGTTAATCGGAATACTGCTGCTGATTCTTACTATACTAATAGTACTAGGAGTCTTAAGCAACAATATCTCTGTTGAAACTGCTCAGAAATGGGTATCTTCCTTTGGTGTACTCTCACCGGTAATTCTCATAATTCTTTGCACAGCTTCAACAGTACTAAGCCCGCTTGTTGTTACACTATTTTGGATAGCAAGCATAAAACTCTTTGGTTTCTGGCCAAGCCTCATCTATATAGCTATAGCCAATATCATTGGCCATTCATCAAACTTTTGGATAGCTCGGAAGTGGGGACGACCAGTAGTGAGAAAGCTAGTAGGCAAGAAAGGCCTCAGAGAAATAGACTCATTCTCACAAGTCATAGGAAAAAAGGTTCTTATTTTTTTGAGAATTGTCGGAGGACCTGCAGCTGATTACATCTCATATGCCGCAGGATTCACAAGTATGCGTTTTCCTGCATTTGCAGTCATAACCATAGTTTTTATGAAACCTTGGACTATTTTCAGCTTCTGGATGACCTACAAAGCTGTTGAAGCTGAGGAGATTACTTCAACAGTGGGATATTTTGTTACTCTTGCTATCCTGACAATCCTCATCACATTTACAATATCAATGATTTTTAGAAGAGGTAAAAGAATTTCGAACATTTGAAAACTCAGAAAGCTCGGAAAGAGTCTGTAAAAAGGTATAGTGACCAATAGGTTGACACCCAAAAAAGTTAACTAGCTTCATAACAAATGCAAAAGGACCGCTAAGGCTATCTTTTCGGCAAATACTTTTTCAGTATTGTCTCCAGATTTATATAATCCTCGATATACCAGCCAGGTTTAGATACTACCTCCACCCAGGTTTCTTTCCCCAGATTTGAATGTATCTCTTTGGGTTTAACAACTATCTCATCTCCCTTGCCAAGTTTATACTCTCTATCACCTTTAAAAATAGTCAGATTTCCTTTTATAACTTTGTAAGTTTCAGTTATGATATTGTGACAATGAATAGTGGAGTAATCTATTACTGCTAAAGCTATACTATACTCACTATGATCAGAAGCAGGATCTATCTCGCATATTATTTCTGTAGTTATTCCCTTTATATTTTTATTTTCTATAATTGTCTTTCCGGGATAGAGCTTTGAAAGTTCTTTTACGACTTTCTGAACTAGCATAGTATTGTCAGTAATAATTGATTGTAAGATGCAACTGTTATCATTTGTCTAGTATGATCTGTTCGAATAAGCTTTCCCACTGCTCAAATGTCAAGTTCCCTGCCCTAACATTTTCGTCCAATCCGAATCTATTCAAGATATCTCCGAGTGACCTCTTTTGCAGCTTATATATAGAGGCAAGATTCTTTACTAGTTTTTTCCGCGGATTCATAAAACCATTTTTCAAGAACTTTTTCATCTGATTTCTCTTATGTATCGCAAAACGGTTCTTATCTAATCTTAAGTTCATTATACCTCCATCGACCTTAGGCTCCGGTTTAAAAACTTCCTTTGGAACTGTTTCTATGTACTCTGCCCTGCCAAAAATCTGAATGAAATTTGATAAGAAACTAGCCTTTGGAACTTTTGCACAATAGTCCAACGCTACTTCTTTCTGAATTAGTACTGTAATAGAAGCTGGAGGGAAATCACTCTCGAGAAACTTTTGAATTATCCGCTTTGAAATATTGTAGGGCAGAGAACC
Source organism: Candidatus Dojkabacteria bacterium (assembly GCA_028696515.1). Lineage (GTDB taxonomy): Bacteria > Patescibacteriota > Dojkabacteria > JAHIVN01 > JAHIVN01 > JAHIVN01. Next base: position 7,926 of record JAQVGX010000029.1, on the reverse strand, counting down.
TATAACCTTATAATTTTTCACTCCTATTAGTACACGTTTAATATCTAAAGTTAGAATATCCTTTCCAATTATCTTTACATGCTTTTCCTCCTCGAACCTATTCTTGAGCATATGAACAAAGCGCTCGTCATATTCAACTGCGATCAATCTCCCGACTTCATTTGCAAGATATTGGGTCAGGACACCAGCTCCGGGTCCGACTTCCACAGCGACATCATTCATTGACAGATCTGCAGCATCTATTATTTTGAGAGCGAAATTCCTGTCTGTGAGAAAGTTCTGGCCAAGTTCTTTTTTCAGTTTTATATCCATTTCAATTTCATCTAAATACTAATACCCATTCTATTGAGTACTGATTGATGAGCACGAATCTCTTCTTTATCATCCAACTTCTTCAACCTTACTCCATTCCCGTATTTATTCCTCAAAGCTTTAATAATGATAAAATCGGCCAGATGAGGATTCTTCGGAAGCAAAGACCCATGCATATAGGAACAGAGAACATTCTTATAAACAGCACCCTCAACACCTTCTTTGGCGTTATTTCCCTTTCCCTTAAGAACAAAACCTAAGGGCTTTACATCCTTCCCAAGATAGGTCTGCCCGATATGATTCTCAAAGCCAACCAGTGTATCTAGGGGCATTCCTCCTATATCAATAGCCTCCTCATTGATTCTTGTTGCGATGTTTCCAAGGCATCTCATATTTACTGTATCACCTGGAGCGATTGTTTCTGCATCAATTACTCCCAGGCCGGGAATTTCTTCTCCACTACCAGACAGAAATTTATTTCCGAGCAGTTGGAATCCGGCACATACTGCGAGAATAACACGATCTTCATCAACAGCCTTCTTTATTACTTTCTTTTGTTTAAGTAGTGCTTTGTAGACCCTATATTCATCCTGGTCCTGACCTCCGCCTATAAAGAAAATATCTATTTTTGAGGGGATATCGTCGCCAAGTTTCACCTCTTTAAGATCTACTTGGACACCCCTCCAGCTACATCTATGCTGTAAAGCAATAATATTCCCCTTATCCCCGTAGAGATTAAGCAATTCCGGATAAAGATGTGCTATGGTCAGTCGATATTTTGAAGTTCTCATTTCCAAAATTCCTTGATATTAACTATATTCCCAATCGATTTTCTTACATCGAACATAGCAGTATAGGTAGGCAGGATAAACAGAGTACTCTTTTCAGGAGTTTTGGATAAAGCAACATCGAGAGCTTTAGAAACATTTTCCTCAACTTCCGAACTCATTGGTGTGATGCTGGCGTATTTCAGCCTTAAAGCCATGTCTGCTGCTCTTATGCCGCTGATCGTAATTGAAGCAATATCTGACTTCTCCAGAAGCTCAAACTTTGTATCCCAAAGCCAGCTGACATCCCGTCCATCTGCAATATTATCATTTATGATGATCAAAAGATTTAGACGCGCCAAACCTTTCAGCATATTTATGTTTGCTGTAAAGCTAGCCGGGTTCTTGATCAGTAAAAGCTGTATCTTTTTATTTCCAATATTTACAATTTCTCCTCTGCCAAATGCAGGCTTGAAATCAGCTATTTGATGTTTTATTTTTTTGTCAGAAATTTTCTTAAGATTTTGCACTACTGATAGAGCAGCTATTGCACTATATATATTCTGAACGCCTGGAATAGGAAAACGAATATTTCTGACAGGCTTTCCAAATCCATAAAGATCAAATTCAAAGGACATATCATCATGCTTCACAAGATTCTTTGCATAGACGTTTTTTGTTATTTTTTTGCCTATACTCCTTACATGAACAGGTTCGAAGAAAATATCATCCTTTCTAGTGTCATTGATCGAGAAATGGATGATCTTATTTTTCAAACCATTAGAAAGCGATTTAACATTACCGTCATCGCTGTTGAGAACTAGTGTTGATTTCGGACAATTTACTATGGCTGCTTTGATATACTCCCGTGTTTTGATGAGTTCTCCGTAAGCATCCAACTGATCACGAAAGAGATTTGTAACAACAATAAAATCTGGCTTAACATATTTTGTTAAAATCGGCATAGTAGCTTCCTCGACCTCGATAACAGAAATATCACTCTTGATTCTTCCAAAAATGTTTGTATCTCGGATTACACAGGTTGCAATCCCGCGAAATAAGTTTGCTCCGCTTATGTTTGATGTTATTTTTATATTATTTGCCTCAAACAAATGTTTTATAAATCGCTGAGTTGTTGTTTTCCCGTTTGTGCCAGTTACGATTACAACCTTTTTATACTGGGAGAACAACTGTACTAAAAAAGAGGGGAAATAATTCTCGATAAGAAGTCCGGGCAGAGATGTTCCTCCTCCTATTCTTGTAAGGCGAAGAACTGATGAGACAAATTTTATGAAATTGATAAATATAAACATGTCTTTCTTTATTATCAAGCAATATTATCATATAATTACTGTTATTAAAATCAACCGATACAGCAAATAATTTGCCGACATGGAACAGGAACGTGATCACAGCTATAGATCTGATATCTTCCTGAACCTTACAGCATTACATGAAAATCGTGGTCCTATCCCTTTTGAGCGAAACGTTTTAGCACAAGCAGATTTCCAGGAATTTTATCTAGTAGGGAAAGCTGAGATTTTTCGGTTACTTCATCCGAGTCTTGAACAGCTAACCAGCACAGAAACTCTCATTCTCTTGTACCACTTTACTATTTTTCTTGAATATTCCGTTCATGACGAAAGGTCGAAAGAATTTAATCCTGATCTTGATAAAATTGCCGCAAATATCTCAATGCTAATTCCTACAATTTCCCGAAGTAGAGCGCTGTACCTTTTACAAGTTTCTTTCGATGACGCAGCATATATCCTTTCCAGGTATGCGGATCAGGAAGTTGTTCACCGTCTGGCAAACTGCTACGAAATCAGTTCATCTCTTAGTTATGCCTACACAGTATTTCTCATGCAAAACGGATATGTATTGAGGTTTGAAACAAGTACTGGAAAAACTATCCCCGTAAATTCTCCTGCCGGAACTCCTGAAAGAAATTAACTTACAATATAATCTTCGATAACCTTCTTTATAGAAGTGTTTAGGCTGATTTTTCTCTTCAAAAACTTTTTTTGTTTTTTCCCCTCTTTATCGGAATAATATATCAGAAGTTTGTACCTGCCGGGATTATCTACTATCATCTGTCTGAGGATTTTCAGTTTAAGCGGATTCTTCTCTTCCGAGATATCGAGAGTAATAGTATCATCTCCGTTTGTTATAGAGGGAGAATAGTTATTGAAGCTTTTCAAATCGTCGATGATTACCGATATCTTTCCTTCCCTATGAGAAGTCTTGCCAATGAAAACCAGGGGTTTATCTGTAACAAGCTTGTCCTTGTATTTCTCATAAATACCGTTAAATACAACCGCTTCTATATTGTCCTCAAAGCACTCAATCGTTAGAAACGCCATCGGTTTATTACCATTTCTTGTCATGATTTCTCTTTTATTGGAGATAATACCTCCCACCTTAACCTGCTTGTTTTCACCTTTTCGCTTGACTTCTGGGACAGAGAGAATTTCATCGCCATAATACTTTTTATATTTTTTAAGGGGATGCGTACTCAAGTAAGTACCGATCAATTCTTTCTCCCATGTCAACTTTTCCTGGTCACCTTCCTCATCAATTTCAGGCAACGGAGTAACATGCAATTTTGTAGCAGCACCTGCACTGTCAAATAATCCTGATTGACCTCCTTCAGACTTTTTCTCAAGCCTGGAGGCACGGTCCACGATTGTAGGCATTATTTCGAGCAAAGCCTTCCTTGAACCGAATTGATCCATGGCACCGACTTTTATAAGACATTCGAGAACTTTCTTACTTAGGTTTTCACTTCCGACCCTCGCTACCAGTTCGTCCAAGTTCTCGTACTTTCCAGTCTTTTCTCTTTCTTCTACGATTCTTTGCACAATCTTTGTGCTTACATTTTTAACAGCAGCCAGTCCAAATCGGATTTTGTTTCCTTCCTCAATGATAAAACCAACCCCACTTTTGTTGATATTTGGTGAGAGAACCTTGATACCCATTCTTTCAGCTTCAATAACGTCTCGTGTTATCTTTTCACTGACTTCAAGATCTGTCTGCATAAGTCCTGCCATAAACTCTACCGGATAATGAGCCTTTAGATATGCCGTCTGGTAAGATATCAAAGCATAACAAGCAGCATGAGATTTATTGAATCCATAATCTGCAAATGGTTCAACAAATGCAAATATCTTCTCGGCTGTTTTCTGCGGGATTCCATTCTTCATACTGCCTTTTATAAATTTTTCCCTTTCCTTTTCCATTATTTCTACCTTCTTCTTCCCCATCGCCCTTCTAAGCATATCAGCCTCACCCAGGGAGTAACCAGCAACATCTACGGCTATCCGCAGAACCTGCTCCTGATAGATAGCAAATCCATATGTATTTTCCAAAATCGGCTTAAGAGTGGGATGAAGATATTCTACTTTTTGTTTACCGAACTTGCGTGCTATGTAATCTGGAATATACTGCATCGGTCCAGGCCTATACGCTGCAACCAAGAAGATCAAATCCTCAAAAGATGAAGGCTTAAGCTCCTTCAAGTACTTTTTCATTCCATCACTTTCGAATTGGAAAACTGCTGTTGTCAAACCTCTCCTAAATACCTTATAAGTCGCATTGTCATCTAAAGGAATATCATTTATGTCTATATCTTCTTCTCTAAAGTTCTTTACTAGCTCGAGAACATTCTTGATAATAGTTAGGTTCGTAAGACCTAGAAAATCAAACTTCATCAATCCTACGTTCTCTATGGTATAACCTTCTATTTGAGTTATTACTCGATCACCCAGGCCACTTTCTCTCTGTAACGGGATATAGTCTACTACAGGCCTTGGTGTTACTAGATAGCCACAAGCATGAGTAGAAACATGTCTTGAGATACCTTCAACTCTTTTTACTATATCTGCAAGTTTTTTTAGTTGTGAATCTGAATTGATGATATCGTTGAATTCTTTGTTGTCACTCATCATGTCTTCCATATGGGCGACTTTACCGAACTTCACATCCACCATCTTTGAGAGTTTGTCTGCTATCTCAAGATCTATGTCAAGAACCCGGGCAACATCTCTGATAGCAGCCCTTGTCTTCATTCTACCGAATGTCCCTATAAAAGCGGTATTTTTCTTGCCGTATGTATCAGTCATGTACCTAAAAAGCTCATCGCGCCTATCATCTTGAAAATCTATATCAAAATCTGGAGGGGAGGGTCTTTCAGGGTTTAGAAATCTCTCAAAATACAGTTCATATTTAAAAGGATCAATATTTGTTATTTTCAAAGAATAAGATACGACACTTCCAGCTCCGCTTCCTCTGCCTGGACCGACAAGAATTCCGTTATCCAAAGCCCAATTCACATAATCCTGAACTACAAGGAAATAATCATCATACCCTTTGTCGTGGATCAAATCGAGTTCATAGTTTATTCTTTCCGTTATATCCTTTGAAAGCTTTCCATACCTCATTTTTGCTCCTCTGATACTGAGTTCCCTAAGAGCATCTTTCGCACTTTTGCCTCTAGGCAGTTTACTAAATTTCGGCTGAACACGTTCGAACATTATGTCAAAATCTTCAACCTTTTCGACAATCTTCTGAGTGTTTTCTATTGCTTCCGGGATATCAGAGAAAAGCTTTTTCATCTCTTCTGAACTTTTTATGTAGAATTCTTCTGACCAGGACTTTCTTCTTGTATCATCATCTATTTTTTTTCCGTCACTTATAGCCCACAGAACCTCTTGTGCAAACCAGTCTTCCTTATCGAGATAGTGACCGTCACAACTAGCTACAATTGGCAGCTGCATTTTACTAGCAAACTTGACTTGTTTCTCAACAAGATTTTCAGCTTCTTTGATACCATTTCTTTGAACTTCGATGTAGAATTCATCTAAGTTATTTCGCAGAAAATCTGCCCATTCACTTGCTTCTTCGTCATGTCCGCGTAAAAGCTGCTTGTTTACTATCCCCCCAAGACAGGCACTCAAACCGATGACTCCTTTTCCGTATTGCGTAAGAAGTTCTTTATCTATTCTAGGCTTGTAGTAAAATCCCTCGAGATGAGAATCCGAAACCATTTTCACTATGTTCTTGTATCCCTCAAGATTCTTTGCTAGCAACACGATATGATATCTCTTGTCATCAACCTTTGGTACTTTATCAAACCTTGTTCTGTACGAGATATACGCCTCAACTCCAAGAATAGGTTTTATTTCCTGTTCACGGCACTGCATCCAAAAATCATATATGCCGTACATCACGCCATGGTCAGTCAACGCAACACTACTCATGCCCAGATCCTTAATCTTTGTCACCAAATCAGGAATCTTTATCAGACCATCCAGTAGTGAAAACTCACTATGTAAGTGTAAATGGGTAAAATCAGCCATAAACAGCAAGTTTAAGACAGAATTCAAATACTGCTAAATTAATTAACCCGAAAAATTCTCTGCGTAATTTAAATATAGATTATTATGCCCTATAAAACAAGGTCTTTTGTTCAATAATTAGAAACAATAAGATCTATTTACAGGGTATAAGGTTAAACTTGTGATTCACAAATCTAGGCTTATTAGAAAGCCATCTGATTGTAGAAAGAATAAAGATGAGTAATCCAAGCTTCAGGATTTTGGGGGCCGTATGAAGAATAGGCCAGTTCTTCAAAAGTATCACAACCTTTCAAATAATAGTTACCTGCAATCCAGTCCGCTGAAAATGTTATCGCCTCCGACCAGCTATTGAATCTAAAACCTATCATACCCCAGGCGCTGTATCCGGGACAAACACGTCCCAGTCCCGATTCGACACCTGCTATTGCAAGAAAGTATTTACAATAATGATCTCCGTATTGAGAACAGGCATCTAAAATCACATCAGAGTAAGAAGCCATCGGAGAGCCTTGAGAAGTAAGATATGCCTGAATCCCAGTAATTCTATTCATACGCTCTCTTTTTTTCTCCTCTTCAATTCTTCTTTTCTCCTCGGCTATCTTCTGCAGTTTTAATTCGTATTTCTCCTTTGCTTCCTTTATCTCCCCTTCAACCGGACGAGCTAAACTTAATTCTACTCCAGTCTGTGTACAGAATACCATATCGTGGGAAATCTGAGTGGAGGCACCAAGAACCGAAGAAGCCGCCTCTACTTCTTTCACTACAGTTGGACTGCTAAAGGAGCTCAGTGCAAGATAAAGAACGATAAGTAAGGAACCAAACCCTACAGAAACTCTAAAATACGGGGTGAAATTTACTAAAAGCAAAATATCTTTTCTCTCTGAATTTGATTGTTTTCCTACCTTTCTTTTCAGGACTACTTTTTAAGAATTTAGGCCTATTTAAAGGCATAATTTTAAAAGTAAAGCATTATAGCAACGCGTATACTCCAAGTCAAACTTACTATGAGATTATTTCTTAACTTGCTTATATAAAGTCCTGCACAAATTAAGTTATCGTCTAATCGAGTATTTGACCCAGGATCTCATATGATACAGTTGATTTTTCATATATTTTGTCATTTCTATAATCAGAAAGATTCTTGTTTGCATTCAAAAATGCTGATCAGGAAATCTCTATTCTCTGATAACCTTTCGGAACAATTGAATTATACTCCAATCTCTATATTCCAATTCCTCTGAAACTTTATAAAACTATAACTTTTCTCACTTTTGCTAACTTTTTTTCCTTGCTCGACTTACCTCAAGATAAATATTTCCCAGGTACAATTCCGCTTGCTCTACTAACTTTTATTGTAAATCAGATAATGCCTAATGTGTGAATTAAAATAAATTCATTAAGTGATCAAGTTTATTAAAATCAAAATTGTATTTATAGTTGATATACAAACCAAAAGTGAATGCTAAAAGTTTATTTACAAGTCGGGTAAA
>JAQVGX010000107.1 GCA_028696515.1 Candidatus Dojkabacteria bacterium | reverse complement strand
ATAGAGAGTTTTGATTTCTAAAGAAGATACAACTTCCGAGTAAATTGGATCCAGGGTATCACATCTGATAGAAACATCCCCATTCTCCTTCCAAATATATGTCACCTCGCCATCACAGGCTGCATATACAGGATTCCCCTTGCTACCGGTGATGCCAGAACCATTTGAGGCTGTCCAAATATCTATTCCCTCATGTTTTCCCTCGTCAAGAGATCCAGTATAGAGAAAAGCAGCCACGGGAATGGTTCCACTGCTTGGAACTATTAGGGGAGGAACTTCCGTTAAATCCTCAATATTCCTCATATAGACTGAAACCCCCAAAACTGATGTTCCCTCATCATCTCGCGTATCTATATCCTTAGATGCCACAGGACGAATTTCCCTATAGTCTTTTTCGTAATTACTCATCCTAAACAAGGCCTTAATAGCACTTTCTGTTTGCTTTGGACCCAATATAAGAACAAATACTGTGAGCATTAAAATTAATGCTAAAGAAGAGGAAAAAATGATTGTCATCAATTTGCTAAATATTCTATTCATATTGCGTTCAAATATTTACTATATCTCCCTCCTTGATTTCTCCAGAAATAATTTTTCTAGCTATAACATTCTCAATCTGCTCCTGAATCACGCGTATGATGGGCCTAGCTCCAAATCGCGGTTTAGATCCTTTTGCTACAAGTTCCCTTATCTTCTCTTCTGAAATTTGCAGTACAATATTCTTATCTTTTATTCTTTCCTGTATTTTCATAATCTGAAGTCTGGCAATTTCTACCAACTCATCTTGCGTTAGAGCGTTAAACATTATCACCTCATCAAACCTGTTTATAAACTCAGGAAGGAAATATTGCCTGAGTACGGGCAGGACCGTCTCATCGTAAAATGCTGTCCTATCATCCTTCGTTATATCTTCACGTAATCCCTCGATAATGAAGTCGGAAGCAATGTTACTTGTTGCTACAATTATTGTATTTTTGAAATCAACTGTTCTGCCCTGGCCATCGGTCAGTCTCCCCTCATCAAGAACCTGAAGAAAAATATCAAATACCTTTGGATTTGCTTTTTCGACTTCGTCCAGAAGTATCAAACTATACGGTCTTTCCCATACCGGATTTGTCAACTGACCTCCTTCCTCATAACCTACGTAGCCAGGAGGAGAACCAATAAGTCTCTGTACAGTATGAGATTCGCTAAACTCGCTCATGTCGAGCCTTATCATTGCTTGTTCGTTATCATATACAACTCTTGTTAGACATTTAGCTAGATAAGTTTTTCCAACACCAGTAGGTCCCAAGAAAAGAAAAGACCCGATTGGCTTTCGGGGATCTTTGAGTCCAGCCCGACTTCTTCTAACTACCTCGCTAACTCTATGTACAGCATCTTTCTGACCAACGACACTCCTTTCTAGTATCTCCTCGAGATTGAGTAATTTTTGCTGCTCACTTGAGCTCAACCTCTCAATAGGGATGCCAGTTCTCTCGGATATTATAGCCTTTAAATCATCACCGCTAACCATATTTCTGTTTTCAAGTGCAACCTTAGAGCTAGCTTCATCCAGAAGAGCGATTGCCTTTGAGGGAAGAAACTTATCTTGAATATATCTCTTTGAAAGATCGGCACACGCAGTCACAGCATCTGTGCTAAATGTGATATTGTGAAATTGTGATAAACTCTCCGTCTTCTTCTTCAATATCTGAATTGTCAGTTCAATAGATGCCTCAGCGACTCTCACAACTCCGAACCTCTCTGCTAGATTGGGATCTTTGGATATCAGATTCCTGAATGCAGCTGAGCTAGTCGAGACAATAAGATGAATATTTTCATGATCGAGTAAAGACTTCATAAAACTCAGCATCAGATTTGGTTCGCCATATGAATCTTTACCTAGGAAATCCCAGTTTCTTAGGTATATTATCACATTCCCAAGCTTTTTAAGTTCTTCCAATACCTGCTCTTTCACGTCATGAATATTTCTGTAGTCAAGCAAAGTTGATACTGCAGAAACTGAGAACTCAAGTATTTTACAGTCTCTCAACTGATTCCGGAGAGTTGAATTTTCCATCCGCTGAGCCAGCATATGAACAATAGAAGTTTTGCCAACGCCGACTTCTCCGACTAGCAAAACATTGTTATCTCTTTGCCTTACAAGCATACGAGAAAGCTGAGTGAACTCAGACTCCCTCCCGACAACATCCTCCAGTTCACCGTTCTTAGCTTTTTGTGAAATGTTTGTACTGATCCTATCGAGATAATAATCCCCCTGGTCTATGTAGTCTGAATGATCGGCTGTATGTTGCTGCCTGCCCTTAAATTCTATTGATGACAAGTCAATTCCTGCTTTATTCACTAACTGTTCTATCTCTACAGAGAACGCAGTCGCATAAAAAAGATCCTCTACCTCGACCTGAGTATGTCCCAGCCCAACACTTATACCATTGGCGTTAAGAATTATCTTTCTGAGTTCTGGCGAAAAAACTACATAGCCCTTCGGGATCCTTAATGGATGTGCTGAATCTACCATAGAAGAGCTCGCTACATCTCTGAGTATATTCAAGTCAATCCCGTCATGTTCAGCTAATGTTGAAATCTCAGGATCATCAATCAAGACTAGAAGCAAATGCTTGGGCGTGCACACACTATAATGTTTGTCGTACGCAAGACTACAGGCTTGTGATAACTTCTCAAGAGTTTCATTCGTATATTTTTCCGATACGTCAGTTTGATTCATAGCTCAAATGATTGATCTTACTAGCAGTACTATAACTGTTATCACTAAGAATAGACAGAGTCCAACAGCATACGCGATGAGTTTCTTCACCGTCTTCACTTTAATTCTTGATTGAAAATCAACAAAAGATGGGAAGCTAGTGTAAATTTGCCCTTCGTCTGTCTGCCCGTACACTCCCCTACCCAAACATTCGTTACATTCGTCAAAAGTTCCGGCTATTTTCCCCCAGCCCTGACACTTCCCACACATTTTTGTTGGTATTAAAAATTCCTTCATACAGCTTGATACAATATATTACAAAGAAAACGGGAAAATGGCAAAGGATTGAATACAATAAATTGTAACTGTTATAATATGGAATGGAAAGTTTGACTATCAAACCAGCAGAATACGCAGTTTCTTTTAGGAACTTGGGACTTCCCATTCTACATACAAAAGTAGACCAGAGCGGAACTCCCGACCAATCGTATTTTTATGTCTTAGCAGGGCAACAACAAATCAAGATTATAAATCCATCTTATCAAGATTATTTCTCTCACTTACTCTACTCCAAAGACGCAGACCTAAATCCATACTGTTCTGGTTGCGAAATACTCTGGACTCAAGCAGTGATTGGTGAAATTGCTGTCTATCCTACTCGTGTTCCTTTATATTCCATAGATCAAGTTGGACAAACACTTGAAATTATAGAAGAAGCTGACGTATTGTACAAAACTACTGGTTATAATACCGGCCTGTACATTCAAGAATCGGAAAAGGGCATTCAGGCATTTGTCATATCCCCGGTAATTATAGGACTAACTATCTCCGGAGCACTTATTTTCGACTATTATAGACCCACTCGTACTCAGCCACGGCCATTTGGTATAGCTATAGTTGGAAGAAGAATTGAATTGCCGGAGCCCTCGATCAGACTATTAAAAAGAAGGCAATTATGAATACCACATCCCGAGTGTTTTATAAATTGCTATAAAAAGACGTTGTTAGCAGAATAAAACCGATTTGGCCTAATGATAATCCGTCCGTGGTTTCTAGTTCCGCACACACTGCATGACCTTTTTCACTCATGACTCTGTACAGACTTGAATATCTAACCTGCAAATTGATCTGATTTTCCGAGTTAAAGATATCAAAAGGGTGATTCAAAAGGCCTCTGGCTTTATAACTATCCGAACCTGTATTCGAATTATCCTACTATATAAACCATCTGTGTGATTCGGAGTTCAGGTCAATTAGCTATACATTCTACGATCTGATAGAATATGAAACTGGTTGATAACTATGCCTAATGTGTGAATTAAAATAAATTCATTAAGTGATCAAGTTTATTAAAATCAAAATTGTATTTATAGTTGATATACAAACCAAAAGTGAATGCTAAAAGTTTATTTACAAGTCGGGTAAAAG
>JAQVGX010000028.1 GCA_028696515.1 Candidatus Dojkabacteria bacterium | reverse complement strand
GGGCTTTCGGGATCCGGCAAATCATCACTTGCTTTTGATACGATCTACGCAGAAGGCCAGAGACGCTATGTCGAGTCACTTTCCTCATATGCAAGACAGTTTCTTGGAATGATGCAGAAACCAGACGTTGACCTCATAGAGGGATTATCACCTGCAATTTCAATTGATCAAAAGTCAGCAAGTCACAATCCGCGTTCTACAGTTGGAACTGTTACAGAAATTTTTGATTACCTTAGATTGCTTTTTGCTAGGGCTGGACATCCTCATTGCCCCAAATGCGGAAGAAGGGTAAAGGCTCAAAGCGTCCAGGATATCGTCGACTCTATTCTGAAAAAAAACGGGAAAATCATGATTTTGGCTCCAATAGTCAAAAAACGGAAAGGAAGTTATGATGAGCTTTTCCAGCAACTGCTTTCAAAGGGTTATGTACGGGTTAGGGTCGATGGAGCAATAAAAGACCTCGAAGAGGAGATCTCACTTGATAGATATAAAATTCATAGTATCGAAGTAGTAATTGACAGATTGATAATCAAGCAGGACACCATCCAGAACAAGGATTTTCACAAGAGATTAACCGATTCCGTTGAATCAGCCTTGAACCTTGGAGAAGGGGAACTTATGACTTATAATCTTGATTCACAAGAGATAAAGCTTTAATCTGAAAAATTCTCCTGCCCCAAGTGTGAGGTCTCTTTTGAGGAAATTGAACCCCACACATTTTCATTCAACTCTCCTTATGGGGCTTGTACAAACTGTGATGGCTTAGGCATGATCAAACAAGTCGACCCCGATCTAGTGTACAACCCAAATCTGACTATATCTGAAGGAGGCATATACCCTTGGAGCAGAATGGCAGATAATACAGATAGTTGGCATATGCGATTAGTGACAGCAGTTGCAGATCATTACAATTTCTCGGTTCGAAAGCCCCTTGGACAACTAAAGGCTGATCAGCTGAAAATAATTCTTTATGGGGCTGGTACCAATCGCTTTAGAGTCAAATATGTCGGGGCAGGCGGTAGAGAAGCAGGATACTACAATGCAAGATTTGAAGGAGTCGTTCCGAATCTTGAACGAAGATACAAGGAAACTGAATCCGATTATATAAGAAGGGAAATCGATAAGTACCTAAGAGAGCTTCCCTGCGAAGTTTGCAAGGGAAAAAGGCTGAAGCCTGAGGCTTTATCTGTGACAATAAAGGGGAAGAATATCATGGATATTACCCAGCTTTCCATAAAGGATACAATAACTTGGATCCAGAACTTGAATAAAAGCTCAAATGAATCAGATGGTCTGTCTAACAATGAAAAAATAATCGTCAAGCAAGTGTTAAAAGAAATAATAACGAGGTTGGATTTTCTTATTGCTGTTGGACTGGACTATTTGAGTTTGAATAGAACCGCCAGGACTTTATCGGGAGGGGAAGCTCAAAGAATCCGGCTTGCAAGTCAAATAGGAACTGGGTTATCAGGTGTTCTTTATGTACTTGATGAACCATCTATAGGTCTTCATCAAAGAGATAATCAAAAATTGATTGATACTCTGAAAGATCTCAGGGAACTAGGAAATACTGTTCTGGTAGTTGAGCATGATGAGACAACTATAAATCAAGCAGATTATGTTATAGATATTGGTCCGAAAGCAGGTGAGCATGGCGGGAATGTTATAGCAACCGGAACCCCAGAAGATATTAGGAAGAATTACAATTCAATTACGGGAGAATATCTGTCAGGAAGGAAGAAAATAACTAAGGAAAACATAAGAGCAAAAGCCAAAAAGGTGAGTAAGAACAATGGCAGTGAAGGAGACAACCATATACAGGAAGGCTTATTCATTTCGCTTAAAAATGTTAAGCACAGGAATCTCAAAGGAATAAATGTCTCTTTTCCGCTAGGGAAGTTTATCTGCATTACAGGTGTTTCTGGTAGCGGTAAATCGTCGCTTCTGAATGAGACTCTATATCCAGCGCTCGCATCTGAGATATACGGCTCAAATATAAAGCCGGGGAAGTTTGAATCTTTGACGGGGTTAGAGTACATTGACAAAGTTGTTGATATTGACCAGTCTCCAATTGGAAGAACCCCAAGATCAAATCCAGCCACTTATACAGGTGTTTTCACCCCAATTAGAGAACTGTTTTCAAAAACGAGAGAGTCTAGAGAAAGAGGGTATTCCCCAGGACGCTTTAGTTTCAATGTGAAAAGAGGCCGATGCGAGAACTGCCAAGGAGACGGACTCATAAAAATCGAGATGCAATTTTTGCCGGACGTTTATGTTCCCTGTGAGGTGTGCAAAGGAAAAAGATACAACAGAGAGACGCTCCAAATTGATTTCAGCGGCAAAAATATTTCAGAAGTCCTCGATATGACTGTCGAGCAGGCACTTGAATTCTTTAGGAAAATTCCTCAAATTCAGAAGAAACTGCAAACTCTAAACGATGTGGGTCTCAGCTATATCAAGCTAGGTCAAAGTGCGACAACTCTATCTGGAGGTGAAGCACAAAGAGTGAAACTAGCTTCTGAGCTGTCAAAAAGAGGTACTGGTAAGACTGTATATATTCTAGACGAACCAACCACAGGATTGCATTTTTACGATATAGAAAACCTTTTAGTCGTCTTGCATTCGCTAGTTCTTAAAGGGAATACTGTGATCGTCATAGAGCACAACTTGGATGTGATCAAAACTGCAGATTGGATAATCGATCTTGGTCCCGAAGGCGGTGATAAGGGCGGCAAAATCATCGCAGAAGGGACTCCTAGAGGAATAACAAGATTAAAATCCAGTTATACAGGTCAATGGCTTGGAAAAGTACTTTAGCACTAAGAATTTCCAAGTCCTAATCCCTTTCTTGAGAGCTATATCTGTGATATAATTCTACTCTTCCATTATTTCTTTAAGTTCAATTCTGTTTAACTATGAAAATCGAATGGCGGTATAACGAAGAGACTGAAGCAGCAAGGATTGCTTTTACATGTACATCTATGGCATTAGGTAACTATGACAAACTCAATTTCTACGTTATTCCAATCGGAAAGGCAAAGCGGTTTAACTACAAAAACGTTGTCTACCTCCCAGATGTAGCTTACGACAGTATCGATAAATACTGGGATACCGTTCGCAAATTACCTTCAGCTTTAGGTGCCATTATTCCGCCTGCATTTCTGGAGAGACTAACCGCTTTGATAAAATATGAAAAGACTATACCGGTAGCTGACCAGATCAAAATCCGCAAGAACTGGGAGAAAATTGAGAAGATATTTATGAACGATTTGAAAGGGCTATTCCCCGAATTTGCAGACTCAATTCAGAAAGCTGAAATAATAATTTCAAGATACGGGACTACTGCAAGTTACAACATCCCCATGAGTAATCCGCACAAAACGATCATAGTAATTCGGAATGATCAAAGCATAAAGGAAATTGCTAGAATGTTCGTCATGAGTGCAGTACATTATCAGAAATATACTGTCAACTCCACAGATGAGAAATTGATCAAAGAAAAGGCATGGTTAGAAAAAATAGCAATTACTGACTTTATAATTGAAAACACTTCATTATCGAGATTTTTTAGACCAAATAACTCAATTCCTTCCTTCTCCAATATAAATGAATTGAAAGATTTGCATAATCGGTTTATGAACAAGCTAGGCTTTCCGACATCAGTATCTTTAGATATAAAAGATGGAAACATAGTAAATACAAAAACAGAAGAGGTGATTGATAATCTAACTATATCAGAAGAGAAGGTTATAAAGAAACTCATCGAAATGGAAGGGAAAGTAGTATCATATGAAGATCTTGGGGAATATATATGGGATAACAAGGTCAACCAGAAGTATTCAATGTACGCAATAAGTCAATTGATATGCAAGCTCAGAAAAAAGTTGCGGCAGAACAAGATCTATGGTGAAATCCTGCATACAGTAAGAGGTAAAGGTTTTGTTCTAACAAACTGAAAACCACCATCTAATCAACTTCTTCAACTATCCTCGCACCAACAGGACAAACTAGTTTACAGAAACCACACCCTGAACATTTCTCTTCATCGACCAGAACTTTATTTCCAACCTTTTTCCAAGCAAGACATAGTGATCTTGTACAGGCTCCACAGTCAGTACATTTGCTATAATCTATTCTAGCCTTAACCTTTTTAAACTTAACTTGTTCCCAATCAGCTATATATCTATGACTGAGTCCTCTTACTGCTCTGTAGCTTTTATAACCCTGTTTAGTCATAAAATCATCCAGAAACCTATTGCATTTTCTGATGAACTGGTACCCCTGCAGCAGAATGGCAGATGACAATTCAACACTCGAGGCTCCAAGCATCATAAGCTCAACTATCTGTTCCGGCCTGTTTATCCCGCCAGTTGCAGTAAGTTCAATCTCTTTCTTCATCTCTCTCATTATTTGATATATCCTTGTAACAAATCTATAGGCAAGGTAAATATTTATAGGTCCATGAACTGCAGTATAGGTATATTTATTGACACCTAAAAATTTAGGCTTTCCCCGATTATAGATGTCAGGAGGTGCTATTGCTGCTGGAGAATTTACTACTGTGATACCATCAACTCCGGCATTTATCACACCTCGCGTGAACTTCTCTAGTCTAGCCAAGTTCATATCCGGTGTGAACTTTACTATAATAGGAATTCCGTTAAGTTTACGCTTAAGTTCTTTTACTATACCCACTGTCAAACCATAATCCTGCCCCGGAACCTGCATATTTGCTTTCAGATTTGGACAGGACAAATTCACCTCAATGACATCGGCCTCGGCCTCGACTACTCGTTCGGCAAGTGACATCCATATATGTGTGTCTCTGAAATACCTGTGATGAACAGCGATGTTAGCAACCACAGGTACTTTCAGGGCCTTCAATTTCTGTATCAGGGTAAGTCCTTCATCCAGATACGCCATGCTCTCGTATATCGGTGCTAGATTGCAGAAGCCGATCGGCTTGCCTTCATTTTCAAAAAACGTAACTCTGGCTCTGTTTCTAGGGGTACCGTTTCTGTGCCTGAGATTCGATATCATTTGAGTTTTCACTAGAGCAGCACCGTTCTTCAAATAGTTACGGAATAATTCTACATGCTGTTCCTGAGTGTGGGGGTTCATCGGACACTGGGAGGCAACCCAGATAGGAGATTTCAGTTTGAATCCTAAAAAGTTATAGGGCGGCATTCTTAATTCTTAAATATAACAATTCTATAAGTTCGTATATTGATAATATATATATTTTTAATTGAGAATGCAAGTCAAGTTATTGATCGATCAAGGTGGTCGATCTAGCTACTGATATCAGCTGGTTCCATCTCCTAGATTGAACCAGCTGTAACAAAAAAAGTCCCGCTTTCGCGGGACTTCTCAAATTCTATTCTTCGATAAATTCTTTTTTAATAAGTAACTGGAACCAGCTCCATTGCAGAGGATCCCATAACCTGTCTGAATGTTTCTTCGATTTGTACTAATACAACACCCAATGGGGTTCGTATAAGAGCTGTCAGACTTCTTGATGTTTCAACAACTGCAATAGTTCTTTCAGCATTATCAACCTGTTCATTAACTACTTCACCAGCTCTAACATATCTTAGGTTTTGAATAGCATTCCCAACACCTTCCCCTCTAAACACTCCTCTAACAACGGTTCCGAGAGCTCTTAACCTATTCATAAACCCTGGCCCTTCTCCAATTCGTGCAGTAGCCTGATTCCAAGCAGTCTGTAAATCACCGTATTCCTGTGCAGTCATATCCAACCTTGCAGTTTCTCCAGTTGCAGTATGTACAACATTTACACCTGTTTCTTGATTCATTATTTATTTAGATAATAAATAAATTCCTGCCAATTATTGGCTTGAGCAGTTTTGAGCATATTTTCAAATTTTTCTTTATCATTTAAATCTTCTGTTTTCTTTAACAACTCTTCTATCTCTTCTTCTATTATCGCCTTCTTCGCTAGAAGCGAGTTCTTGATGAGAGCTACCCGAAGGTTTGGAAAGTTTTCTTCGAGATACTTCTGAACTTCATCAAACTTTTTCTGGTCGGCCATTTGCTGGAGCTTTTTCAGATCTTCCTCTGGTACATCTTTTCCATCAGTTTCAAAGAAATAAACCCAAGAAAGCATAACAAATCTCTGTAGAAATTCTTGCTTTTCAGTATCGGGCTTATCAGTAAGACTTAAAAGTTTTAAAAGGTCGATCCCAAGTAAGGCTTGTAAACTGGGATCTAAGTTTTGGGCTTGATCTTGCACTTTTTTCTTCTTTTTCAAATTTAGCAGTTTAATATAGGGCTATTATATCAGTTTTTGACAGTATTTAGCAACCGTTTTAAACAAGATTGTTTTCAACTAACATACAGACTGCTTCTAAAACTCCTTTTCCGCATCCCTTAGCTGAAATGTAGCCATTCTTTCCTTTTACCCTGACTAGATTTTTGATTTTCCTTAAACCATTTTCCAGAGTAATCGAAAAACCGGCTTCTCTCATCATTTCAAGATCATTCAAACTGTCACCAAAGGCTACGATATCTTTCATTTCGATACCAAACCATTTGCAAATATGCTTTAGCCCTGTTGCCTTATTTATCCCTTTTTGCAGAACATCTACAGAATCAGGGTTTTCAACCAGATATAAACTCAAACGATTGATATCAACAATCTCCTGAAGCAACCCCGCCAGCTTTTTGATATCCTCTTTTTCGCTTGGGTATAAACAAAAAAGAGTTTCTTTCGGCTCCTCCCAAACTGTCTGTCCGGCAAAATTCAGAAACCCCTCTCTTTTAGAGTAGAGATTATAAAACACACTCCGTAATAACTTCACGTCATCTATATACTTATCCTCGAGATAAGTTTTACGAAGGTTTGGCTCGTATATCACCCCGCCATTTTCAGCTACAATAACAGTATCTTTTTGCAATAGACCTGACCAAACAAGTCCTCCTTGTATATACCAGGCATGTTTACCGGATGCATAACCAATTCTTACATTTCGATCTCGAAGAAGATCTATTGCTTTTTTTGATTGCCGCTGGATATTCCCACCATGCTCATTTAGAACCCCATCGATATCAAATACAACTAGTTTATACTTATTATCTTTCTTCTTTGACACCTTCATCCATTCTTACTTTAAAAATATGCTTTGAGATCTCCTTTAGGGAACTGTGTATCTTATCGAGGTCATCTTCGCATGAGGCAAATACTGCAACTGCTCCTCGCCCGGCCCCGCAAGTTTTACAAGCCCTCGCCCCATTCTTCCCGGCTACGGAAATAATTCTTTCGTTATCTTCTGAAACAAAGCCGAACTTCCTCATTATCTCATTGTTTCGATTTATGAGACCATATAAATCATCAACTCTGCCATCGACAAGCGCCTTTTTGGCTTCCTGTGTCAATAACGCTTTTTCCCTCATCTTGCTGACAATATCGACGTCTCCGTTTAAGTATTGTTCGCTAACATTGCTATTGGTTTCATCAGAACTTTTCCGTGTAATGTTTGGTATAGAGATCAGAATACAAAAATCAGGCTTATAATCAGACAAGTTCTCCACAACTGCGTAAGGTTCCTTCTCGATTGGCTTGCTGTATTTGCCTTTTTGACATTCCTTCCCTTCAAAATCCATAAATATCAATCCGCCAAATGTGGCAGTATACTGATCCTGATATCCATTTACAGTTTCCAGCTTCAACGTTTCGGCCCTTTGAGCCAGCTCCGTCATATAGTATCTATTCCAGCCTTTCTGGAAAAGTTCGTTTACAGCAAACACTGTAGAAACAGTCAGAGGAGCCGATCCGCCAAGCCCTGAACCCTTTGGAATATCTGTCTGATACTCAACCTGCACTCCATTTACATCACACAACTCTAGAACAGCCTTAAACAAATCCAGCTTTGTACCATAATGCGGACTTTCGTACTCTTCATATAAATCGCCTATTTTGATACTTGTGGTAGGTTTATCTATCCTTGTTATCTTTGCAGTAGCCCTCAGGTTTATGGCCATAGATATAGTATGGCCACCGCACCAGTCGGTTGCACCTCCTGACAGATCAATTCTTCCGGGAGCAGAATAAGTTATGGATTTACTCATCAATATAAAAATAAGAATTTATGTATAATCAGCAAAATCGTGAATCCCAAGATCTACAGGGATTACCCCGACCTTATTTCTTGCAACTCTCTCATATATTCCTTTATCAATCGATAGAGGAGAAAAACTTTTAAATACTGTAGTTGTTATTTCATTCTCGACATCTGTACCGATCGACTGCCTTATCGTCATGAGTCCTTTGAATATATCCGGCTGCAGTTCCTCAAACATTCTAAGAAGAAAACTTATTCTTCCAACAACATACCCTGAGTTCCAAAGAAACCTCCATGATTCTAAAAATCGACCTGCCTCTTTCCTGCTTGGCTTTTCGATGAACTCGTCCATCTCAAATGCTATGCTTCCATTCAGTTCCTGTAATACCTTTCCAATTTTGATATATCCATAATCAGATGAGGCAAATGTCGGATTGACACCAACAAACATCAGCTTATCAAGAGCTTTGTGAAGCTGTTCCGCCTTTTCGAGTGTCCTCAAAAGCTTCTCCTTATAACTTACCGGGTGGTCAGAATAAACAATAGAGACGACCTCGTCGGAACTTGATTCAAGAAGTTTGATCAATGCTAAACCGATGGCAAAAGCTGTGCCTTTTTGGACTGGTTCATACGATATTTTTATCTTAGAGACCAATCTCTCTATATGACACCTGATAGAAGAAGGAGCTTGGATCAAAGTATCTTTCCCTCGAAACATTTCAACACAGCCCTCTAGAAGTGATTGATCAGATGTAGGAAATGTCTTTAGCGAATTTTCATTTGCCAGTATAATGACTTTCAAAACAACATCCTAAAAAGAAGGATATTATAAAAGAATCACAAGATAGTGACAATAGTTGGGAACAATTCTTATCTAGAACCAAAAACCCTTAGTACTTTATTTCCTGTTCAATTCTTTTTTTACCTTGCTTAGAGAAAGCGCTTTTCGTGCATCGACTTCCTCATCATTTACAACTTTGTATGTTGTAATCGAAATATCCTGAGGCTTTGCACAATACAGCCTGTATCCAAACTTTCCTCTGAAATTCTTTACTGGCGGTAGTTTTTCATTCAACCTCTTAAAGATCAGTTTAAGACCTTTTACTATTTCAATGGGATTTATAACACGATACGCAACCGCACTAAGGTAGACTCCAACACCCTCCCATTTGGGAGCATGAGAATCAAAACAGACAATGGCAATCTTCTCATTATCCCTGATGTTTTGAGAATGCACTGCATCTTTCGGAGAAATCCAGTAAAAGCTCAGGTTTCTGTCATAGGCCGTGAAAAGGGGTGATACCCAGGGATCAGACTTCTTATTTGATGTTGCTATAGTGATGTAGATGTTATCCCTAAGAATAGATGCAGCAAGTAAATTTGGATTCGTTGCCATCGGATTTTTTTCATTTAAAATTAATTTAGAAAATTATCTAAAGGTTGCGATTTTTTCCAGAGAATCTTGAAAATTCCCATCTGCTCTTCGACCAGTTTTTCATTTTCTATTTCCACCCCCCAGACTTCGTCAGTATTCCAGAGATTTACAGCATAGATGTTATTATAAATGTATGTATCGCCAGAAACATAGAACCTTCTGTCCTGTAAAACCCTTACCTTTCTCTTGTCGTTTGGTACGATAGGACTCTTCAAACTAATCTTCTTTTTTATTCCAATCATTGATTTCCTATCAAAAAGTATATGATCAGTCAATTCTCTTTTAACATATTCGCGTTCATAATTGATCTCAAAATTATGACCGACTGACATTTCCCGATCCCAGGTAGAATACCCATATATTTTCTTCGAGCTATCCAGCGTATTCCATATAAGCTGTTTCATTCCCTTGATACCTTTATAATACCGAATTTCGGTTTTCGGAGATTTTCTATAATCATCAATGGTAAGTGCAGTTAAATTGTTTAGGGATTTTTGCTTCTCCTCTATCATTTTTTTTCTTTCTTGAATAACTATCCCGAGATTCCCAGGACGAACGGCTTTCACCTTAATCCCTGGATATACTACAAGAAATTCCACAAATTTCTTCTTGGACAAATCTTCAGTCAGTTTATAAACACTGCTTCTGGGAACTTTGGTAATCTTGTGAAGTTCTAGAATTGTTAATGGCCCACGAGCAGCAAGTAGAAGATAGATAGCAATCTCATCTTTGTTTAAACCAAGATTCTTTAGAATTTCTTCTGCTTTGTTTTTACTGTACGTCATATTTTTTCAAAAAGTTATTGAAAGGTTGAGAAATTTCCCAAAGCGTCCAGAATATTCCTTCCTGAATCTTAGCTATTTCAGGATTTCGAATCTCGACTCCAACTATTTCACCTTCATCCCAATAATTGACAGCATAAGTATCATCATAAATATAAGTGTCTCCATACAGACAAAAATCTTTGTCTCTCAGGATTCGTACATGCTGTAGTCCCTTATAGGGAGGATCAACATCACCTTTCTGCTTAGTCTTTATGGCCGTCACGAGCATTTTGGCTGTCGAATCTTTGATGATGATGTAGTCCTGCATTTTACGCTTTCGATATTCTGCCATGAGTTTTCTGTCAAAATCCTTACCAATAACCATATCTCTTCCCCAGATCGTATAGCCTAGCGTTTTTTTAGCTCTCAAGACATTCCACACCAATTGTTTCATCCCAGACAGCCCAAGGTAGAATTTCACTTCGGTCTGGATCTTGGAGTTTCTGGGCGAGGGTAGTATGCTTTCAAGGGTGTTTATAGCGCGTCTCAGCTTCTGCAACTTCTCGTTTTCCAGTTGCAAAATCTTGTGAAGCATATCTGGAGGTGTTGCCTCAACCTTTTTCGTTCCAGAAATCAACAGAACTCTTACAAATCCCTTCGCCTTCATACTGTCGATAATTCTATAAAGAGTCGTTCTGGGAATATTTATCTTGTGAGAAAGTTCTATGATTGAAAGAGTATCATCAGACAACAGATGTCTGTAAATCCTAGCCTCATCAGATGTAAGTCCTAAGTTTTTTAAATTCTGCTCTATGTCTAAACTGTCTGCCATAATGGACTACATTTTATCAAAAAAGCTAACCAGCTGTAAAATGCAGATAGAATTTTTTGCTATTCAGCTTACCGGCTGGTCGGCTTTTAAAGATAAATGTCAAGCTGATATGCTGATAGGCTAATAAGCTGATACGCTCACATGACTAACTTAAAAATCGCTAAAAAAATAATAAAAGACAATATTTATCTGACGTTATCTACGTCGGATAATACTACCAATTGGTCAGCTCCAATATTCTTCGCCAAAACAAAGGATTTTGATACATTCTATTTTGTATCTGACAAAAAAGCCATTCATTCAAAGCACATCTCCATAAATCCTTATGTTTCAGGATCGATTTTCAATTCTCAAGAAATACCTGAAAAAGTAAATGGCGTTCAGTTTGACGGACTTGCTTATGAAGTAGGATTGAAAGAATTACCGAAGGCTATCAAGTGCATTTACTCAACAAAGGAAGCTGACCTACTAAAGGAGCGCTTCAAAGATTATCTGAATCCGAAATCTTACAAAATCTTTACCAACTTTAGAATATATAAAATAAAGACACTGCACTTTTATATTCTCGATCCGCATGTTACACTTGAGGATAGAAGGGTAGAGGTGAGAATGTGATAAGTAGTATGTAATATGTAAAGTGTAATAAGTAATAACTGCCGATAAAGTACTATGAATGAACCCAATGAACATAATATACCAAAAGAACTTAATTGATCTTAATGTACTCAATAAGTACTAAAGATGGTTAGATAGTTAGATGGTTGGATAGCTAGGTATTAGTTATTGCATCTTACATATTAGCTACTGAAATGACTACACTCTTAATAACAATAATTCTTGGTATTCTTCTCGGGCTAATGTATGTCTTTAATAAACTTCTCTCCTCTAAAGAATTTCATCCGGCAACATTTTCAGTTCTTTATTCGCTGATTTCAGCAATTCTTATCCTGCCCTTTGCATTAGCTGAATTCCGGCTGACTCTTGATTCTCCCTTACATACAATTCTCGCAATAATATCACCGATTTGTTTCGGGCTGGCATTCTACTTCGGGCTCAAAGCATATAAAACAACAGACGTCTCAACAGTCAGTCTATTCTCACGTTTAAGTCTGCCCATAGGAGCATTCTCAGGGATCCTGATTCTCTCCGAAGAATACTTAGACAAATCTTACCTTGGGCTCGCTTTGGTAATGCTCGGAGGATTGCTTGTTGTTTACGAGAAGGGAAAGATTATTTTGAATAAAGGAATATTTTATTCTTTTCTTATGGCATTCGGCTACGGGATAATCATAGTTTTTGATAAAATTGTTCTCGAAAAATTCTCACCTTTCACTTATGTTCTCACAAACAATACAGTAATAGTAATAGCTTTTCTTACATATTTCAGAACTGGCAAAGAAGTGATCCCTGCTATCAAAAAATATCCTGTTCTTATATTCCTCTCGGCACTGTTCGGCGTATCGTCCTGGGCCGGATTTTTGAAGATTATAGAATTTGGGGAAATATCAAAAATTTATCCGATATGGGAAAGCGTAGCACTTGTTACAACAGTGCTTGTTGGAATAATTTTTCTCAAAGAGAAGGGTGGGGTAGTGCAGAAAATCATCGGAAGTACGATGACAGTTGCTGGGATATTTCTGATTTGATAAGCAAAAAGTTCTTCTTATCAATTACTCTTAACAGAGGCTCTGTTTTGAAAGAAATAAGCTGCAGCTTCCCAAAGCCCTTCCCAGTGATCTCTATTTCTTTCCACAATTTGAACTCTATTTCCTTTTTCCTCTCGACAAAGTTCGGCAATAATTGCCGCAGAATCTGTCCTAATCCCTTCAGCAACCCGTCTACAAAATCCGGATACTAAATAAGGATTTACCCTATCTCCACTTAGAACTTTTGTTACTAAGGCCAAATCATTCTCGACCTCTGTTTCGCCGCCGGAAACCATATCCTGCAAATGCATTTGGGCATAGGCAAATAAGTCGCCAAATCCTCCTAAACCTATTGGACTCTGCTCCATAATATCCTATATTAACAACTTATTGATCTATTATATCACTAAACTATGGGGCTGGTAAGAGAACCTTTTAGATTGTTAAGTTTCTAAATTATTGATAAACGAAAAGAGGCGTTAAAAGAAGTTATCTCTAATATAAAGACTGGTTAAAAAACTCCTAATTGATGCAAATCTGCAACATTATCGATTATGCCCACCACGTCCTCAGCAATTTGTAGGTATAATTCAGCTCTTGCTTGTACGCCCTGCTGAAGCCCAGTCTCTATTAGATTTGGTTGTGATTCAGAGAATTCTGACATAAAACAATTATACTAAAAAAAATAGTTTATTACAAAAATAATAGTAATTACTTCAAAATACATGTGCCTTATAGTATTCTGCCCAGAGTTTCTTTTCTGCCTCCTCCACATCTTCCCAGGTCAATCTAGGCTTTTTTCCGGTAAGACGCTCGTAAGTACCTTCATGAAATCTATACAAAGTATCTCGCGTTCTATTTCTCCGGTATGGTTATCTTCGAGAAGAGTTGGACTTATGATAATCCGCTGATAAAACAGGTGAAGCTATTCTTTTTTTCCTTTCTGCTTCTGTTTCCATTCTGAAGACTACTTCATAGAGGTTGTATCATTTCCTAAATGAATGACTAAATAAAAACACGAGTACTCTATGAGACCTCTTGCTAGCAATCTCTCCACTTTCTCAATCTAATTTTTTATCTTTGAGTTTTAACATCTGAGATTTTAATTATACCACTTCAAACCTCACACTAATGCCTTGTTATTGCATCTAATTATTGGGGGAAATTCCATCTTATCATCTCTAACGAATAATGATCTCCCCCTAAGCTATTCATAATATGAATAATATCTAATCCAGCAGCCCTCACCTCCTGATCAGTCGATCCGTCTAAAATAAATAATTCCCTGCCTACATAATCTTCCGGGCATAGAAGTCCTACAATAGAGTAATCTACCAATGTTACTGGTTCTTGGAAATATATTTCAACAATTGAGCCACGTATACTGATGCTTAGATATAGAACACCATTTTGATATCCTCTAACAGTTGTTTCAGGTTCAGCAGTTTTATAATTACCACTTGCACTTAATATCAGAGTCTTCACCCCGACTCCGGCCCTAAAAGGGATAATTCTCCTATCCAAGAGAACGTTGAGTGCAATCGCTATTCTACTTGGTGCACCTGAATGATCTTCTGGGAGAAAGTCATGAAATAATTGGGCTATAATACGGGCAATATCATTATTTGTAAAATCATGTTCTGGCATCTTGGTACACATGATAAAAATATAAAATCATTGACAATAAAGTTGAAACGAGCACTATGAAATCTATCCAATGACCCTTTAGAATCTTTGCCCGTTTTTCTGAGTACGATAATAATACATTTATGGAGTGGAATGTCTCGACATAATTAAGAGTATCTAAAAAACACTCAATCTCCGTGTTTACTATTTTATGATCTAGCTTTTTCTCATAACACTTCAAACCTCACACTAAAATGCCTGATCCCGACTCTTGGTTCACTTCCTTCAACTATTCTCAAGCCCCTGGCCTTCTTCCTGTTCTGGTAAAGAAAATCTAAAGCCTTGATAACTACATCCATATGCTCTTTGTTGTATCGTCTTCGAGGAATAGTTAACCGCATAAGATCCATATCAGCATAATTATTTTTGCCGGTAATAGGATCTCGGCCCTTGAGACATGAACCGATTTCAACCCCACGTACTCCTGATTCGATGTACAAATAAGCAGTAAGAGCCTGTGCAGGGAATTGGTCTTCTGGTATCACTCCTTTATAGAATTTTCGGGCATCGACAAAAACTGCATGACCACCGATCGGCTCAACTATAGGAATTCCTTTTGACTTCAAGCCTTCTCCAAGATATCTGACCAATCCAACTCTATCTCGAAGATATGCTTCATCGGCACTTTCCTGCAAACCCTGTGCCAGAGCTTCCATCATCATCCCGCTCATTCCTCCATAGGTCTTGAATCCCTCAAAGAGAATATTTGCATTGGCCAGATCTTCATACAGCTTCTTATCTCGAACAGCGATGAAACCTCCCATTGGAACAATCCAGTCTTTTTTCGAGCTCATAGTACAGCCGTCAACATAGCTGAACATTTCTTTGATAATCTCTCGAATCGTTCTTTTTGAATACCCTCTTTCACGTTCTTGTATGAAGAATGCGTTTTCTGCATAACGCGCAGCATCGAAAAACAGTCTTACTCCAAACTTCTTGCACATCTCAGACACCTTTCGAATATTAGCCATCGAAACCGGCTGACCGCCTCCAGAGTTGCAAGTTATCGTAATAATGACATAGGGAACATGCACTCTCATATTCTGTTTGCCATACTTTCTTTGAGTACCAGTTAGAAAAGCTTCCAATTTTTTTGTTTCTATATTTCCTTTAAAAGGGTGAATAACGTCTGATTTCTTACCCTCGCGAATAGTCATATCAACCGGCCGACCATGAGCAAACTGAATATGTTCTGCAGTCGTATCAAAGTGAGTATTGCCGGGAATATAAACCTCAGGAACAAAGTCCCCTTTCCCATCAAGCAAGTTCTCAATATCACTGAGGCTAGTTTTCTGCTCTGCTGCTTGCCCTGAACGAAGCCGAAGGGTTTGCTGATTAGCTGTAAGCTGTTTCGCTGCTATCTGCTTAGCTAACCTTGACTGCTCGCTTCTGAAAGCGGGTGCGATAAGAATCGAGTTGAGAACTTTTTCCGCTCCCCGGCCCTGATGAGTCGGAACAACATGTTCAATTCCTGTTATCTCATTAATAGATTTTTTCAACTTATAAAAACTTGAAGCACCGGCATAAGCCTCATCGCCAAGCATCATAGCTGCCAGCTGCTTATCGCTTATAGAGCCGGTACCAGAGTCAGTAAGAAGATCAATCGCTATCCCGGAAGCATCCATTGCAAAAACATTATATCCGGATCTCTCAATTTTCTTTATTCTCTCACTCTTTTGTAGTGTTTCTAAACGGGTAACAACTTTTGAAGCATAAAGGGGGCTTTTGTATGAAGAATCTCTATCTTCCTGAAGGAATGTTGGGATAGCTTTCATATTTGATTAATAAAAGTTTATTCGTAAGCAGATTATATATACTATATAGATACTTGGGAAGAAGCATATTTGTGCAACTATTCGTCTTACATTAAAGCTTCAGGAGATCCTCTGCCATTCGTATGATATCAAACTCAATTTGATTATTATACCAAGGCAAGATATCTGAACGTTTGATTCTCTCATTGCTAAGTTTGATAGCACTATGTGCTGCCTCAGGATCATCATAAAGAATCGCTCTTAAAATCATTATCTCCGGATAAGCTCCTTTTCGTTCACATCTTTTTTGGAAATCATACTTGTTATATAATTGTTTTGCCTTCTCGTCATCACCTGCCGAACATAAAGAGAGAGTCAATAATATTCTTTCAAATAGCGGAAGTACTTTCCTCTGCCAAGTTTCCACTATATTTAAAATCCGATCACATATTTCTTCAACTTTTCCGGAGTCTTCTGCCTGTAAGTAAAGCCATAAAGCCTCAAATAACTGTGCAACCCTGACCTTAACTCCTTTCTTTTCCAACCTTGCTATGTTCTCTATTGCCGCCTCAGCAGCTATCTTGAAATATTGGATCGATTTTTGCTCATTTCCCAATATCCTGTAACAACGGGCTACAGTCTCAGCAACATTATTGACCTGAAATGGTTTGCCCGTTTTCTGATATTCTTCAAGGTCCTTCTCATTCTTCATCAAAACTTTTTCTACTTCTTTCAAAGGAATTTTTGTAATCATCTTAGTAGATAAACAAAACAATTAATATATTTATATCATTGATTACAAAGGTCTTGGGACCTGAATTGAACCACAATCTGGGAAAGCGTATCTTGTTATCATAGAACAATATTGTGTAAGTATCCTATTCACTTCTTCCTTTCCAATCTCCCGCTGAACCTTTATGAACGAGCTATATAAATCGTCTCTCTCCCTCTTCAGTTCTTTCCATTTGGCTTTGAAATCTTCTGTTTTGAACCATTCCCTTAGAGAACTGTCTCCTTTAGCGAAGAATTCACCCAAATACTTATCCAGTTGTTCGTTCAAAAATTCAGCGAGAAATACGGCCTTAGCTAAAGTAAATCTATCTTTCTTATAGTCTTCTTCTAACTGCTCACCAAGACCTTTTAATGTTTTAATCCGGTTATCAAAATATGAATCCGATTCGAGATATTTTTGCGCCCTTTCAATTTGACTATTTGTCATAAAGGAAAATAAAAAAAAATTATATGAGTACAGACGATAGTATTATAATCTAAACCTAAAGAATATAAAATCGAATACTAATTATTGAAAGTTAACTCATCAATCATTGTCGTGCACAACTGGAATCTGACTGTCAACTAGAGCAGCTTATCTATCATTATTTAGCAAAATATCCTCTACTATGACTCTATCCGTTCCTATCATACCATCAGAAACCTTGCCAATGTTCTGAAGAGTTTTCTCCGCATTTGAACTGATAATCCCGTTATCACTTGGGACCTGTATTCCTTCGAGTGCAAGGAGTGCACTTTCTATGGCACAGCCGACCGAAGCCGATATTTTCAATGCACAGCCTTCCTTCGCACCGTCGCAGATCATGCCGGTAATATTTGCACTCATATTCTTGATAGCATTTTTGATCTGATCAGTACTGCCTCCAAGGTAATATGTGAGTCCCGCTGCAGCCCCGATCCCCGCTTTTATAGAACATCCGCACATGGCAGACAAATTGCCTGAGTAATATGCTATATAGGAGGTAATCATATGTGAAATAGCCAGAGCCTCGATAAGTCTTTTCTTGTTATATCTTGTTAGTTTGGCTGTGATAATTATAGGGATCGATGCTGAAATCCCCTGATTGCCTGACTGAGCAGTACTCATAGCCGCTTTTCTGGCTCCCCCCATACGAGCATCACATGCAGCAGCTGCATACATCTTGCATTCTGCAGCCAAGCCGTTTGAGAAAGCACCTTTCCTGTAGAATTTCCCCAGAGCTTTGCCAACTTTCAATCCATACCTGCCTGACAGTCCCTCTTCAGCT
>JAQVGX010000106.1 GCA_028696515.1 Candidatus Dojkabacteria bacterium | reverse complement strand
GACATTTACAAACTCTATTGAAAATAGTAAATTATCATTGTAGATTTAATTTACATCTAATTTTATGAGCTCCAAACAAACCCTTACGCTGGCATTTATAGTTTTTGCTCTCATTTTATGTCTGTTTTCTTCAGGAATAGGCTTTCTGGCATATCGATATTACAACGAAAAAAACTCTAATAATTATGAACCTCTATGGCTTCCTAAACTTTCAGATACAATGACAAGTTTTCAGAGCGATGAAGAGTTTGACAACTACATAGCAAAAGTTGAAGATGATTTCGAAAAGGGAAATAAAAATGGCCAATGGCCAGGTGGCTGGGGAGTTGTGGAATCAGATATGGGAGCAGCTCCCGCTTCAGAGACCAAAGAGAGTATAACAAATGTCCAGGAAATGGGTGTTGATGAAGGTGACATCGTCAAGGCCTATAAAGACTTCCTTGTAATATTGCGTCGAGGGAAGATCTTCACCGTAAGCTTTAGGGATACCTCAAGAGACGAACTGAGAGTTGTTTCAAGCATAAACGCATATCCAGATGGTTTTACACAAGGAACTTGGTATGATGAAATGCTGATTTATGAAAACAGAATAGTAGTTATCGGCTACTCGTATCAGCTTAGTAAGACAGAGCTGAACATATTTACAATCAATGATAAAGGGATGCTTTCACATCAAAATTCCTACTACATCGACTCCAATGATTATTATTCCTCCCGTAACTATGCCAGCAGACTAGTTGATGATCAGTTGATCTTCTACATGCCGTATTACCTTTTTACGTACTCTTATAGCGATGGAGAATATCGGCAGGACGTAACATTTCCCAAGGTCAGAAAATGGACTCAAGGAAACGATCTTTCTGAAGGGAGGGAAATTCTAAAGAAAACAGATATCTATAAGCCGGTCCAGAATTCATATTCTCCGACACTTCATACTGTCGTAAAATGTGACCTGGACAGCGACAACTTTGACTGCACAGCAAAAGCTATTCTCGGTCCTTATTCCCGAAACTTTTATGTTTCTCAAAATGCCATCTATGTATGGATATCGGACGAGAATAACATCTATTCTCTTGAAGAAGAGGAAGTCAATCGAGATGATCCTCAATCAAACTCTTATGTTTATATGTTCCTGATAAATGATAGTACGGCAAGAGTATTGCGTGCTGACGGAAGTCCCATTGACCAATTCTCATTCAAAGAGGATGCAGACGGATTCCTAAATGTGGTCGTACGCGAATACACATCCGGAGATGCAATGTGGAATCCAGAATCTACCGGCGGAGACTTAGCTTTACTTAGAGTATCTCTTGAAGAATTTGGTTCAGAACCAAGAGAGGTAAAGAAGGAATCGTACAGCGAACTTCCTGCCCCTGATGGTTATACTTTACAGAACAAATTCATAGGAGATTACCTTCTTTACGGTTCAGGCAGTAACTGGTATTACGATGAAAATGCTGAAAGCAACTTATATGTTTATAACTACAAGACACAATCGGATACTAGGGCACTTGACCTTGGACATAGTATAGATCGCATAGAGGCTTTAGGAAGCGATGCAGTTGTGATCGGAACTGATACCAATAGCTTGATATTCTCATCAATCCGCCTAAAAGATAGTCCAAACGTTCAAGACACATATTCTATAAAAAATGCACAGCAGGGAGAGCTTCGTAGTCACGGATTTTTTTATAAAGAATATGTAAACGATGGAATTTTAGGGTTGCCCATTCTAGGCCTTGGAGAGGAGCTTTATGAGAGTTTATTCAATGACTCAGCCCAGATAGTATTTCTAAATGTAAACGAAGATTTGAATCTCGAATATCTCGGAGTACTAAATGGAACACCACCAGAAGAAGAAAATCCCGACAATTGTAAATTCTCATGTACTGACTGGTACGGCAATTCGAGACCGATATTTTATTCAGATAGAATATTTGGTCTGATGGGTTATGAACTGATTGAGGGAAGTATATCTGCTGAGACATTGAATGAGATTGATCGACTAAACTTCTTGGAGTAATAAAGTATCTAAAACAGACAAGCATGCTCCCTTGTTCTAGAAACGATCAAAGTCAATTCAGCTTCTTGCCCAATTGCTTCCAATTCAAGAATAGATAAGACAGACCAACAAGACAAATTACAGCTATCACTTGCATAGATACTTGATAAATGATGAAGTAGTTTTGGTCAGAAAGATCACCTAATAAGGTCCTCTGCAAACCATTATCCTTCCAGTCATACTGATTATGAGGAAACCCGACAGGTTGGTTGAATTGTTGGAGAAACCAGTATTGCACTTCACCTAAAGATCGAATCAGCCAAAAGAATAAACCAAAAACAAAAACATATCTGTTATCCTTCAAGATGAGAACAATAATGGATGCTACAACATTGTACACTGATAATATAAGCAAATCCTCCCAAATAAATGCTCCCCACATTGAACCCCAAAGAATTAAATTCCATCCGTCTCCACTGTTTCTGACCTTGAGATATGAAAGAATAAAAAAAACTGATGACAAAACTGCCCAAGAAATCATTGCATAACGGATGTATTTTTTCATATACATATAAACTTCAATAAAATATTATAATCTTATGAATTTGAATATTCAAATAAAGATCAATTGACAACTTTCAGTTTGTTCTCTACAACTCTCAATCCCATAGATCTCTTCCACATTGCATCAAAATAGTCAGCAAAAGCCTTTGATAGCCCAATGCTGTGAATATCAAGAGCTATACGCTCAGATGTTTCCTTCGGATTATTGACGGCCAATAATGACTTGTTTCTATCAACTACTACTAGGTGGAATCCCCAATCAGGGAAATGTTTAACTTTAAGACCCATTCTCGCCCAAGATCTGAGAATCTGAATATTTGAGCTATCAGCCTTATGTACTATAAATCGGATTCTCACCTTTCTAGCTAAAGCATCTCTGTTTGCAAGAGCTACCTCCCGAGTGACTTCTTCTCCGATCGATATAATCAAAATCTCTTTATGGGCATGTCTTGCTAATTTCCTATACCTTTTAAAAAAATTATTTTGACCGTTCACCAGCTCTATTTTTGTCGGGTAATCAATTGCTTCTGTTTTGTTGCTCTTCTTTATCTGAGACCTAATTTTATTTATCTCTGCAATTTTCCGATCACAAAAAACTTCTAACGCTATTGAAGGACTTATAATCTTATACACCTTTGGATAACTGCCAGATGAAGTTATAAGTGATTTTTTCTCCAGTTTTGTTAACAATCTATAAACAGCATTTGGCAGGACACCAATTTCATTTGCTATTTCCTTTACTGGCAATGGCCCATTGTTAAGCAGGGAAATGTAAACCCCTGCTTCATAGTGAGAAAAACCCAGCTTTAATAAATTTTTAGTCGATATCTTACTTCTGTTCAAGATCAATATTTTAACATCTAAATGTTAAAACCGCAATGTTCCTTTATAATTACTTTATGGAAGTTGGAAATGTTACGGAGATATATCCTAAAAGGCTATCTATTAGCTCTAGCGAAGGCCTTTGGATCGGCAGAGCTGCTTCCGATATATCTCGAATGGTAATCTACATTCCAGGCCTGCCAGGAGATACCGTGGATGAATTCACAAAATTTGCATCAGAGTTCGCCCAGAAAGAGAGAGAAACAAGCATTTACGGTATCATTCATTCTGGAACAATTATTCACCCAGAAATCTCTTGGATGAACAATTTGGCTGATTACGGATTTAGAAGAAACGAGATCATAAACGGAACGACCCTATCGATTAGTGGATGTTCAATTTCAGATTCTGGTGTGCTCCCCGAAGATTGGATTCGTGAGACAAAATCAGCAATTCTTCACATGTCGAAAATGGCATGCAGAGTTAGCCTAGCCGGTCATTCTTTTGGAGGGCTGTTCCTACTACATGCTTTAGCTGAACTAGTAAAAGAAGAGATCATCAATCCAAGTCTGCATAAGATTAGTGTAATTCTAGTTTCAGTCCCTACATATGATATGCGAAGTTTACCTGATAGAAAAGCATTGCATGGAACCGATAGCAAACAGAATTTTACATACTACCATTGCCCAAGTCATCATGAAGCAGTAGACCAAGATGATTCCCGAATTCCCATGTCAAGTTTATATTCTCTCATTCATTTATGGCAGTACTTAGACAGCACAGGAGTCATAAA
>JAQVGX010000105.1 GCA_028696515.1 Candidatus Dojkabacteria bacterium | reverse complement strand
ATAAAAAGCAGCAGTTAATTGTCTAATTGTCTTGAAAACAGAGTAAATCATTAAAAAGACCAATTCGTAATTCAGATTAATTATTAATTTATCTTTTATCTTCAACATTCTGCAATGGCACAACCAGTAACTACAGACAACATGGATGATATCATCCGAAACACCCTCAAGACTGATCTTGACTATATAAAGTCGAGACTATATACATTGGAAAACATGGTAAGAGAGGATCTTGCAGTAGATAAAACACAAAGAGGAGGGAGTCCTGACACCGACCGGAAAATTGAGTCTATGTATCAAAGGATTGAAGAATTAAAATTTGAACTAGTTACAGTAAAAAATCTTGTTGACAACTTATCCCAAGTATTAAACAGCTTCATTCAAAAATACGAACAAGCTCAAGATAGATACCACTAGCATTTCATATATATGAGCTCACTATTGATACTGCAGCAGCTTCTAGGTAATATGACATTCGAAAACATATTACCTATTTATAAACGGCTGTGAAAAAAATAATAACCACCATCATACTCATGAGTGTTTTCATATTTCCACGTGATCTTGAGGCATCAGAACTTGAAAATTCATATGATTTTATATCGGAGACGGTAGATTATTCATATATTATCATGAACGAAGTTATGCCCGATCCTGAAGGAAGTGATACTGACTATGAATGGATCGAGTTGTATAACCTTTATGAAGAGGAAATTGATTTAGCTAGCTGCACCATTGACTCAAAGTCGTTTCCTGTTGATACTGTTATTGACGGAGAGAGTTATCTTCTTTTGGCAAAGGATCTTCTCGACTCTGACGGCGACGGACAAAGTTTTGAACAACACTGGGGCGACGATTCAGGTGAATGGGGAGATCATGAGACTGAAGATTATAAAGCAGTACAGGTGCCGATATCTATGAAGAATTCTCATGATTCTATAATTTTTGAATGTGTAGACTATGAGGATTTGTTTAGCTGGGAAATCTCTGAGTCAGGAGTTGCTTTTTCAAGGGATACACAAGGAGAATGGACTTCTGAATATGACGTAACACCCGGATCGGAGAATAAAGAAAAACCGGTAGTTAATTATAATCATAATATTATCATAAGCGAGGTTTATCCAAGTCCTCACGAAGATGAATGTGAATGGATTGAACTCTTCAACTATGATTCCGACCCTATCGACCTTACTGATTGGATTTTGGCTGACAATACAAAGAAACAAACCTTTGAAGAAATAAGAATATTATCAGGGAAGCATCTTGTTCTAAAAGAAGAGCATTTGAACTTGACTTTAAATAATTCAGGAGAAAAAATCAAACTTATTGATCCCAATGGAGATACTGTTGACGTTTTTGATTATATCTCAACACCTAGCGGTATTAGTAACATTCATAAATTTACTGATAAAAATTATACAAGGAAGATATACCAGTCCAGATTGTCAACAGAAGGAACACGGAACAAATTTATAGACATTTCAAATGTATTCTATGGGTTCAATATGATTTCGATAAACAAGTTACGAAGTATGGATCTTGGTGATGAATACTATATAGAAGGATGCGTTACAGTAAAGATAAACATGCTTGGTGCGAAGTTATTCTATATCGATGATAACACCGCAGGCATACAGATATATTTATCTGACGAGGATATGATCTCAAATTTAACTATAGGAACCAAACTGAAAGTACTTGGTGATCTAAAGGAAACTTATGGTGAACTTAGGTTGTATGTGAAAGATAAATATCACATTTCCAAGATCAAAGGTACTATCGCTGTTAATCCACTACTAGTAAAAACTGGTCAAATAAGTGAACAATTTGAAGGAAGAGTAGTATCTGTAGCAGGGAAGATAGTAGAAACGTCGGGTAAAACATTCTATGTAGATGATGGGAGTGGCAGCGTAAAAGTTATGATCAAGTCTTCGACATCTATAGAGACACCAAGTAAGAAGAAAGGACAATATGCTGCTGTAGTTGGTATTGTTTCGCAATATGGAGATGATAGCTACAGAGTGTTGCCTGTGAATAAGCAAGATATCGTTATCTCAAATGAACCAATAGCAAATGGTGCTGTGCTTGCCTTAACTGGAGAGAAAATAAACAAACTAGTACTATTTGGATTTATACTTTTTGTCCTATTTGTTCAGCGGGAAAATTGTTTAATTCTGCACTTGCATAAAGTAAACTGTAACGTTCGAACCGTTCTTGACTCCGGCAACATATAGGAGAGTTCCCACATCCAAGGATGCTGGAGTACAAACATCGGATCCATCAATACAGATAGTGAAGTTCTCATATAAAAGGTCAACACTCAATGCAGGACTACCGGGTTCTTCATAGAGTAATTTTGGACCAGCTACCAAATTTCCTGATTTGATAAAGTTTATGTTACCAGGTGCAGGAGATAATGTGTTGTCTTGTTTCTCGGTATTATTGCCCTCGGTTACGTCTTGTTGATTTAGCGGATCATCAATTTTCTCTTCTAGCGCATCAAGGTCATTATTCAATTTTATTATCTCAATATTTAATCTGGAAACTTCACTAGTATACTGAGACTTCGTAGACTCTATTGCTGTATTCTTGCTTTGTTCCTGGAACAGATAAACGACAAGACCTGTCACAAGTGCTGTTACAAGAAAGGTTAATGCTACGACTATAAACGAACCAGGAACTTTAGTGGATCTGACTTCCATATTGATATTTGAGGATTTATATTTAAAGTATAGTTACAGTATAGGGCCTAGGTGAGGAAAGTCAAGTTCAGAAACTAACTAATTTTTTAAGATCATAAACATCTTTGACATCAAACTCTCCAATCTTCGTTCTTCGGAGTTGATAAAGCATAGCAGGGAAATTTCCTAATCTGACACCAATGTCTTTGGCTAATTGTCTTACATAAGTCCCCTTACTTACA
The DNA here is from genome assembly GCA_028696515.1 of Candidatus Dojkabacteria bacterium. GTDB lineage: Bacteria > Patescibacteriota > Dojkabacteria > JAHIVN01 > JAHIVN01 > JAHIVN01. The sequence goes on along the minus strand of JAQVGX010000105.1, from coordinate 1,332 downwards.
TTTACAGTAACATTTATGAGTTTCATGCTAAGGTCCCTCTTATCTGATTTAAAAAGTTGATTGTATGAAACATCCTTTATACAATTTACAGTTACTTTCGATATTTTTATTTTCTTTTTTGGTAGTATAATCTCAACTGGATTTTTTTTGTACTGATATTTATGCCTTGAACCGGTTTTCAGGTAAAACTTTGCAATTGTATCTGACGAATTTTTATCATCAATCTCGATCCTGTCTGAGGCATGAGCTAATTCACGTAGTCTTGTTCCAGAGACTTTCACCGAGCTAAAAACAGGAACTGTTTGATAAGAAGCTCCTTCAAAAGATTTGACCGCTGTGATGATTTTCTCATCTGATAAATGCTTTGTAGATTTTATGATATCAATATCAGATTCTGGATCTAGGGTTGGGGTGGACGCTCCAATAATCATATCGAATACATACTCTTTGTCTTCGCCGACAAATGAATCTGCAAGTTTGGTACTTTTCCCTATGAGAATAATCATAAGTCCGGTAGCAAATGGATCAAGAGTTCCGGCATGTCCAACCTTTCGTAGATTTATCTTTCTTCTTACGTTGTTTACTAGGTCATGAGAAGTAATGTTCGCTGGCTTATCGAGGAGGATTACCCCAGAGATTCTGCCAAAATCATCTTTTGTTATATGATTGATTCTTATCATTGACCCATTTCTAATCTTTTAAATTCTAACATACTTTAATCAGTTAAGATAATTTGTCTGAACTAAACACATTAGATGCTTGCTTAAACAAGTTTCTAGTTTTGAAACAGGAGAGTAGATATTCGAACCATCTTATAAGATAAACCTTCTGTTTTATTCATAATTCAGGATATTGATTTTTTCTTAATAATGTGACTTAAATAAGGAATACGTTTAGTTTAGATCTTGAAAACCCTTATGAATCTATAATTACAAAGGCGTTGCTTCTCAAGCAACATGGATCTGCATTGGTATCAACTTATTAAATTGTTTGCGCTTATAGTTTATTTTTTCTGCTCACATCAACTATCATTCAGATAAATAGTTAGTTCATCAATGCTATGAATTTTTCCTGTGTTCAGTTTGTATAACTATCAGTCTTAATAGTATAATTTCTGACATGAATAAGTATATACTATTCTTCAAGATCAACATTCAGCAGTTTTTCGAGTACAGAAGCGACCTCGCGATCAGTCTTGTTCTGAAGCTATTTCAATTTTTAGCTTTTGCTTTCGTTTGGACCAGGATAGCTGAAGAGGGAAACAGCATCAAAGAATATGGTCTGAATGGTATCATTCTTTATTACCTTCTTACAATAGTTTTGCACGGATTT
>JAQVGX010000104.1 GCA_028696515.1 Candidatus Dojkabacteria bacterium | reverse complement strand
TAGTGTTGTGAGTGAAGGGTTAAGCACAAAAATCTTCCCCTTTCCAAATGAATTTTCAAATAGAAGAATCTGAGGAACATCTCTATAGGTTGCAAGCGTTTTCGACGAGAGCGCACTATCTATCTGATATATTTCGTCACCAGTTGAGTAGTAATTATCGTAAATAAAATCTATTTGAGATCTTATCTTTTCGGAATCATTCAGTACTATCTTTTTCTCTTGAATCCCTAAAAAATCAAGCATTTCCTCGTTCCGGTACACTATTACATTGCCTCCAAGTTCAACATAGCGTAATAACTCCATCTTGTAGTCCTGAAAGTCTATATTTTGATCAACAAATGTGAAATCACCTATAAAGGGGGATCTCAATCGAGAAATACTTATGTTGTATAGTTCAGGACCATCAGAAACAAGACCCACTTCGTAAATGCCACTTTCGTAGACTTCTATGACCATAAGCTGTTTCGCAGCGACAGCATAATGCTCTCCTGATGGAGTTTTGATTACCAGCATCGAGCTTGTGAAAATTGCATCCTCATCTTCTTCTGTATATATATCCTGGAATTTAACCTCGATTCCAATAATTGCCCTGTCCTGTATCTCAAAAGTGTGCTTCTTCCCAAACCTGTAAAATTCTGCATTATGAAACAATTCCTCAAGGATATCTTTATCACTGATGCTCTCATCACAGTTTAAAGATTTTGCCTCACAAAAAGCGTCTCCAATAAAATCCGCTTCGTTGGGATTCAAAAGCTCTGGTTGAGAATCTGCCCTAGCTGTACCTCTAACAGGCAACCAAACAAACATACATACCGAAAGGAACAGTAGCACAACAAATTTTTTCATAAATTGTCCAATAAAGATAATGGTTGTCACTTCTCTCTGCCCACTATGCCATTATATACGTCGACCCCTCCACTTGTCGAACCAAAGTACTTCATCTCGTTTTTGTCCAAAACTATCACTTTGTTGCAGAATTTCTCTATATCTTCCATATTATGACTCACAAACAGGATTGTCTTGCCTGAACTCTTCATGCTAGTGATCTTAGCCAAACACTTTTTCTGAAAATCAGCATCTCCGACAGCAAGGACCTCATCAAGAAGATAAATGTCAGACTTAGTTTGAATAGCAATAGAAAAAGCAAGGCGCACTTGCATTCCTGAAGAAAAATTCTTAAGCGGTGTATCGATAAATTCACCGATTTCAGCAAAATTTACTATCTCGTCGAACTTCTCCTCTATCATTTTTCTACTCATTCCAAGAATAACTCCGTTCAAATAGATATTATCCCTGGCCGATAAATCAGGGCTAAATCCTACACCTAGTTCAAGAAATGGAGTAAGTTTTCCATCTATAACAACTTTACCGCTATCAGGAAGATATATTCCTGCAATGATCCTGAGCAAAGTGGTTTTCCCACTGCCGTTTCTTCCTATAATTCCGACAAATTCACCTGTTTTTATTTTAAAGCTGATCTCTTTCAACGCAGTAAAAACCTCATGATCAATTTTTCTGAACGGATTGAGGAAATAATTTTTTAAAGAGATGTTCTTCTCTTTTGGGATAGAAAATTTCTTTGTTACGTTTTTTACCTGAATTGAATATGATTTACTACTTCCCATAACTCCCAAACGAACTAATTAAAGCTCTAAAGTAATTTTCACTAAACATTTTTGCTCTTTTATCACCCCCCAGACTCTTCATACCCCAAATCACTGACCGAACAAAGGTCCTTGCAAAATAATAGAGGTAAATCAAAACACCAAAATATTCTCTTGCAAACCAGAGTCTATTACGAGTTCCGTAGAAAGTTTGCCTTTCAGTGACCCGGCCACCACTGCTTCCCCAAAAATAGTGATAACATATAGAACTAGGGACAAATCTCGTGAAATAGCCAATCTTACTCAACCTATAACTCAACTCCGTATCCTCATTATACATAAAATATGCGCTTTTCAGTAATCCGGTTCTACGCAACAAGTCCGTACGTATAGCCATCGAAGCTCCACACCCTGCATCAACAAGATTGCTTGACAAATCTTTATCAAACTCAAAAATACCTTTATCTACAAATGTCATCTCTTTGCGCAAGAAATCACTTCCCGCATTTTGTATGACATAGCCGCCACTTGGTTTAATTTTCACATGGCCCGAACTTTTTATCTCTTTTCTTACATTGCCAGAAAATACCTTTGCACCTCCTTTTGAAAATTTGAGTATCAGATCACCAGATTTTTCTCGATCATAAGGAACTCCAAAGTTATATATTTTAGATTTATAGATCAGCTTCGGCAGTTCAACCAGAGCTCCCTTTTCATTGAATCCATCGGTAAATTCTAGTGGATGATAAACCAAATCTCCGATTTTGACTGACTCTAAGACGCTATCTTCCTTGGGAATCAGCACAACCTGATGATAGGGATAGTATAGTAGAATCTTAGATGTACAAATCCCAATATTCTTTTCACTGAAACCACTTATCAGATTCAGAAGCCAATCTTTCTCAACTCTAACATCATTATTTAGTAAAACAACAAATTCATACTTTTTTGTTTTCAAAACTCTTTCAAGTCCCCGATTGTTACCACAAACATACCCTAAGTTCTCCTTTTGTTTTATGATCTCAAGATTTCTGTACTTTCTCTTTTTCCCCTGCAAAAATTTAATTGTCATATCTACAGAACCATTATCGACAACAAACACTTTGAAATTCTTATAATTTTGATCGAGAACAGAACTCAGATTTTGCTCCAAAAAATGCAGTCCATTCCAGGTCAAAATTACAATTGCGACATTCGGGTATTTTTCCATTACAAATCAATACTTATATCTTAAAATTTCTCGGCAATTTGCTTTACATTCTTTCTAAAATAAATTGAGCCGAATAAAAGTAAAAGGCACGTTAACCCAGTAATCAGAATAACCCCTTTGATATAGCTAATTTCCCCATAGATAAGAGCATCCCGTGACGCTTGTATAAGTATAGTAAGAGGATTGAGAAAGACAAGCTTTCTCATCAATTCTGGAAGTGCCTCGGCCGGATAAAATATCGGAGTTGCATAGAATAAAAGCTGCATCACAAGACCCATGACATGTTCAAGATCCCTTAGTTTCACTAGAATTATGGAAGTGAAGAATGAAATTGCGTAAATACAAAGGAATAGTATCAAATTTATGGAAATGAAATACAATACAGATACAAGCGTTGGATCAATAGGATTGAATAGGACAAAAAGCCCTAGGATAAAGAGGTTTACAACGAAATTTATAGTTGCCATGATCTGAGCACTGGCCAGGGCAATCTCTCTGGGAAAATTCACCTTCAATACTATATGGGCTGTTTGCAACAGCCCTTTCATACCATATACTATGCCATCGTTAACAAAATAATACATGATAATCCCAAGGAGAAGATATATTTGATAATTTTCTACCCAGCCTCCCTTGAAATTTGAAAATACAAAATACAAAACAAGAAACGTCATGAGAGGTTTTATAAGAACCCATAAGAAGCCGAGAACGGAGTTATTGTACCTCAGCTTAAAATTTGTTCTAACGAGTTCAATCAAGAGGTCCTTCTTATTATGGAAAGTCTCCAAAAGATAGTCCCTAATAAATAATTATGCAAGCGGAATTATATCATGTATGAAATGTCATTAGAATCTGCTGCAACTTGTTCCTTAAACTATATTCTGCTTGATCTAGCCTTTGAATTCTTGTTTATCAAGCACTAAAAGGCGATCCAAACTTCTCCCTGCGTCCACGGCCTTTAAGTTTCTTAAGATCCATTTCTTTTTTACTTACCGGATCCATAGCCAGATCGATTCCTATTACACCCTTTTTCTCTTTATTCACATTCACGAGACTCCCATAATAGGTTTTTCTTAGATCTTTTTGATCCTTTGAGGGAAATGTATACCCCTCTTTTGCAGCAAGTAAATTGTATTTTCCTGATTCTGCTATAAAACTATATCTGCCTGTTTTATCAGTTATTTGATTGTCTATCAGCTTATTCTGTTTCGCGTCAAACAATCTTACAAAACCGCCAACAATTCCTTTCTTACTCTTTGAATCATACAGCTTTCCCCCTCCAAACCTGATAGCAAAGAATAAGTATACAAGACCCAGAAGTACATAAAAGGTCAATACGGCAAAATTGTATAACATTGGACTTATCGCAGTTGTAATGATAGAAAAACCAAAACCAACAAAATACAAATATCTAGACCACTTCGGAAACTCTTCTCTTGCATAGGCCAGCTTAGTCTTGATCCAACTATTGATCGTTGTTTTCCTTTTAGTGATCGGGTC
>JAQVGX010000027.1 GCA_028696515.1 Candidatus Dojkabacteria bacterium | reverse complement strand
TTTACCCGACTTGTAAATAAACTTTTAGCATTCACTTTTGGTTTGTATATCAACTATAAATACAATTTTGATTTTAATAAACTTGATCACTTAATGAATTTATTTTAATTCACACATTAGGCATCATTATAAACACATAGCTAATACTGTGCAACTTCCCAAACATTTCCTTCGGGATCTTCAAACATGAAGAAATCGTAAGGCCGGATAAAGTTAAGGTGCTGCATCTGTGAAACAGTCTTAGGCTTCAAATCTGAAATTCTCATATACTCTTTTTTTATATCCTTGGTTCTCAAAACCGGTGTAACATTTGTTCCCACTTCATAAGATGAATTCTCATTATCAAATGTAGGGCGATATAGTCCAATGTACACCGTTTTCCCTACTTGCAAATCAGCCCATCTGTCTTTATATCGATTCTGCACTTTGACACCAAAAAGTTTCTCGTAGAAAGCAATCGCTCGATCCATATCGTGGACATTCAAATGCACATGATCAAATTTAACCATTTTAGTGAATTCTAATGCTCATCAGCTGATCGTCTTGTCAGCAAATTTATTTCACTCCTTGACTATCTTACTATTGATCACTAACTATTCGCTATTTGCTCGCTTCCTCAGTACTTCTTGTCTTCTTTCATTCTCTTTTCGCGCTTCTTCTCTTGAGAGTGAAGGATCATTATGATTTATAAATAACTTACAAGGGAATTCTTCGCATACACCACAATGTTCTAACCTTTTCTTGTGTACACAGCACTCGAATAATTTGCAATCACCCCAAAACATCTTGCCGTCATGTTCCTTACATGATTTGCCCTCACAAGACTTCTCAAATTCCGGACAAGTCAGACAATACAGTCCGCAAGGCGTTTCAAGCTTTTTATCCTTCATACAAAAGATAAATAAAATTTATAGACTGCTAATCACCCCACGAACTTCACCCTCAATTCGAAAATCATCAGCCGCTAGAAAAGGTGAATACTTAGAGTTAAGAGAATTTAGGATAATTCTACCAGTCTCTTTTTGGAATTTCTTGATAATAGCCTCTCCATCATTTACGCATAACACTATACTGCCACTGTCAGCCGAATCCGCTTTTCTGACTATTATCAGATCACCATTTTTTATATTTGGCTCCATCGAATCTCCTTTGGCTTTTACCATAAATGCTTCTGAAACAGGGAAAGGGACAAGCCTTGAAGAAATAGGTATTCTGTCTTCCGGATCACCATCCAATACCGATCCTTTTGGACCGCAATGCGCTAAACCATATAAATTAATGTAAGAAATAAGTTTCTCCGGTGAATCAGAGAGAATCTGGTAATCCTTGGGGTTGTTAGGGTTCCTCTTCAAATAACCTTTCTTCTCGAGCTGAGTGATGTGGTGTGCAACAACACTTGTTGAAGAAATATCAAGTTCATCTTGCAACTCACGGACCGTAAGGGGATCTTCTATGTTATTCTTCAAAAGATCGAGAAGTTTTTGCTGAGTGGGATGTAACTTTTTCATGGCAGATTGATCTAGTTGATCAAAGTGATCAAACTGATCTAAATGATTTTAAAAATTTATTTAAATTTAGACTTTTTATAGGCAATAATCTTAAAGTAAAGTTCTTCGATTAACTTCTTAAACAAAATTAGGTCCCGGTCTCTTATATATTTCAAATCAAGGGCTATTTCCATACAGGCACTCAACTCCATTATGGAACCAAGTGCATGATTGGCATACCTTGCTTGATCCTTACTTGAATACTTAGCGTTTCCTCCAACAATATTAAGACACACAGATACTGATGCACGCCTGCTCTGCTGAGTTAAATTAAACGTCTCTTCGTTAGGAAATCTTCTTGATATTTCATAACAAGCTTGATAAGACTCTTTGATAAATTATATATCTCAAGCTTTGTGTACCCAAAATTAATACTTGTCATAAAGTTAAGTCCTGATCGCCTAGATCATTGAGACCAACTAGATCGATTAAATCGACTAGATCGCTCAATTATTGTTCAAATTTTTACAATCTTATTATAAACATGTCTGCTATTACTTGTCAAGAACATTCTTTACAACACACTTGACATGTTCTATTCCTTGTTCTATACTTGTTCCAGTTTGAATACAAAGTTATTAATTCTTAATTTTATATTTTAAATTTTTATTTATGCCTCACAAACCTTCAAGTCTCATACTCTACAGTAAGAATTCTCTCAAGAATTTCATCCCAAACACAAATACTGTCTATTATCTTCGAGGTATCGCAGATGAGAACTCACTTTATCCCATATATTATATAGGTCAAGCAAAGAAGGGGAGAACAAGGGATCAGCTTGTTAAGGAGTTCTTTCAGAACAACTGGAATGATGTAGTTTATATCAACTATGTCGAATGTGACAACGAAAGGGAAGCAAAGTCTTTAGCCAAACAAGAGATTGCCCGGCACAAGCCAAAATACAATAGTGCATATACTACTTATCAAATTGTCAAATAATTATGAAAGTTAGAAAAGAACAAAAATTTCATACCCTAAGACACAAAAAGGATAGATCCAAAAGACAGTATGCAAAAGAACTGGAGAAATTGCTTGAATTATAAGCTGTGCGGGGAGCTGGAAAGGCGTAAATGGTCTCCGAAAGGTGTTACTGATTACGCCTTTCCAGCTCCTCAAATCTAAAGGTTCCCGACTATTGTATTAGTAATTTAATCTCATGTTTTTAGGTTCTCTGATTCTCTAGTTCTCTATTTATCTAACTATCTACTTAATATGAAAACCGGAATAGCAAATCTCCCTTTACACTGGGGCAAAGCTCCCGGATGGCTTTTTGGAAGAATGGAGAAACTTGCAAGAGAGATCACCATAGCCATAGTCAGTGAATACGGCTCAGAAGAAATGCTTAAACGACTATCTGATCCCTATTGGTTCCAGGCTTTTGGCTGTGTTTTGGGCTATGACTGGCACTCGTCAGGGCTGACCACAACTACATGCGGAGCTTTAAAATCAGGCATCAAGGGAATTGAAAGAGACTTGAATCTTTTTATTGCTGGAGGAAAGGGGAGAACTAGCAGAAAAACACCTGCTGAAATTGAAAACTGGGGAGAAAAGGTATCTCTTAGCATAGATCCCCAAAAGCTCATTTATGCAAGCAAAATGAGTGCCAAGGTTGATTCGGCGGCTGTTCAAGACGGCCACCGCCTATATCACCACAATTTCTTTTTTACAAAAGAGGGATCTTGGACAGTCATCCAGCAAGGCATGCCTGCTTTAAATAATCCCAAACGAAAGAAACCTCAACCAAACTATTCTTTTTTTGCCACCCCTTCATCCCCGAGCCCTGAGCCAAGAGCAACTTATCAATTCGCTCGCCGATATCATTGGTATTCTAAGAATGTAAAAGATTTCGTTAATGAACCTCAAAGTGGGATTTGCGATGATTACAAACTCGAACAAGTTCTCAATCTGACATCAATGAACAGCACTTCTGCGCGATCCGTAGTATCTAAGATTTCCATAGAAAAGCCTCATAAAGTCGTGAAAGAGTACAAAAAAATTCTCACACTTAGTTTACCCAAGCGGGAATGGATAGAACAAACAGATCTAAGACCTGAAAACTTGGAAAAAGTAATGTTGAGTACATATGAAAGACAGCCAAAAGACTTTGAGGAATTGCTCAGCATCAAAGGCATCGGCCCCAAGTCAATACGAGCATTAACGCTGATATCAGAAATTGCATACGGCACAAAGGCGGATTGGAGGGATCCCGTAAAATACTCCTTTGCTCATGGCGGCAAAGACGGCTATCCCTATCCTGTGGACAGAGAAAATTATGATGGGTCGATTGCGATTCTCAGGAAAGCCATAAGGAAAGCAAAGATAGAACGAAGTGAAAAGAGGAATGCCCTCATGAAATTGCTTTAGCATCATTATCAGTTTTACTCCGACTGCAATGCCCATTATCTCTCGTTGATCAGAAGTTTAAAAGCTCATCTGCTCAAAAGCTTTTAAGCTCTTCAGCTTCACCCTCTTTTATTGTAAAATATGCCAAGTTAATTCTAGGGAAAAAGATATGACCTTTATTCAAGCGTTAGTACTTGGCCTAGTTCAAGGCATTACCGAATTTCTACCAGTTTCAAGCTCCGGTCATCTTGTCATTATCCCTGAACTTTTTGGATGGGAAGTTCAATCAACGGCTTTTGATATCACAATACACGCTGCAACTTTGTTAGCCATAATTCTCTACTTCCGGAAAGATCTTATCAATCTTATGACCAACATCCAAAATCCAACATCTAAAAAGCTAATCATGAATCTTCTCCTTGTCTCGATACCAACCGGACTCATCGGATTGTTCCACAAGGACTTTATAGACAGCACTTTTAAGGATGTCCGAATTGTCCTAATAATGCTGGTAGTCATAGGCGCAATAATGTTATTTGTAGACAAAATCAAAATGTCCAACAAGTACGCTATAAATAAACTACCAATGCACAAATCCTTGATTATTGGTTTATTTCAGTCTCTTGCATTCATCCGAGGGACATCTCGTTCCGGGGTAACTATAATAGGAGGATTATTTGCCGGATTGAAAAGAAGCGAAGCCGCTCGCTTTGCATTTCTCGCTGGAATACCGATAATCGGGGCAGCAGCACTGATGCAGATAAATGATTTTAGAAATGAGGGACTGGGAGATCTTACCATTATAAGTTTAGCAACCGGCTTCATGACCGCTTTCGTAAGCGGTATTCTCTCGATCAAATTCTTACTTAAGTTTCTGGATAAGCACGGTCTTGCTGTATTTGGAATTTACAGGATAATTCTGGCATTATTGATATGGATATTAGTTCATTGATCCTGATAGACAAATGAAAACTTACTCGTTCAGATCTCTGTCCGATTTCAAGTCATGTTTTGACCTGACAGCCATAGACCAGAACACATTGATCATAAGTGATATCGACGGAGTATTTTTCAAGGGCATCCTGGACCCTCGTGAGATAGTAGGCATCCTCGAAAAGGGAAGTTTGCTTGTCCTGGAAACATTGCTCAAAAGAAAACCAGCCATCTGGCTTTTTACAAACCGCCTAAGTATTTTTAAGCGGTTTCGCTTCGTCCGACAGTTTAGAACAACAATGCAGAATTTCACCGATAAGGAACTGAGAATATTTAAGGGAAGTAAAAGTTTTGTCGAACAGGACTTAGTAAGATATGCATTGATACTGAACGCAAGAAAACCCGGAAAAGACAGTCAGAAGGTAGTAGAGAAGGGGATAGAGAATTTCAAAAAAGTGATCTATATAGGCGCAAAAGACCTGCCGTTCTATTTCACAGACGAAAAATTACTGGCAATAATAGAGAGAAACAAGAATCTGGACAATTTAACATTTATCAAAATTTCACCATTCTGACTATAGGCACAATCAAAGTACAACCTAATGTACTTCCAATGAACTATTAATGCACAACAAATCAGCTCCTAGTAGCCACAATCCGATTTACGTAATTCTTGACAACATCCGTTCAGCTCTAAATGTCGGCGCCATTTTCCGTACATGTGATGCAGCGAATGTTGAAAAACTAATGCTAAGTGGAATAACTGCTTATCCTCCACACAATAGAATCCCCAAAACAGCTCTTGGTGCAGTCGAATACGTTCCCTGGCAACATTACGAATCAACCATTGATGCTATAAGAGAACTGAATAATCCAGAAGCCCAAAAGTCTAAGAATCCGACAATGAAACAATATATCAATGTAGCAATAGTAAGCGTTGAACTCACAAAAGGTGCTGTCAATTACTGGGACTACAAATTTACCGGACCAACCGCCCTCATCTTCGGCAACGAGATCACTGGTGTTTCAAAAGAAGTACTGAAAGAATCAGACGCCGTAGTCAAAGTGCCTATGTTCGGACAAAAAGAATCGCTGAATGTAGCTACGACTGTAGGGATAGTAACATATGAAGCAACCAGACAGTTAATCAAGCAAGTAAATTATACTACTTCTCAAATCTAATCTTTCTTTTTGTTCATCTGTTGCACTACCATATAACTCTTTTATAACAGGACCTGCATCTTCAATACGAATAGTAAAATTGTCCTTCTGTCTTAAATTTTCAAGACCAGCGTTACTAAGAAGATTAGCCATTACAAGATATAACACCTGAGCCCTATATTCTGTTTGATCTTTAAGTCTTTCTGGGACTAGACTTCTTATATTGATATCAGTACCTATAGGGGAAATCCCTCCAAATCCTTGATCTATCCTCATGACTAATGTATTGAAAACAGTTACTAATGATTCATCTCTCGCTCTTGTCCATTCTTCATGACCTAATCCAAAGAGTCTAATAGTCCCCGCAAACGCGACTGTATTCTGAATCCTTATAAAATATCTATCAATCTCTATACCAAGACTCTCAAGATCTGTTGTATCAAATGCATAAAAAATAATCCTTTCAAGACCAACACGACTAACGACAGTATCTATAACATCATAATCCCTTACATTTACAGGTAATTTTGTAGGAAGAAGCATACGAAATGTACCTAGGTCTAGAGCGGGTATTCTCCATGAAAAATTAAGATAACCAAAAACGTCTTCAAGAAGCTTATCAGAAAATGCAGCTACAAGCCCTTGTCTTAATCTTTCTCTTGATATATTACTAGGCAGGCCTTCGATCGGATCTTTTCTTGATCTCAAGATACGGATATTTATATCTACACTTGCAGCAAATCTATCTACTGAGACAATACTAAGATTATCTCCTTCGACTCTCAGTCCTGCACGAGCCATACTCCCTATACCAGCCAGAGAACCCAGAAACCTTCCCGGGTCAATAGTTAACCCCGTTGATGCTTCTCTCACTTCTTCTTCTTTCAATCCAAAAGGTTCATCTTCAGCTATTCTTTCTATTCTCCCTGCAAGCTCAGCTACTTCGTAAACTACTTCTTCATCGCCAGGTACACCGTTAGCAGATGCCTCTTCAAACATAGCCCGTAATAAATCTTTTACCATTACACTAACCTGAGAACGTATAGCCTCAGGGATTTCATACTCTCGCTCACTAGCTCTACGATCAGAACCTGTTTTTCCGCTACCCATTGCAGCTGCAGCCTTTACCCAATCAATTTCTCCTTCTGCAGCACGATCCCTTTCAAACTCGCGATAAGCACGTCTCGTAATCAATCGGTCTCTATGTTCGTGCCACCTTCTAATAGCTTCTCCGCAAGCGCCAGATAAGGCAACTCTAAGATTGATAAATCCCTGCCATAAGAACCCCAACCGCTCACCAACAAAACTAAGCATTACTCCCAAACGAGCTCTAGGTCCTTGAGTCTCGCCCTCTACATCAGCTTCCTGATGAAGTTCGAGTCCAGAAAGATCCATATCTCCCAATACTCGCAACGCTACTTGGGCTTGAACTGACCTTACTGACAAAATCACATTCGTTCGACCAGCCTTTGTAGTCTGTCCTATTCTTGCCCCCAAGCCAATATTTGATCCTAAATCTCCCACCTCCCGACACAAAATCACAGCCTGATCTTGGCTTACGGTCATTCTTCCCACTGGCTCAGAAACTCTCTGCTCCCCAATTCTATAACTTGTTTCAACAAAACCACTTCTTGCAATTGTTTGTGCACCAGCTCTTAGAACAGCTGCATCTTTGTTACTGGCCAATAATAGCTGAAGAACTCGCAAGGAATCAGATGAAACCTGCCCTCCACGATAAGCTTCGACAACTTGTTGTTTATAAACTTTCGCAAAATCGTCTTGACCTGTTTCCATATTTTACAGTTAAATGATAGATTATTTAGCTAATCTTCTAATTTGGCTTATCAGATTACTTCTTCTTGCTAATACACCATCTCTAAATGTCTGATCTTGGGCATCAAATACAGCTAGTGCTTCTTCCAAGGGGTCACTCACCACCAGCATAGCTTCCCTTAGCTTTGAAGCATATCTTCTCAAAGAACATCCAGGAAGACTTATAACAACTACTTTTACTACAGACAAAGGTATATCTAGGTCTTTTACAATTTTAAACAAAGGAATCTCTATCGAAAAATCAGGTCTGGGAATTGATACTCCTTCTAGTTTATCCATAAATTGAGCAACGAATGCTTCGCGAACTCTCAAAAAAGCCTCATCCCATTCTTTTCCTCCTCTACGATATAATCCTGTAAATTTAGCAAAGAGAAAAAGATTATCAATCACCAGCCTACCGGATTCCGGAATATAGAAGAGACCCAGCTCCTTGATATCAGTGACACAGGCTGTCATCCTCAGGACTTCAATAAAATTATTGCCTAGTCCATCAGCGACAGCTCTTAACTTAGGGTATCGACGAGCAAAGATCTGACTAGCATCTCGGGCAATCCCATTCGTATAATAATCTCCGACCCCGCCCAACACCATACTTCCTTCTACAGCACTAGTAACCAAGACTTCACTTTCAAATCTTTTTCCAAAAAGCTCTTTTAAGTACTCGCCCAAAAAACCTCTCACTTCTAGAAAATGTACAAGCGGAATAGGCAGACGCATATCCAAATCCAATCCCAATTCGATCCTGATGAATCTTTCAAGACTTGATGCTACAATGACTGGCACATCTGCATCGGTTATTTTAACAACCCGCTGTTCAACTATTAAAGCCATACCGTTTCGTAAAAAATCGAATTCTAAGTTAAAACCGAATTCTGTTATTACTCCAAGAACTTCTCGCCAAAATCCTTCTGCATCGTATTTTTGTAACGCGAGGTAAATAACTCGAGAACTCTGTTCAGCATGGACATGACTGTATGCTTTTAGTGCACGCAGAATTGACATTGATCCTGATTGCTGCCAATGTGCAACCAACGCTTCTGCAGCAGCTTGAGTATATTTAGTAACTTCAGGTTGAGTAAGCATACATTTATACTGAGAATTTAAAAACGAGGCAGTAAATTATTATATCAGGATTAAATAATGGTTTACAACATTGATTTGAATACTCCTGCTAATTTTTGCTTCGAGGTAAATCTCTGCCAGGCTGGTGAGCCCCAGAAGTTCTGTCTACTAATATTTTTAAAGTCTCACTCTCTTGAGCTATAGCAATTCTTAGACCCTCTGTCATGTTCGAAAGCAACAAAGCAAGCCTATCACCACTATGTCTTTCCAAGGCAGCAGCCAACTCATGTACAGGATTGTATATTCGAAAAACTAGCACGTTCCCGGTAAAGAAAAAGTTGCTACGATAAGAAATTGCCTGATACAGGAGAGGATTCAATAACCAAGGGGCAATCGGGATCTCCTTCATAGCTATCTGCACAAACATGTTTGCAGAAGCCAACAGCGTTTCAGCTTTTTCATATATTGCAGGATTATTCAAGGCACCGATTAACTGATTTTGAATTGCATCCGCCATCTCTTCAGCACGTTCCATCCACTCCTCTCGTCGAATATCAAATGCATCTATCCCGGAAACTAGGTTGAATGGATTTACTAGCACTATAGCATGATCGGCAGAAGGATGTATACTTAAACCCAGATCGTCAATAGATAATACTCCATATGCTCTACTTAAAAGAATTTCAAATAACTCACTATTTATCCTCTCATCTTCAAAACCGATGATTCTGATACCTACCTCTTCAGCAATTTGTTTTACTTGCTGCATGATTGAGCCTCTGGACTCTGCAGTACCTACATTACCCAGAGAACTC
Source organism: Candidatus Dojkabacteria bacterium (assembly GCA_028696515.1). Taxonomy (GTDB): domain Bacteria; phylum Patescibacteriota; class Dojkabacteria; order JAHIVN01; family JAHIVN01; genus JAHIVN01. The sequence continues at coordinate 9,434 of JAQVGX010000027.1, read as the reverse complement.
ATCCTGGGTATCCCTTTCAATTTTGATCTGCCGGTCTTTCGGTCTATTGCGGTCAGTGGCCAATCCAGCGCCTCAACCAGGAGTTGTTCCAATACCGGCTGCACTATCTCTCTTGCAAGCTTCGGCGACACTATACCCTCTATCCCAAGTCCCTCGATCAAAACCCGCCTAATCCCAAATGGAGCTTCTCCCCCCTTTTCCCAGAAAACAGTTATTTCATCCTGAGGACCAGTTACTCTAAAAGAAAAAGCCGGTCTCACTTGCAAATGAACTTGATATATTAACGAATTACAATAATGAGGAAGACTGACCGTTGTCTTCCCTTCCTCCAAAGCTCTTCCTATACCAACTATCACATTTATAAGATCATCTCTCCTCGAGGATTCTCTACTGACAACTTCTTGAATCGTTCTTATACAGGACCTCGAGACCGTAGGATTTGCTTGCTCTTCCATAATTATCTAAAGAATTATTATAACAAATAGTTCTAATTTATCGAAGGAAAGAATATTGGCCAATATTTCATCACCTCACATATACTATCACACTAGCTATTCCGGCTACCGCGCTGGCAGCAACTTTGGGCCAGATTCCTTTTTCATGAAGCCAATACTTCGCCAGTACGGCATTGAGAAATATTGATAGATTGCTGAAAATAGCTGCAATCCCTATAGGAAGAAGAACATAGGCATAACTTTCAAATGTAAATGCAAGAATGCCTATAAGAGCAGGAACGGATATCTTACGGAAGAATAAACGTCCCGGGTTTAAAGAGATTTTTGTTATTTTTAAGAGTATGAAATTCCACAATACTGAGAGAGAATTTGAAAAAAGTATAAAAGTCGGGACACTTGTATCAACTGCTACAGCTTTACGAATCACGTAAAAAAGAGCAAATGACAAGCAGGTGAAAAACAACAAGAGTAGCAATCTATTTTTTCTGAAGAGCTCACGAAAGTTTACAACCTTTTGCCTGCTTTGACTCAATGTCAAAATAGAAACTGCCACAGTCACAAATATCAGAGCTAAAAAATCGATAGTTGTGATAGATTCATCTATTAGTACAGGTGCAAGAATTGTGGCCAGAACAGGAACAGATTTTGTAAATGCTGCAATAAAAAAAACATCAATCTTCCCCAATAAATAAGTATGAAGATATGCTCCAACAGTTCCGAAAATGCTTGCTGCAAAGAGGAGAAGTATGTTTCTTAGAGTAAACACAGATAGAATATCACTCATATGGGCATCTTTAAAAAACACAAAAAGAAACAAGGGTACAGAAAAAAGTGTCATATAGAAAGATATCTGGAGCGGGCTGATACTCTTCTGAGTAAGATTCTTCAGAAAAGCGTTTCTGATAAAATAAGTTGTTTGACTCAACGGGGCGAGTATATAACCTAGGTTAAACACCTTATATCTTTGCTAAATAATATACCCCTGCTATATACCATCTTGTTCTATAAAGAGCAAGGCAATTTACAAATACTTGTTATTCAGATATCATTTCCCTCTGATTACATTTATCATCACATATTACATATACTTATTACTTGCTATATAAATGTTCTTAGCTCATCCGGCATCCGGACTTACAACAGCATATGTGACAAGGAGACTCTGGGATAGAGAAGAGTACAGTCAAAAACAGAGAACACTACTATACTCCGGTGCAATTGTTTCCGCCTATATTCCAGATTTTGATATCGCTTACGCAGCGCTCCACGGGCTGGAAAATCATAGGTATTACATAACACATACTCCCTTTCTTTATATCCTGATAACTTTATCTCTGCTGCTGCTTTCCATCCTTTTGAAATCAAAATCAAGAATAATCCTCAGAAGTTTCGCATTTCTATTTTTAACAAGCACATTGACCCATATCTTTACTGATATGCTGGGTGGAACCATGCGTCTTCTGTACCCATTCTCAGAACAAATCTTTACCTTTTTCAAAGTCAATCCAATTCTTGAAATTCACAATAAAATAGGACGATATCTTTTCACGCCGATATTTGGTCTTTCAGAATTATTCTGGATTGTAAGTGCGTTTTATATTTTATTCAGAAAAATAAACCGAGAAGAAGTCATATTCCGCCTTCTTTTACTTATCATGGCAATAAGCTGTATAATTGTCCTTGCTAGTGTTTCAGTCATAATAATGATCGTATGAAAAATCGAAAACCGAAGTGGTATATTCTTCTTCCTATCATATTGATTCTTTTCGCTTCTTTTTCAATTGTATCATATAAAATTCTAGAAACGCGGAGTAAAATACATCCAGAAAATGAATCTGCGGACTACGATGTTGAAGAGGTTTACAAGGCATTTATCGAAGAAGAGGAGTACTTGCCCAAGGAATTACGCAAAATTGAGAAAATCGAGACAGAATTCAGCGCCTGGATAGCATACTGGGATTTTTACACCGCGCTGGATTCGTACAAATCGAACAAAACCGCATTCCGATCATTGAGCCCGACCTGGTATTTTCTGCAAGCTGACGGCTCACTGGGGCTCAAAAATACGGCAAGAAATTCGGAGCTCATCAACCTGTGCAAACAGAATCGGACTCAGCTTATTCCGAGTATCTCGAACTCAAGTGCTGATGAATTATCAAAAATTCTAAATGATAAAAACTTACTGGATAAACACATCTCAAATATCGCAGCTGAAGTATCAACTTATAATTTTGACGGTATCGACATAGACTACGAAAGTATAAAGGCAGACGATAGAGATAAATTTTCAACTTTTATTAGACTTCTCTCGGAGGAACTTCACAAAGACGCTAAAATTTTGACAATCGCTGTCCTATGGAAAAACGATCTCGAAGGAATTATAGAATCCGTTTCAGAATCGAGAGGAGCTCAAGATTGGTCGGAAATAGGTAAGTACGTTGATGAATTCAGAATAATGGCTTATGACTATACAGGGTCACAAGATTATCCTGGTCCAATTGCCCCAAAGGATTGGATCAGATCAATACTTGACTATGCTCAGGAAAAGATAGACAGTCATGACAAGATCGTTCTAGGTCTGCCTCTATACGCCTACAAATGGGTTGTTGAAACGAAAGGTGCAAATGCTCTAGTATGGACAGACGTGAATCATATAGCTACAGCAAATAAATCTCAAATAACAAAGCATGAAATGGATACTGAATATTTCGAGAAATCTTTAAGTTATGTAGCAAATGATCAAACCTGGGTCATATGGTATCAGGACAGCGAAGTAACTCAAAAAAGGATTGAACTCGCAGAGACATACGGTGTAAAGAAATTCATATTTTGGCGATTGGGCGGCGAAGACTCCGGGATGTATGATTTGTTTGATAATGAATAGAACCTTTAGAGAAACCGTTGGGCTCATCAGCCGTATAGCTAGCTAAATAGCCAACAAGCTGACTAGCTGATAAGCTTTCCTTGATCACATTTTAACTCTTATAGCAATCAATATGAACCCTCGGATAATTTCCGGATCGGCAAAAGGACAACGATTAACAGTTCCAGTTCGAGGAACACGCCCAATGACTGATCGTGTAAAATCAGCCCTTTTTTCTATGATGCAGCCTTTGATTCAGGACAGTAATATTCTTGATTTGTATTCAGGGACAGGAGCCTTAGGCATAGAATGTATAAGCCGAGGTGCAAAATCAGCTGTTTTTGTAGACAAATCTAAAGAAGCAGTACTATGCATCAACGAGAACCTCAAAAAAACAGGATTTTATGCTTTGGCCAAAGTTGTCAAAGCATCCGTGTCCAGATTCCTTGAAGAATACGACACATTTGATATGCCGCTCTTTAAATACCAAGTTATCTTTATCACACCGCCGCATGATAAATTTAAGGAGAAAATAATCTTTACAACTGCTAAATTCCTAGCTAAGGATGGTGTGATCGTAGCAGAAGTACCGGTAAGTAAAAAAATTGGGGACGAGTTGGGAAATCTCAAAAAGGTTGACGAGCGATCATACGGTATCACCAAGCTGGCTTTTTACAAGACCAAGGAATCCCAATCCAAATAAACCGCATAGAAGAAGTTTGCGCTAGTCATAGGTTCTCGCTGGCAGCCAATCGATAAGAAAATCTTCCCAGTTCCCTTTCTATTGGAAACTATTAGAAGAATATAATTTACTTAATTAGAAGCAGACATTTCTATTACTCAGCACTCCTTGTCATAAATCAATAATCTGAAAGTTTAGCCTTGCAAGTTATGCTTGTATATTTCCTGCCGAAGATTTATAATCCCTTGCCCTTTTTCCGTGAGAACATTTATTGTATAATAGCGCAAATTGAATTTAAATTTTATGAATTTTATCTATGGGAGCAGTTCCAAAAAGGAAAATATCTAAAGGGAGAAAAAACAGAAGAAGATCACATCATGCTCTGGAAGTATCCAATCTTGTTCCTTGCCCAAGCTGCAAAACGCTCAAAAAGCCGCACACAGCTTGTCCAAACTGTGGAAAATACAAAGATAGGGAAATTATCAAAACAGATTAATATTAATTCTATCTATTTTATAGAGCAAATTCTTCATGAAAGAAAAAGTAGATCCGCGTCATATCTCTAGGATTCTCGCACTTCAACATCTTTTTGAACAAAATTTCCGCCAGAACAATTTAACAACAGAAGATGAAAGCGGCTTTTCAGAAGAGAATTTATGTGATGTGAATGAAGTAGAAAGATACGACAAAAAGCTCTATGATCAGATCATCAAAGCAGTAAAGGAGTCAATTGACGAAATTGATGAAATAATTCATGAATACGCTCCGGAAAGGCCGGTAAGTGAAATTTCACAAGTTGATCTTCAAATACTTAGGATCGCCATAGCTGAGGCGTTTGTCCACGATCTTACACCTCAAAAAGTTGCCATCGATGAGGCTATCGAACTTGCAAAAGAATTTGGAGGTTTGGCAAGCAGTAAATTTATCAACGGCGTTTTAGGAACATTGCTTCAAACCAAGATAAAAGATAATGACAAAAAGTGACGCTGAAAAATTGAAAGGATTCTGTAAAATAATCAGAATTGACATTTCCGACTTGGAACTTTTGAAAGTTGCCCTTACTCACCGATCATTTGTTAACGAATATAGAAAAGGAAAACTTGAACATAATGAGAAGCTTGAATTCCTTGGAGATGCTGTACTGGAACTGCTTGTCTCGAAGTATCTTTTTGATAATTATCCTGCTAAAGCGGAAGGTGAGCTTACAAGCTTTAGAGCAGCAACAGTAAGAACAGAAAGTCTATTCGAAGAATCTGAAAGGCTCGGCTATGGGAAATTCCTTTTTATGAGCAAGGGAGAAGAGAATACCGGAGGACGAACACGTCCGTACATACTTGCCAATACATTTGAAGCGATAATAGGTGCTATCTATCTCGATAAAGGACTTGAAGTAGTCAGGAAATTCTTAAAAAGAGAGCTCTTTTATAAAATCCCAGAGATCGTGGAAAAAAGACTAGATATTGATAGCAAGTCAAAACTTCAGGAGATCTCACAGGAAGTAGTAAAAGAGACCCCAGTTTATGAAGTCGTAGACGCAACAGGCCCTGATCATGCAAAGAAATTTACTGCAAGGGTTCTTATCAAAGCGAAAGATTTTGGTAAAGGATCAGGCCTAAGTAAACAAGAAGCAGAGCAGAACGCTGCTGAAAGTGCAATTAAAAACTGGAAAGAGCTTTTAGCTAAATATTTCGATATAGACTAATTCTAAAACATTTGCTAAAATATCGGGTCAGAACAGACTAAAGGTCATAATTAGAGAATAGGAATAAATTATTACTTACAAATAAATGCTAAAAATAAGATTGATGCGTATAGGTAAGAGGAATGATCCTCACTACAGGATAGTAGTTATGCCTGCTCGTACAAAACGTGATGGGAAGGCTGTTGAACATATTGGAAACTATGATCCGAGAAGCAAAAAGATAAATCTCAATGAAGAGCGAGTAAAATATTGGCTTTCGGTCGGAGCCAAACCAACCGATACTATAAAAAGTATACTCACAAAGAAGAACCTTATCGAAAAAGAAAAACGGTTCGAGAAACCAGCTCTAAAGCCCAAGAAAGAAAGAAAGGAAGAGGGTAAGGAAACAACGCCTGCTGCATCTTTGAAAAAAGAAGGATCTGATCAGGAAGAAGTAAAAAAGAAATCAGAGCCTGAAGCGAAGGGAAATATCAAAACAGAAATTCAAAAGGAAGAAGCAAAGCAAGAAAAAAAGGATGACAAAGAAAAAACTGAAGTAAAGCCTGAGAAAAAAGAGGCAAAGGAAAAAGCTAAATAACTTGACCGATCAATAAACCGATGAAAGATCTTTTAGTCTACATACTGGAGCAAATTACCTTGAGTCCGGAAAAAGTAAGTGTCAGCGAATCAGAAGATGAAGGAGCAACAGTATTTTCTATCAACGCTGAAGACGAGGACAAGGGCAGAATAATAGGAAAGGGCGGGAAAAACATTAAAGCAATCCGAGATATCATCTCTGTAATTGCCAGGAAAGAAAATAAAAGAGTATTTCTAAAAGTAGAATAGTCGATTAAGAATATCTTCTTCTGATATATTGAAGAATCTCCTCATTTGGTTGGGTATCCAGCGGGACAAGATTCTGGATGATGTATTCACTAAATCCCTTACTAAATTGGTATTTTTCAAAGGTTACCTTCATAGTCCATGTAAAATAAGGAAGGCTAGTATCTATAGAGACTTTTTCGCCTCTAGCTTTCTGCCTTGAAGCAATATATTCTCTTGCTTCACCTCCCTGCATAGAAAGCGCGCTTACAATGATAAAGTCATTCTTCTTATACAAGGCATTCAGAAACCCACCTATATTTCCAAAGGTAGCTGTGTACTGTGAGGTCGCCGGAATATTGATAATAGCAGCTGTCTCTTTTTCGAGTGCTTCCTCTATCTCTTCTTGAAGTTTTTCGATTTGCTCACCTGACTCATACTTTGTCTCTTCTAGCTCATTTGTTTCCGCAAGATCAGATATCTCCCCGACAAACTTCGCAACCTGAGTTTTCTCTGCCGGTACTATCTTGTCGATTATTGCCAAGTCACTTATCATCTGCCCCTCATTCGATTTCAAGGCTTCAAGACTTGCTAGCTGAGAATCCAGCTCGCTGATTTCTTGTTTCTTTTGTTCTATCGCATCATTGCTATTTTGAATACCTTTTATAGCAGGTACTGTTCCTGCGAACAGAATCAAAAAGAAAATAATGATGCTGAACAAAGGAAGGCTGTAGTAGAGAATACCTGCCACTAGGTTTTGTCCACCTTTTTTAACAGTAGAGCTCAAGGTTCTTCTTTGCTGTTCTCCCTCCTTCACCTGTTCATAGATATTCTTTTTTTCCTTTTTTTCGTAGCCATCTTCCATAAATTGAACTGCTATAATTATAAGTACTATTCATACAACTCTGCTTCGTCACTGGAAAGCGTGTCTGCATAATAAAATCCTACTTGGAAGTTGACAGTATCTGTTTCTTTATCATAATAGATTGACTTTATCTGTACTTGACTAAACGATTCTTTGCGATTGAACACAACCATTATTTTAGCCAAATCCAGATAAGAATTTGCCTTTCCCTGTATGACAAACAGGCCATCCTCTTCTCTTTGGTAAGCATAGATCCCCGCCTTCGCATCACCTGTTTCTTTTATTGTCTTGTCTACAATATCGAAAAATTCTTGAGGATTAAAATCTTTCGTCACTACTTCTGCAAGTGCATCCACCTTCAATACAAGTTCTGTTTGTTTTTGACGTACACTATCATAAGTAGCTATTTGAGCATTCTTATCAGCAATTATCTGATCATACCCGCTCACTTCTCTTTTATAATAAACACTTATCAGCATAGCTATAACCCAGATAAAAGATGCCAGCAAAGGCAGAATTGCTGCATATAGAGCAGTTTTCGAAAGATTGTACTTCTCACGACTTTCTTCCTCACTTTCTTTCGGAAGAAAGTCTACTGTTTGTTTGTATATTGCCATTTTTAATTCTCAAATTATTCTGTTTTAAGGGCCAAACCAAGAGCAGAGCAATACCCAACAGATGACAATTGCTCAATCTTGCTTTTGATACTTCTTGAAATTTCAATGTTACCGAACGGATCAGCCAGTGCTGCTTCTATGCCAAGTTCATTTGCCATATAAGTCAGTATACCCGGCAACTTGGCGCCATCTCCAACCAGAAGAAGTCTTCTCGGAGTACTTTTCTCAAATCTCGATCTGAAAAAATCCAGAGTCTTTTTAGCTTCCTGCACGATAACCTGCATGACTGGCTTGAGAGAATTTGCAATCTTACCTTCTAGCTGAGATTCGTCCAGTCCGTAGCTCCTCTTATACTCTTCAGCCTGCTGTATCTCCAAGCCAAAATTTGATGCAATTGCTTCAGTTAACGCATCAGAACCTGTAACTAGACTTTGTGAAAATAAAAGCGATCCTTTTTGTACAACTGAAAGGTCAGTACTCTGAGATCCAAAATCAAGTATCATGATTGAGGGCGAATCAACTTGAATATTGCCTCCCAATCCTATTTGAACCGGCCACCATAACGCTCGAGTAGTTGCTATCGATTCTGTTTCTACACCAACTGGCTCAAGCCCAGCAAATTCCAATATTTTCAGGTATCGATCGATGAGATTATTTGGAGCGGCGATAAGAAAGATATCAATATGCGGCTGGTTATTTATCAGCCGTTCTCCAAGAAATATCCAATCAACACGTACTTCGTCAATCGGAATCGGAACATACTTTTTCGCTTCCCAGTGAATAAGTTCTTCAAGCTTTTTATCTTCAACTTTAGGAACAGTAATAAGCTGTGTGAATATCTTTGCCTCGGGCAGACCCACAACCACCTTATTTGTTCCTACCTTTGCTTCACTTTTTGCTTCCTTTATATGCTTTGCAAGTTCTTTTTGATGATCTTCGCTTTCACTCCCCATAACGCCTCTTGGCGTCGATGAACTGCCAATAGCATCCAAACCGGGCTTTTTACCCCTCCATCTTATTTGGCAGATTTTTATAGAATGATTTCCGATATCGAGACCGAAAAAATCGGGCAGGTTCATAACAGTTCTCTATTAAAGTTTCTTTAAATAGTATAAAGAATTTAAAGGATTTTGTCCACCTTTATCAACATTATTAAAGCATATATGTAACAACACATCAATAGGGAGAGATAGTTTAATATACCCAACCTTGATATCATCATCAATCACGACCTTTCAATCACATCTCTGATGTATGTGACACATACTAAATCGTATATTATCGGGGATAAAGATTTGAGTTTTGAACTTCAGATTTTCAATCTAGGGTAGAGTAGGCTCAGATAGTTTGTACTCTCTTACTCTGAAAGGAAAATTCTCTCCAAGCATATCCTTCAAAAGCATAAGATACTTAGCATCATAGATAAATATTTCCGAAGGATCAGTCCCA